>CAZCOV010000172.1:0-13053 GCA_964499975.1 uncultured Thermoanaerobaculia bacterium
GTTCTCCAGGATGTTGCGCTGGATCACGCCGGGAGTCAGACAGTCGGCATAACCCATACCGATCAGCGAACGGAAGACCCGGTTCTTGACCGCCATCCGACGCAGCTGTGCGAGCAACTCGTGCTCCCCCAGCGGACGCGATCCCAAACCGGCGAGCGCGAGCGGGCTCTTGCAGCGGATCGACGCGGGCACAGTCTCATCGATCAAAGTCGCGAGGGAGTCCACTCCGAGCACGCTGAGCATCTGGCTGACTTCGCCAGGGCCAGAACCGAGGTGACGGCGCACAAAGGTGTCGGTCGGCTGGAGCGGTTCGGGAACCGGGACAGCGAGCGGGCAATCGGGGGTGGCGCCCGCGCGGGCAGCAGGGGCGGAAAGGTCGAGGACAGCCGGAGCCCCGGCAGAGTCATTGCGTTCGTTCATGTTTCAAGTCACGGTCCTTAAGGTCACTGTCTTACGGGTTTGCGTCGCTCGGGGGTCGATGGTGGATCGTCGGTGAGATCCGTCCTAGGGCGGATCGTGGCCTCGCTTCGGTTGTCCGGAATCATACAAGAAGTGGCTGTCAACTCCGAGTACTGGGTTGGCCGCTAAGTTGGTCGCTGGGTTCGTCGCTGGGTTGATCGCTGTGTTTGTCGCTGGGTTGTCGCTCAGGGTTTATCGCTAGCAGCCACCCGCTGGCTTCCTGGTCGGCCACCAACTCGGATAGACTGCGGGCGGAAGCGACGCGATGCACCTCACCCCCGAATTCTTGAGCGATGTTTTGGTCAAGCAGGGCGTTTTGACCCCGCAGCAAGGCCAGGACGTGAAAAAGGAAGCGCGGCTTTTGCCCGCGCATTTGCGCTCGGCGCGCAGCTATGAGCAGCGGTCTGTGGCTTATGAGCTGGTCGAGCGGCTCGCCTATCGGCATGCTCAGCATCCTGAGCAAGTGGTCGATGAGCAGGCGATCGCCAACACCATCGCGCGGGCGGCCGGGCTCGAACGGGTGCGGATTGATCCTTTGAGCCTCGACGTCGACTTGATCGAGTCGCAGATCTCGCGACCTTTTGCCCGCCGCCACCGGATGATCCCGCTGGTCCATCACAACGGCGTGTTGCGGGTCGCTTGCGCCAATCCCTTCGACCTCGAAAGCGTGGACTCGTTCAAGCGCATCGCCGGCCGCAGCCTCGAACTGGTGGTCGCGTCCGAGCCCGAGATCTTGAAGGCGTTGACCGAGTTTTACGGCCTGCGGCAGTCGGTCAAAAAAGCTGAGCGCGACTTGAACGCGGGAATCGACCTCGGCAACCTCGAGCAGCTGGTACGGATGAAGAACGCGGCCGAGATCGAGTCGAGCGACCAGCACATCATCAACGCAGTCGAGTTCATGTTGCAGCACGCCTATGACTCGCGGGCGAGCGACATCCACATCGAACCGCGGCGCGAAGAAGCCATGGTGCGCTTCCGCATCGACGGCGTGCTGCACGATATCCAGCGCATTCCGATGGTAGTCCACCGCGCGGTGGTGAGCCGGATCAAGACCATGTCACGGCTCGACATCGCCGAGAAAAGGCGGCCGCAGGACGGTCGGGTCAAGACCTTGCGTCAAGGCCGTGAAATCGAGTTGCGGGTCTCGACCTTGCCGGTCGCTTTCGGCGAAAAAGTCGTGATGCGGATTTTCGACCCCGGGGTTTTGGTCCAGGACTTGACCGGCCTCGGTTTTTATCCCGAAGAACTCGACGTGTTCTCGGGTTTCATCACCAAACCTCACGGGATCATCCTGGTCACTGGCCCGACCGGTTCGGGCAAGACCACCACCCTCTACTCCGCGCTCAAAACTATCGCCACCCGCGAGCAGAACATCACCACCATCGAAGATCCGATTGAGCTGGTTTACGAGGAGTTCAATCAGACCGCAATCAATCCCAAAATCGGCATCACGTTTGCGGCAGCCCTGCGCCACATCTTGCGTCAGGACCCCGACATCATCATGATCGGCGAGGTGCGCGACGGGGAGACCGCTCAGTACGCTACCCAGGCCGCGCTCACCGGGCACCTGGTGTTTTCCACCCTGCACACCAACGATGCAGCGTCGTCGATCACCCGGTTGATCGACCTCGGGATCGAACGCTTCATGATCAGCTCGACCTTGATCGGCACCATGGCGCAACGGCTGCTGCGTAGGATCTGCGCGAACTGCACCACCGAGCGCTTCTTGACCCGCGAAGAAGCGGATGCCTTGCGCTTGTCCGTGCCCGCGGGAAAGCGGATCAAGGTGCATGAAGGACGCGGCTGCTTCGAGTGCCGCAACACCGGGTACCTGGGACGCAGCGGCATTTTTGAAATCTTGCCGATCGACGAAAAGATGAAGGAACTGGTGATCGAGGGCGCGGACGCCCCACGGATCAAGCGCGAAGCGGTCGCGAGCGGTATGAAAACGCTCCGCCAGTCAGCCTTGCGCAAGCTGGCGGACGGGGTTACCACGTTTGAAGAAGTCATCCGCGTGACCGCGCTCTGAGACCACCAAACCGAAACCCGAGGTTTGCTTTTGAGTTTTGTTCGCCATGCCACCCCGCGCTTGCGCCGCGGTCTCGCCCTGGTCGACAGCGCAGCCCTGCTGCTCGCCTTGTGGCTTGCGCACCTGGTCCGCTTTGATCCCGAAGCGCGCTCCTTCAAGTGGGTGCAGTTGCTCGCCAGCCCAGCGCTGCTCATGTTCATGGTGCTCGCCGGCTGGATGCTTGCGGTCGCCGCTGAACTCTACGAGTTGCAAGTACTCCACCGACGGCGCGAGACCCTGGTGCGCATCGTCGCCATGGTCTCGGCTTGGTCGGCCACGATCGCGCTCGCCACGTACCTCTACCCCACCTGGGCGTTTGGTCGCGGCATTTTGTTGCTCACCGCCTGCGCTTGGGGCACCGCCATGCTGACGCTGCGGTTCAGCATCACGTCTTGGCTGCGCCAACGCTCCCGCTTTACCGCGCTGGTGGTGGGCGACCCCGAAGTGGTGGCACCTTTTTGCCGCGAACTCGCGGCCCGCCCGGCTGCACCTTGGCAACCGGTCGACGGCTCGCACCTCGAACCCGCGGCGATTCCAGCGGCGGTGAACGCACAAGGGATCGACGTGGTGATCCTCGCCGGAGGTGACGAGCACGTGCTGCAGATGGGCGCGGATTTGACCGCACTCCATTTTTCCGGAGTTCCGGTTGTGGCCGCGTCCGAGATCTGGGCCTGGCTGGAAGAACGCTTGCCGCTCGCTGCTTTGACCCCGGTCGTGTTCTTGCATCAGCCGGGCTTTGGCGGCGTCCACTGGACCTTGTTCAATCGCTTCACCCGCATCGCGGACATCGTGCTCGCTTGCTGCTTGCTGCTCCTGGCCTTGCCGATTTTGCTGCTGGCCGGGCTGCTCATCTGGGGGTTCAATGGACGGCCGGTGATCTACCAGCAAGCGCGGGTCGGTCAATTCGGTCGCCCGTTCACCCTGTTCAAGCTGCGCACGATGCAACGCCAAGCCGAAGCTCACGGGCCGACGTTCGCCACCCGCGACGATCCGCGCGCCACCCGGATCGGGGCGATCTTGCGCCGCTTCCGCCTCGACGAACTGCCCCAGCTGTGGAACGTGATCCTGGGCGAAATGTCGCTCGTGGGACCCCGCCCCGAACGCCCTGAGTTCGTGGCGGAACTGAGCGCGAAAATCCCCTACTACGCCTTTCGCACGGCCGTGCCGCCGGGCCTTTCGGGCTGGGCCCAGGTCAACACCTCCTACGCGCGCACCCTCGAAGACCACCAGCGCAAGCTGGAGTATGATCTCTATTTCATCCGCGAGCGGTCGGTTCGCTTGTACTTGCTGGCCTTGCTGCGGACGGTCAGCGTTGCGCTGTTTGGAGTTCGCCCGTGAAACCACCACGCGCTCTCGTGAGGTCGCTCGGCTGCCCCAGCGTGCTGGTTGGCTTCCTGCTCCTCGTCACGGGTTGCGGTCCAGAGCTTGAGCCGATCGGCCCGCATCCGATCATCCTGGTCGACATCGACACCTTGCGCGCGGATCACCTTGGCGTCTACGGCTACTCGCGCGCAACCAGCCCCAACCTCGACGCTTTCGCCCGCGAAGCCATCCGCTTCGAGTGGGCGATCAGCCAAGCCCCCAACACCCCGCCGTCGCAAGCGTCGATCTTGACTTCGCTCTACCCCTCCACCCACGGCATGATCGACGATGACGACCGCATTGCCGACGAAGTCACCACGTTGGCGGAAGTGCTGCAAGAGCACGGTTTTCTCACCGCGGGCTTCATCGACGGCGGCTATTTGAGCCAGCACTTCGGCTTTAATCAGGGCTTCAGCTTGTACCACGACAATGACGGAGCTGGCTTGCGCCGGCTGGCGGGCAAGCTGAGCAATTGGCTGCGCGAGCACCACCGCGAGACTTTTTTGCTCTGGCTCCACACCTACGATGTGCATACCCCCTACTCGCCGCCCGAGCCTTTCCGCTCCGCCTTCCTGTCCGGACTGGCACCGCCCACTCCAGGCTTTCAGCCCACCGTCGCCAAAATGGAAGAA
Source organism: uncultured Thermoanaerobaculia bacterium (assembly GCA_964499975.1). Classification (GTDB taxonomy): domain Bacteria; phylum Acidobacteriota; class Thermoanaerobaculia; order Multivoradales; family J023; genus CAZCOV01. The sequence continues at coordinate 4,522 of CAZCOV010000172.1, forward strand.
ATCCGGCTGGCTGCCTGGGAGCGACCCAACCTGTTGCCCCCTAACGACATCGACTACGCCCGGGCGTGCTATGACGGGGCGATCCGCTATGTCGATGACTGGTTCGGCAAGTTCTTGGCCGAGCTCCGCGAGTTGGGACTGCTCGAACGGGCGACGATCGTCTTCTTTTCCGATCACGGGGAGGAATTCCAAGAGCACGGCGGAGTGCTCCACGAGAAACTCTACGCCACCGTCACCCGCATTCCGCTGCTCATTCGCTTGCCCGGCGGGCGGCGACCGCAGACCATCCCGCAAGTGGTTGAGAGCATTGACTTGATGCCCACCCTGCTCGAGCTGGTCGGCGCCCCCCTGCCGCCAGGATTGCAAGGCAAGTCGCTGTTGCCGCTGTTGCAGCAAGACCCCCAAGCCACAGCCGCCAGCGGACGCTTTGTCGCGATCAGTGAATTCCCCTTCTTTGGCGGCTGGCTGACCCTCACCGCCGAGCAGTACCGTCTGCACCACTTCCAAAATGACGACCACTACGAGCTCTACGACTTTCGGGCCGATCCCAAGGAATCGACCAATCTCCTGGCCGAGCACCCAGAGGAAGTTCAGCGCTTGGCCCAGGGTCTTGATTTGTGGCGCGCGAAGATCGCCCAGAAGGGCGCCTACCAGAGCAAGAACACGGGGCTGCCCAGCGAAACCCTCGAACAGCTCAAGGCTCTGGGCTACATTCGTTGAGTCAAATCACCAGCCCCCAAAGGCGCATTGCCCCCGTGGAAACGTCGACCACTGCTCAAGCAGAGAATTCAGAATCGCTGCGGATCCGGTTCATCGGTGAGTCGCTGTCCTACAACGACCAGTCCGAAGCCCGTTTGCTCGTGCTCTTACGCCAGGCCGAGGACCGGAGCACGGGCTCGGACGAACTGGCGCGCCAGATCACGGACTGGCCGACCCAGTACCACTTGTCCCGCCTGCGCAGCCATTTGCTGCGTCCTTTCCGTTTCGGTCCGGGGTTGCGCGTGCTCGAAATCGGGGCTGGCACCGGCGCCTTGTCGCGTTACCTGGGAGAACAGGGCGTCGAAGTGACCGCGCTCGAAGGCAATCTGCAACGGGCGCAAGCGACCGCGCTCCGCTGCCTGGACTTGCCGCAAGTCGCGGTGGTGTGCGGGCCGGTTGCCGCGTTTCGTGATGACCTGGGCTTTGACGCGGTGCTCTTGGTCGGGGTGCTCGAGTACGCGGCCACGGCCGCGAGCGGAGCGAACCAACCGCAAACTTTGCTCGCCCAGGCCCGCGCCTTGCTCAAATCCGACGGCGTCTTGATCCTGGCGATTGAGAATCAGATCGGGCTCAAGTATCTGCTCGGCCATGAGGAGGACCACCTGCAACGCCCGTGGGTCGGGCTCGAGGGGTATCAGGGCGAGCAGATCCGCACCTTCTCGCGCCGAGCCCTGACGGAAATGCTCCATGCAGCAGGTTTTCCCGCCCAGCGCTGGCTGTTCCCCTTTCCCGACTACAAACTGCCGCGCTCCATCTTGAGCGAGCGCCTCTTGACCGAACCGCAGCTGCGCGACGTGGTAGATCAACTGGTGCGCTTTCCCAACCGCATAGGGTCAGCGGCCTTGTCAGTGGCCGAGCGGGCTTGCCATCGCACGCTTTTGGCAGGGGGCCTTGGCACCGAGCTCGCCAATTCATTTTTGATCGCTGCTGCAGCCACAGATGCCGGACGTTTCTTGCCCGCAGACATCCTGGCCTGGTGTTTCAGCGATGAGCGGCGGCGTCACTATCAGCGCATGAAAACCGTGCGCAGTCGTCAAGGTTCGGAGTTGCAGGTCGAAGCCACGTTGCTGGATTCGCGCGGGACCAGCCCGGCGGCGGCTGAGGACGAGGACGCGCGTGCCAGTTCAGCTCCGGGTTGGCTGCAACACCACCCGCGCGAAGAATCTCGCTTCGTCGTTGGAGAAACCCTCGAACAGCTGCTGCTTGCGGCCTGTGCGCACCACGATCCAGCCGCGGTTCAGCACTGGCTCTTGCAGTGGACCCGCTTCCTCGACGCCCAGCCGCAACCCGTTCCGCCGGATTCCCCCCACCCTTTCTGCTCCGCGCAAGCCCAGGTCTTGTTGGCCCCGCACTGCGTCGACGTCGACTTCGCCAATTTTGTCGTCACCCCAGCAGGCGAGATCCACTACATCGATGACGAATGGCAGGCGCGGCAGGCGGTCGACGGTGTGCTGGTACGCCGCCGGGCGCTGTGGCACCTGGCCCGTGATCTGGTCATCTACAACTGTCCGCACCCCTGGCCCGCAACCCTCAGCGTCGACGAGCTGACCGCGGTCCTGGCCCGGCTGATCGGGATCAGCGCCACCCGCGCAGAGCTAGCCGTTTTTTTTGCCGCCGAAGCGGAATTGCAGCACGCCATCTCCGAGCGAGATCCCGGGGAATTTGCGCGCCACCTGGCCGATTTGGGTCGCAAGAGCCAGCTGTCCTGGAACTCGCCTGGACCCACCGAAAACCCGGCGGCAACGAGCGACGTCGGGATGCGGGAGCACCTGCGCCAGCTCCACCGGGCAGCGCTCACCGCTCAGAAAGATTACACGGAAACCATCGGCCAGCTGCGCGCAGCGCTCGAGACCCAGCTCGCGCAAATCGCCGGCTTGAACCAGGTGATCGCGGAGAAAGATCAGATCTTGCTCGAACTCGTCGCGCGACACCAGGAGGCGCAAAGCGCTTACGAGACCGAAATCCATCGGTTGGTTTCGTCACCCGGGGGCGCGCTGGGGCAGCACAAGGCGGTCATTCATCACCTCCAGCTGGATCTGGCGGCAACCCAAAAAAGGTCGACGCAGTTGCGGCAAGAGCTCGATCGGATCTATGGCTCCCCTGCTGGGCGCGTCAAGCTCGCCCTGGCTGCGCTGTGGAATCGGTGGCATCGCGCTTTCGTCCGCTGGCGCGCTGGGTAGCCGGGGCGCAAATCCCGCGGAGCGAATTGGAATTTGGGCTGGAATTTGGCGATCAACGGTGCGCACCCTCGCTGGACTCTCGCACCCCTGCGCGGCGCTCTGGTGGGGCTCTTGCGCCCGGTCAAACGAGGGATCCGCCGCGCGCGCTACGCGCTCCATCGGTTCTGCAGGCTGCCCGCAGGCGAACTCGTTTACACCTTCACCCCATGGACCCCGACGCACCCAGCAGGGGTTCTCGTGCTGGTGCGAGCGGAGGGCGAACGCGCGGTCCAGGAAGCGGCAGCGCGCGCCTTTTGTGCGGACCAGACCTTGAGCGAGTTGACCGTGATCGGTCTGGCCGCCGACGGCAGCGAACGCTTTCGCGTGGCCGCGAGCGGAGGGGTTGCCGCGCGCGACGCAGCCTGGTTCATGGCCCCTGGACAACTGCCCGCACTCTCCCCCCAGCATCTCGAAACTTGCCTGTTGGTGGCAGCGGCCGAAAGCGTCGACGCCGTGGGAATGGCCCGCGACCTGGTCGCTCAAGCAGCAGCCGCCCCGAGTGAAGCGCAAACCAGCGACGATCTGCTCACTCCCAAGCTGCGCCAGCTGACTTTGTTCAGTCGCTCAGCCTACACCTATGATCCCGCAGCTGACCGCGTCCTGCCGCCGCACCAACCCCATCTCGTCAAGTGGGTTGACCGCCCTGGAGTGGCCGCCATCCCGCAAACCCCGGCATGGCTAAACGCGCGCCGACGCGGGCCGTACCTGGCCAGTCAACCCTTGGGACCACGGCTCACCGTCGCGCTCCGCGATGCCAGCCGACTCGCCCGCAAACCCCACTTCCCCGCGCCAGCGCGGCCCGCAGTCCTGGTGCTGACCAGCTTCCTGGCCCAAGGCGGAGCCGAGCACACTTTGTTCGAGACCCTGCACGCATTGGTGGACCGCTTCACTTTCTCGATCGTCACCTTGGCCCCCCACCTTCCTGAGCGCGGTGATCGGCGCGCGGATTTCCAGCAGATCTGCCCGCGACTCTTTGCGCTGGGCGACCTGGTCCACCCCGCAGCCATGCCCGGAATACTGCTGTCGCTGCTCGCAGCAACCGGTGCCGAAGTGGTCTATAACGCCAATGGCACCACCCTGTTTTACGAGTTCGCACCGCAACTCAAGGCCGCGCGTCCGGGCTTGCGCATCATCGACCATCTCTATGACCACCGCGTCGGCTACATCGAGCGTTACCTCGCTCAGGAGGACCTGGCGTCGCTGGATCGCTGGGTCGATGGCTGTGTCGATTGCTGTGTCGCAGAAAATCATCGCATCGCAGCAGAGCTCTTGGCACGCGGCTGGCCCCAGCAGCGCGTGCCCGTGATTTGGCCATGCGGACGCCGTGCGGAGGCTTTTCCCCAGGGCGACGCTGCGCTGGCGGTGCGCGCGCAGCTGCGCGCCGAATTGGGCTACGGCCCGGACGACCTGGTCCTGCTCACGGCCGCGCGCATGCACCCGCAAAAACGTCCGCTCGACCTGGTCGCGCTGGCCGCCCGGTTGCGCGACTTGCCGCAGGTCCACTTTCTGGTGGTCGGTGGTGGCGAGCTGGCCGCCGACGTCGATGCCGCGATCGAAAGCTCCCGCGCCCGCATTCGGCGCTTGCCCTTCCGCGATGACATCCCGCAGCTGATCCTGGCAGCGGACGTGGGCTGTCTGGTCTCGGAATATGAGGGACTCCCGGTGTTCTTGCTCGAATGCTTGCAAGCCGGACGGCCGTTTTTGGGCACTGACGTGGGTGAGCTGGGAACGGTGCTGCGACGAACGGGCGCTGGCCTGGTGGTCGAGCATCCAGGCGACCTCGCCGCGCTGGAAGCTGCGGTGCGCGACCTCGCCGGAGCGCAGCTGCGCGCGGCGCTCGCCGTCCGTGCGGTGACCGCGGGACGCGAGTTCTCCGTCGCTACCTGTGCGGAACGCTACGCCGCGGTTTTCTTGGGCCAACCCCCAGCAGGTGAGCGGTGAAAGTGCGGTTTCAGCGACGCTGGCAGGGGCGGTTCTGGGAGCACAGTCAGCCCTGGCGCCGCCTCCTGCGGAGCTTGCGCCAGCAGCTGTCCACTCTGCACTATCGGCTGCGCCACGCGACCACGTCGGGCGGCTTGCCACCGCGCGTCATGCTCCGGCCGTCGACCGCAGGCGCACCCGCCTTGCCGCACCCGGCGATCGTGGTGGTGCCCGCGGCAGATGCGCCCGCCCCGGATTTGAGCGCGCAAACCGAGAGCTCCTGGGGGTTGGCAGGATCCCCCGGCGCCGAGCAAGCCAGCTTTTGCTGGAGCGCGCCGAGTGCGCCCGCGGGCTTGCCGGCCACTCACCTCGAATCCCTGCTGCTTGCGGCGGCCGCGCTCGACCTGCCAGTCCTGGCAGCGGGCTGGAGCACCCCGGCCACACCGGGCGTGGCCGCGACCCCGGAAATCGCTCGCCCGCGCCAGGTGCCAGCCACCGCTTTTCAGCTCTTGCGCTTGCCCGCACCAGCACCACCGCCGGAGCGCCCAATTGACCAGGCTCAGGCTCAAGCAGTGCTCGGCTGGCGCGTACCCTACATCACGGGTGAGCTGCCGGACGGCGCCGTGCCGCTCAGCTTGCCGCTAGCCCGCGTGAGCGGACCTTTTTGGGTTGCGAGCGATACCCCCCCCGGCCGGGTGCTGACCTTCCCCGTCCGTCCGGTCGATCAGGTTTTGGCGGCCCTGCCTCCCTGCCCTGGCCCGCGGACCGTCCTCTTCCTGCTGCCTTTTCTCGCGATCGGCGGGGCGGAACGCCTGCTGTTCGATTTGCTCGCGAGCTGGGATCCGGCAGCGCGCGCGCTGATCGTCACCCTCGAACCCCACACGGCCGCGCTCGGTCAGACCGTGGACCGGGCGCGACAGCACAGCCAACACGTCTACACCCTGGGCGACGGCTTGCCGCGCGCCGCCCAGCTCGGGGCCCTACGCCACCTGATCCGGCGCTACCAGGTCGAGACCCTGGTGTCCTGGAATGGAACAGTGGGCTTCTATGACTGGGCGCCTGCGCTCAAGGCCGAGCGGCCTGCGCTGCGGATCTTGAGCCAGGTCTTCAACCATCGCGGGGGCTGGATCGCGCACACTTCGCCCGCGCTGGTTAGTACCATCGACTGCCATCTCGCGGTCAATCGCGACATCGCCCGGGCTTTGGTCGAAGATTGGGGTGTCCCGCAAGAGCGCATCGCGCTGATTCACCACGGGGTGGTCGTGCCCGACCTACCCACCGCAGCCGAACGCACGGCCCGGCGGCTCGAACGCCGTTTAGCGCTCGGCTTGCCGCTCGACCGGCCGGTGGTGGGCACCTTCATTCGCCTGCACCCGCAAAAACGTCCGCAAGACGTCCTCGCCCTGGCCCGGGCCCTAGCCCCAGACGGCATCCACTTCTTGCTGGTCGGCGGCGGTCCTTTGGACGCGGCGATCGACCGCGAACTCGCCGCGCGTCCGTTGCCCAACTTGACCCGGCTGCCGCTCACCCCAGATCCCCTGCCGCTCTATGACGCGCTCGACCTCTGCCTTTTGACTTCAGCCTACGAGGGTCTCCCCGTCTTCCTCCTCGACGGTCTCGCCCGGGAAATTCCCTGCGTGTCCACGGCCGTGGGGGAGATCCCCGAACTGCTCGCGGGTGGCGGCGGTGTGATCGCTCCTCCCGGTGATCTCTCAGCCCTCGCCCGCGGCATCAGCACCCTACTCGAACCCGCGCGCCGTGCTGCCGCAGGCCGCGCGGGTCGGCGCACCGTGGCCGAGCGCTTCGCCCTGAGCCGTGCGGTCCAGCAGTACCAACGCGCGATCTTCCCACCCTCAGAAGTCCTTGCGAGCGCGCGTCCGTTCGCCCCTATTCAACAAGGCTGAGGATCACCACCAGGGGCGCAAAGATGAACGTGAGGAGGATGATCCAAGCCAGCGGGCGCGCAAAGTTCATGTCGTAGCCGAAACCAACGCGTTTCTCGATGAAGATGGCGGGGTCGTCGGGGTTGTAGTAGAAAATTCCCAGTTTCCAGCAAGCATCTGGCGTGCCGTCACCGCGCGGACGGCCCGCGGCCACGGCTTCGCTGGCTCGGGCTGTGACCTCGGTGAGCGGCAGCACTCGCGTCCGCACAAAAACCACAGCTCCCAAGATGCCACAGAGGAAGAGCAGCAGAATCCCCAGTGGGACGGCTGGGAAATTGGGGGGAAACAACACCTGGAGAGCGATAAACGCGCCGATTAGAGCCATGAAGACCTGAACTCCCAGGAGCAGGGAGATGATGGTTTTGCGGCGAGCGGTCTCAAGCCGCGCTGCCTCACCCTCAACATGAACCCGTTTCGCCCAGCGCAACATCCCCAAACTGAGTAAGGCCACCAGAACGCAAGTCGTGCCTAACATCAGCAGCGGGGCGAACACGCTGCGCCAACTCTTGGCGGCCCAAGCGTCCGCCTCGCCGCTGCCGTTCCAATGGGTGATGATGGTTTCGGGGATGCGATCCCAGAAGAGCCCCAAGCCCAGCGCGGTCAGCCCAAGAATTGCGAACGGCAGCAGCCACAGCCCCCAGCCGCCAGGCAGCGGGTCCCGGTGCGGGGTCAAGACGGCTTGGCGCACCCCGGTTGGGGTCACCGCAAAACGCGAGGTCGCCCGCCGAGCCGTCACGAAGGCCCCCTGGCACCACACCATCTGGCCCAAAAAAGCCGGGATAAATCCCAGCTCGATGCTGACCCCGGCAGTCGCAAGCGCCAGCGTGAGCAAGAACGCAACCGCGGTAGCCGCGACCACATGGCGGCGGTACCGCTGGAGGATCTCGCGCGCCGCCGGTTGGGTGCGAAAGTCCGCGGGCACGGTGATCGCGAAGAACAACTCGGGACGCGACCAACTCGGCGCCCACCCGAAGAAGAATCCGCTCAAGCAAATCAGAAACAAGGTCCACAAAGTCACGTAGATCTCTAACATGGCTAACCTCCTGGTTGGCCCCTTCCGGTTTCAGCGCTGACCTCTCCCGCCAGTTGCGCAAGCTCGCGCGCGATCAGGTCCCGTTCGACGCCTGCCCCGAGCGCGTGGGCGACGAGTTCCGCGAGCCGGCGCTGAAAACCGCGCTCGACTTCGGGGTCACGTCTGGGCTGCGAGCGTTCGCGGACTTCTGCCCCCCGGCCGCGGACCAGGTCGAGCCAACCCTCTTGCGCCAGCAAGCGGTAGGCTTCTGCTACGGTGTTGTGGTGGATGCCGAGATCCTGCGCCAGCTGGCGCACCGTGGGCAGCCGATCGCCCGCGGTGAGCGCGCGGTTGACCAGCTTGGCGCGCAGTCCATTGACGATCTGCCGATACACCGGCTCCGGGGCTTCAAGGTCGATTTCGAGGATGAGAGGTAGCGGCATGGTTGTGCAGTTCCTGGTCACGGCCCATTGTACAGTGTACACAGACAATAGTCAATCATTCAAAATCCCTTTTGGGGCTATTCATCTGATCCCGGTTGGAGTATCCTTGTTCCAGACGATCGAATTAGGGAAGAAAAGGCATGAAAGAAAAGGCATGAAAGACAGCCTGACCCAAAACCGGCCAACCCGCCCCTGCAGCGGACCCCGGGCTGTCGCGCCCCGGGCGCGCTTCGCTT
>CAZCOV010000173.1:0-13017 GCA_964499975.1 uncultured Thermoanaerobaculia bacterium
CCCCCAGCTTCTCGAGGATCAGCTCGACGGTGATCCGCGTCCCCCGGATGACGGGCTTTCCCATCATCACGCTGGGATTAACTTCGATGAACTCGGTGATATGGGGGCCGGGGGCTAACTAGGCGTCCCCGGCTACCCGATCAGGCCCTGCTTGCACGGCATGTTGGAGAACCTCGGTTGCCCACTGATTGAGGCTCTTGCCCGCAGCCTGCGCCGCGACCAATGCCCGACTGTGGACTTCCGGCGGAACGCGAAGCAACAGCTTGCCCGAAGCTGGCTTTTCGGGAGGAGCCCCTTCGCGCTTGCACTCAGCAAGGTATTCCTTGACCGCAAGCTCGAACTCCGACCGAAGCTCGGCAACGTTTTCGCCGTGGAAGCTGATGATGCTGCGAATGCCGAGGATGCGGCCAACAAAAATGTTGTCGCGCTCGTCGTACTCGACACGCGCGGTGTAACCCTTATGGCACATGGTGTTCATGGCTTGACTCCTACACGCTCCAACAACTCGCGTGCTTCCTCGACCTGATAGCGCTTGGCTTCCTTTCCGGGGTGCGGGCGGTGGCAGTGCCACTGCTCGCCCAAGAGTTCGACCTTGACGCGAGAGCCTTCGCGCTCGGTGACTGTGCCGTCAAGGGCCTTGATGAGCGACTCGATCTCGGAGAACCGGATAGCGGCAGATGTTGGCCGGGCGAAGATGGCAGCGAGCGTCTTGCGCTGTTTGGCGTTCACATGCGTATGCTAGCGCGAAATGCTATCACATGCAACGCCTCGGCCCCTTCAACCCAGTTCGGTCAGCCAGGCTCATCGCGGAATCCTCCTTGTTCAGGCAGCCAGGAGCGACAGCAGGGACTGGCCATCTTGGGACGGCACCGCAGCGGACTCGATCCTGCTCGAGTTGCCGGGTATCGTCCTGCCCCAGTCGAGGGTACTCTGTCTTGAGCCTGTGGTGGAGCTCGGGGGGTCCAAAACCCGACGGCGCGCAGGCAAGACCCCGTGACCCACGCAGATGCATGAGATCATGGTAACCTCTACGAGATTTGTAAGGGCTTCTCATGCACATCGTCGACATTATTTGGTTACCGGACATCCTGGACAAACTGGTGTGGAAACATCACGTCTCTCCGGAAGAAGTTGCCGAAGTGCTCTGCGCACATGCGTTCTACCGCAAGGTGCAAAAAGGCCACATTCCTGGGGAAGACCTGTACGCTGCTGGCGGCCAGACAGAGGCTGGACGGTACCTCATCGTCTTTTTCATCTACAAACCAACACAGGAAGCCTTGATTATCAGTGCCCGAGACATGGACGCAAAGGAACGACGACAATATGGACGACGCTAAACATCTCCCAGCATTCAACAGTTATGCAGACATGGCAACATTCTGGGACACCCACAGCCTTGCCGATTATTGGGACCAGACCGAGCCCGCAACCTTCGAGGTTGCGCCCGAGGTACAGCGCCGCTATGTGGTCGCAGTCGACCGGGAGGTCTTGGGGCGAGTACAGGTACTGGCCCGGATCCGGGGGATCAGTAGCGAAAGTCTGATCAACTTGCTCCTCGAGCAGCGTCTGCGGGAGTTGGAGCGAAAAGCGGCGCCGGAGGTTGGCTAATCCCTGATCAATCCCTCTTTGATCAGAGGGGCGTCCTGCCCGTTGGCGCGATTGCTGTGAAACCAGCGCTTGAAGCCAAGTCGGCGCCGGGCAGCGCCAACCAGCATGACAGGGAGTCCCCAAATACGAAGTGGTACATAGGCCAGGACGCGAGTGCGAAAGTCGCGATCCCGATCGCCACGATGGCATTGAGGAAGCGTTGACCCACGGTTCCTCCGCTCGGCTCAATGCGGCCGGATCACCCGCTGGTCATCTCCCCATAGCTCGGACAATAAATCAACCTCGCCACCTTGCCGTCCGAGAAGGTGAGCCGTAGTCTCCAGCGTAGCCCGCACTTTTAAGATCCGGTGTCATAACGCTACTCCAAGGGAGCTATCTTCTTCAGTGGCTTCCGCTGCGCGGCGAGATTCCCTCCCAGGTCAAACGGCGCGCCAGACGTCCGCTGCAGGCCGGTTTTAGGCGCCTGTTCATGATACTACCGTCCTTCGGTTGAGGTGCGACCCACATTGCCATTGGGCCCAGAGTTGCTGCCGGCAAAATCGTGACCGCTGAGCCGTTGCCGTAGGGTCGGGCGTTGGGGAGGCTTGCCCTCGGCGGGCAGGGCAGTCGATAATCGCGTCTCCAGTGCCTCGACACCGATTTGCCGGCTGGCCGGCGGACCCAACTCAGGAAGGAACGCGCGATGAGCGACCCCAAGCGAACGTCCGAGATCCCTTATGTTCCAGCTGACAGCAACTTGCCAGAGCTCACCTTCAAAGCGGTGCTGGTCGGCCTGGTGATGGCTGCTGTCTTGGGAGCAGCGAATGCCTATTTGGGCATGAAGGCCGGTCTCACCATCTCGGCGACTTTTCCCGCGGCCGTGATTGCAATCGCAGCGTTCCGTTTGTCCTGGCTGCGCGGCAATGTGCTCGAACAAAACATCGCCCGCACGACGGCCAGCGTGGGCGAGGCCCTGGCTGCTGGCGCGATCTTCACGATCCCGGCCTTTGTTTTGGTCGAGATCGACGGCCAGCGGCTGTGGACCAAGTTCAATTATTGGGAGACCTCGCTGCTCCTCCTGGCGGGTGGCACCTTGGGGATCTTGTTTGTGATCCTGCTGCGGCGAACCCTGGTGGTGGACGCTGGCTTGCCGTTCCCGGAGTCGTACGCGTGCTACGAGATCGTGAAGGCCGGACAGAAAGGGGAGAGCGGGGCGCGCTATGTCTTCGGCGCCCTGGGTTTGGGCATGCTGGTCGAGGTGTTCAAGAACTCGGGCGGGTTGCGCGTGATGCGCGATACCGTCGAAGGCTGGATCGCTTTCCCCAGTTCGGTCGTCCACCATTTCTTCCCGTCGCGCGCGCCCATGGGCGACATTGCCCACAGCGGCGGCATTCCCTTTGCGACGCCCACGGCGAGCCCCGCGCTGATGGGGGTGGGTTACATCATCGGCCCACGGCTGTCAGCCATTAATTTTGCGGGCGGTGCGCTCGCCTGGCTGGTGTTCATTCCGCTGGCCCTCTTTCTAAACCCCAACTTAAGCGCCCAGCTGCAAGCCGGCGGTCAGCCTTCGTGGTCGGACCTCGCTTTTACCGTTTGGTACAACAACGTCCGCCCGATCGCGGTCGGCGCCATGCTGGTCAGCTCGGTTTACACCTTGTGGGGATTGCGCAGTTCCCTCGGGTCAGCGCTGCAAGGCGTATTTCGTCGGCAAGAGAGCACCGCCGTGACCACGACGAACCGCCTCGACCGCGATCTCGACTTGCGCTCGATTGCGCTCGCCATCATCCTTTTGATCATTCCCACCGCCTTGATTTACTACCACTTCACTCACCACGTCCTGGGAGCCTTGGTCGCAGCCGTGATCATGACCTTCACCGGCTTCCTGTTCTCGGCCGTGGGCGGCTGGCTGGTCGGGCTGGTCGGCGGCTCGAACCAGCCAATTTCGGGCCTGACGCTTTCCGCGCTGATCATCGCTGCCCTGGTTCTGGTCGCGCTCGGCGTCACGGGTATCGGTGGGGTGGGGGCGGTCCTCGGGGTGGCGGCCGTGGTTTGCTGCGCGTCGGCCATGGCCGGGGACATGATTCAAGACCTCAAAGTCGGCCAATTGATCGGCGGCACGCCCCGGGCCATGGAGATCGCCGAGATCCTCGGTACGGTGGTTGTTTCTTTCATTTTGGTATTCCCGATCATGATCTTGCACGAGGGCAATCTCAAACGCGGGGGCATTGGGATTGGCGACACCGAATTGCCGGCACCCCAAGCCGGACTCATGGCCCAACTCGCCAAGGGGATCGTCGGCGGCGAGATGCCTTGGGGCCTGATCGCGATCGGGGTCGGCCTGGCGGTAGCGCTGATCTTGATGCGGGCACCGGCGCCGATGTTGATCGCGGTGGGCATGTACTTGCCGTTGGAGACGACGTTCGCGATTTTCGTCGGCGGGTTGATCAAGGGCGCGGTCGACCGGCTGGCCGAGCGTCGGCTGGAGGCGGAGCAGCGCGGCACCTGCGAGAACGTAGGCATTCTGGTCGCGAGCGGATTTGTCGCGGGCGAAGCCTTGACCGGGGTGCTGATGGCGGGCTTAGCCCTGGTCGGTGTGAGTTCGCTCTCTGGGCTCTTCTTTGGGGTCGAAGAATTCGCTTTCGTCGAAGGACCGTTCGGGGCTTTGGCCGCTCTCCCGGTGTTCGCGCTGGTGGCCTACGCGCTGATCGGGATTCCGCTCAAAGTGGCGCAGCGCAACTGACGTTGATGTTGCAGTTGCAGTTGACGTTGCAGCGAGACTTGCACGCTGGGTGAGCGCTGGCCAGGGTGCGGCAGCCTCAACCCGAACAGCAACCTGCTGCAACTTTGCTTCAGTAGCCCCAGTGAGGCCACAGGGGTTCGGTCCCAGTGACCTTGCCCAACCCTTCGCTGTACATGCGGACGGTTTCAATCAGGCCTGGCGCGAGGAGGAGGCGCCCTTGCTGGTCTTGCCGGAACAGGTGCTTCCAGGTCTCGCGGGTCCCGAGCTCGATTTTGCGCCGGCTGAGGGTGGCAAAAAGCCGGGATAGGCGCAACTTGAGCGCGACCGTTCCGCAGGTGGTGAAGTAGGTGCCCGGGGCCAGCTCGGCGAGCCGGCTGACGAGGTCGTCCGTTTGCGCCCACGCGCCGACTGCCTGGCCCAGCTGCGGGCCGGGTTCCTTGGCCGTGCTCAGCATGGCGTGTGGACGGAGGTCGACAAAGCCGTTGTTGACGATCGTCCAGTCGCGTGCCACCTGCAGGGGGGTGCCATACTCAGCCGCGAGCTGGGCAAAGCGCTGGTGAACGTCCCCGCTCGACGCAACTGCGAGTTCGAGAGGTGCGATGTAGGGCCCGACCAGCAAGCGATCCTGCCCGGTTTTCGGATGACGGTAGAGAATCGGAATGCCGAGCGAGGTGATGGTCTGCAAATAACGCCGAATCCGGGTGGCGAGGCGGGCGAGGAACTTCTCACGTCCCCGCTCGCGCAGGCCATGGACGCGCGGATCGTAACCCAGCAACAGCCCCGCGCTCTCCATGGATTCGACTTCGCACAGCTGACCGAAGAGCTGGGCGAGCTGCACCGCGTCGAGCGGTTGGAGGTCTTCAAAGCTGGGCGGACGCGTGTTTTCCCAAAAGAAAACGTCGAGGTCCGCCAGGCCGTCTTGCAGGGCCTTCTCTGGGATTGCAGGAAAATGCGGCGCCAGCTGAAGCAGACGCAGGACCAGCATCAAGAGCCCCAGTTCGTGCAGGCGGGCCTGGTGGGTCGAGGATCCCAGCGCCTGGTAAGCCTGGATGCTGAAGGCGCCGAGATGTCCACGCACCAGCTGCGGGTAGTTGTCGAGCAGACGTAGGGCGAAGTGAGAGTTCTCGGTCTCGCAGTAGTAGCAAACTTTTTCTTGGAACCAGTCGCGCCGCCGTTCGGGTCCAAACACCGCGTGGCGGACCAGCACCATGGCGAGTTCCTCGGGGATCGCCACTTTCATGACGTTGTACAGGGCAATACAGTTGGCCACCGAAAACAGACCGTTTTCTCCCGAACGGATCGCCGCATCCACGATCAGCTCCTTGCCGCTGCCGAACCACAGAGGTTGGTTTTCCTGGGGCTGGTCGGCGGGTGCGGGATCGAGGCCGATGTCCAGCGCAGGGTACAGCAAGATGCTCTCTGCTTCGAGATCCTCGCGGGTGATTGCGGGCTGGGCAGCTTCGACTTTGGCCCGCAAGGCCGCCCGCATGATGCGATGTTGGGGCAAGTGACCATGGAATTCGACCGCATCAATGCCGATTGCGGCGGCAGTCACCAGCACGTCAAAGCCTTGGTCGAGATAAAGGCGGGTGAGCTCATCCGCGAAGTATTTCTTCTCGACCAGGGTTTTGCCGAGGGCGGTGTGGTCAAAGCCCAGGCGAATTTCCGGGGCACCGCCATCCACTCGATACATGCCGCCGACCGCTGTGGTGTGCGCGATCACCACGTGGCGCGCATGCCGTTGCTGGATGACCGCCAGCCCGCGGATAAAGGTCCGCAAGTAATGCGACTTGATCTGCTGCAGGGTCTTGTGGTCGACCTGGTAACGCGCGGCTAGCCGGTCGATCGTCTCCAGGGTGTAAGTGGCGACACTGGGCAGCGGGATCGACACCAAAACCGCATGCAGCAAGTGATGGTCGAGTTTCTCCACATAGCCCTGGAAGGGACAACTCTGCTGGGCGAAGTACTCGCTGAGCCAGGTTTCGAGGTTGCCTCCCCGACGAGCGAACTCGGTTTCTACCCAGGTTTCGAGGTTGCGAGGGATCTCGAGGCGGAGGAGGGAAAACTTGAGGTCGATGCGATCGCCCAGCCGGTAATGCCGGAGCGGCTCGATTTTCTCGATGTGGGTGGTCTCTTCGAGCGCCAAATAGAGGCGGGTGGCGAACTTGGTGATTTCCTTGTCGGTCGAGCCAGTAGCGTGGATCTCTCCCCGAAAGGGAACCTTGCGATAGCGTTCGGACATCAAGATCAGCTGGCAGAGGTCGAGCACCGCAGCACCGCCGACCGCACCCGTGCCGCCAAAGACTACCGCCCGGATGGGGTCGTTTTCACCGCCGGGCAAGAGCCGGGTCGCCAGCAGATGTTCCAGAGATTCAAATTCGTGATAGAGCGTGCGCATGTTATCGACCCGTGATCGAGGAGTTGACTGGTTGATCCGTGCTGGCTGCTGCGGGGAGTCGCGGCGAGCGCGCTGGCAAGCAGCCTGGCCTTTCGGCCGGCGACATCTTACCTCAGTACAGGGTAGGTCCAGGGGTGGTCGGTTGTGGAGTTTCCGCGGTTTAGCGTCTCGGAGGTGATGGGGGAGCCGGATGGGTCGCACGCAGCTGTTCAATGCGGATCAGGTTGCGGGCTGCCACTGGATCCGCGGGTGACAGCGCCAGCACCTGCTGGAGCAAGGCCCAGGCTTCCTCCAGACGTCCGCTGCTGATCGCCACCATGGCCAGACCGTTCAGGCTGCCGACATGGTTGGGCGCCTTGCTCAGAGCTTGCCGCAGATCTGCTTCTGCACCTCGCGGATCCGCCAGCCCCAACTTGAGCATGCCGCGCAAATAGAGGGCCTCGGGATCGTCCGGTCGAACTTGCACCAGCTGTTCGGCTTTGGGCAGGGCTTCGGCTTGCCGCCCGAGTTCGGAAAGCAGACGCACTTCGAGCAGGTGCGGATTGGGGTTCTCAGGGATCAACTCGATCACCTGGTGGAGCAAGGTCAACGCGCCCTCGAGCTGACCGCGTTGGTGGAGTTCAAAAGCTTGAGCCAAGAGCGCATCCGCTTCCTTGCTCGCGGATTCTCTTTTCAAGCTCGCTGCGATGGCCGCTTGGTGGGCTTGTTCGGCCAGCGTTTGGGCGCGGGCCAGGGCTTGTTGGGCAGCCTCGATTTGACCGGCCCCGACCAGGGCCTCGCCGAGCAGTTGCCACACTTCTTGGTCGGCTGGCACCCATTCGGTGAGACGAGTGAGGGGTGAGACCGCGCGGGCGGTCTCGCCCAAAGCGAGCAGCGCGCGCGCAAACAGCCAGGCAATGCGCGCTGCCAGGTCACGGTCCTGGTGGACGACGGCCGCCGCATATTCGCCTTCCGCAAGCGGGGTCAAGAGGCGGACCACTTCCGCGGGTTGGCCTTGGTGGGCGCGCAGTTCGGCCAGGCGGACAGCAGCCAGGGAGGTAGGGGCCTGGGCGGCCGCCCGGGTGAGATAGAGTTCAGCTTCGGCAGTGCGTTCGAGACCCAGCGCGGCCCGGGCCGCATGAAACAGGATCAGAGGATCCGCATCCGGCTTTTGGGTCAGGGGTGTGAGCAAGGTCAAGGCGTCTTGGGGTCGGCCGCTTTCCAGGTAGAGCGCGGCCAAGAGGGACACGGCTTTAAGCGATGGCTCCGGCAACTGGCGCAGCGGTTCGAGCAGCGCGATGGCGCCAGCCAGATCTCCGTTGCGAACTCGCGAATTCGCCTCCTCGAGCCGGACCTTGACCGCGTCAGCAGGAGACGGAGCGGCGACTTGTGCTTCGAGCGCTGGGAGCGGGCTGAGCAAAGTCAAGAGCGCTCCCCAACCCAGCAAGAAAAATTTGGGAAAAAGCAGCGACGTGACAGAATGATCTCTCATGGAGTTCATGAACCTTTAAAGTCGGCGAGGTAATCCATGGATCAACAGCAACCTTGGCAGAAGAATCTCTTACTTAGCATGGTAGTTCTCTTGATCTGGATCGTTTTCTGGGGATTCCCCTGGGCACTGGCCCAAACGGGCGCCACCGCCTCCACGGCAGCGTCGCCGGTGGAACTGCTGGTCCCACCCGAGATGGGACTCGACAACCTGGAAGCCCGGCGCAGCGCCCAACTGGCCAGCGCGTCCAGCTTCCAAGTATTTCATGGGTTTCGCTGGGTGGATCGGCTGGCACCCAGTGGCATCACTTTCAAGAACCAGATCGTCGATGACGCTGGGCTGCGCTACAAGGCCGTCCACTACGATCACGGCAACGGCCTTGCGGCTGCGGACGTCGACGGCGATGGCCGGGTCGACCTCTACTTCGTCACGTTTTTGGGGCAGTGTGAGCTGTGGCGCAACCTGGGTGCCGGCCGTTTCGAAAACATCACCGCACGCGCGGGGGTGGCGATGGAGAATCGGGTCAGCGTGAGTGCCTCGTTTGCCGACATCGACAACGACGGTGACCCCGACCTCTTCGTCACCTCGGTGCGCAAAGGCAACGCGCTGTTTGAAAACGATGGAACGGGCCGCTTTCGCGAGATCACCGCTGAGGCGGGCCTGACTTACGTGGGGCACTCGTCATCCGGTGTGTTCTTCGACTATGACAACGATGGTCTGCTCGACCTCTTCCTTGCCAACGTCGGTCAGTACACTTTGGAGGAGCAGGGGCGCGGCGGTTATTACGTCGGCCGCGACAACGCCTTCTCGCTCCACTTGGATCCTACCCGTTCTGAGGCGAGCATTCTCTACCGCAACCTGGGCGGGCGTAAATTCCAGGATGTTTCGGCCGCGGCTTTGCTGGTGGATCGCTCGTGGAGCGGGGACGCCACTGCCGTGGACTTCAACTCCGATGGCTATCTTGACCTCTACGTGCTCAACATGCAGGGTGCGGATCATTACTATGAGAACGTCCAGGGCAAGTTTTTCGTGGACAAAACCGCCAGGCTTTTTCCTAAGACGCCGATTGGTGCGATGGGAGTCAAGGCTTTTGATTGGAACAACGACGGCCAAACCGATCTGCTGATCACCGACATGCACTCCGACATGTATGAAACCGACAACATCGGACCCGCGCGTGAAAAGGAGAAAACCCCGCTAGAAATCGCCGCCAAAGCCGTCAAAGAAACCGATCCATTCATCTTTGGGAATGCGCTCTGGGAGCGCCGTGGCGATCGCTTCGTCGAGGTTTCCGACCAGGTGGGGGCGGAGAACTACTGGCCATGGGGGGTGAGTGTCGACGACGTCAATGCCGATGGTTGGGACGATGCCTTCATCACTTCGAGCATGAACTATCCTTTCCGCTACGCGATCAATTCGCTGCTTCTCAATGATCGCGGCCAGCGCTTCCGCGACAGTGAATTCATTTTGGGCATTGAACCGCGGGCGGGTCGCTTGATTTTGCCCTGGTTCGAGCTCGACTGTGCCGGTGACCCCGGAGCGACCGCGGGCGATCCGCTCAAGCGTTGGGAAAATTTCGGCGCAGACATGCATGGGCATGAGACGTCCCCTGGCCAGGCTGCTGCGGGCCCTAAAGCCGCAAGCCCAGCACAACACCCGCACTGCACCGGTTTGAGCGGCAAGGTGGTGGTGATGTCCGCTAAGGGCACCCGCTCTTCCGTGATTTTCGATCTCGACGGCGACGGTGACCTCGACATCGTCACCAATGAGTTCAACGACTCACCCCAGGTCTTGATCAGCGATCTTGCGGCGGTACGCCAGGTCCACTACCTCGAGCTCGAACTCGTGGGGACGCGTTCCAACCGCGGTGGCGTGGGCACGCGCGTGACGGTGTTTTCTGGCGGTCGCTTCCAGGTCAAGGTGCAAGACGGCAAGTCGGGTTATCTGTCGCAGAGCGTTTTGCCCCTCTACTTCGGCCTCGGGGATAGCACCCAAGTCGAGCGCATCGAGGTGGCCTGGCCGTCGGGGCAGAAGCAAGTGGTGCAACCGGCCGCGATCAATACCCGGATCAAGATCGTCGAGAACTGACGCATTTTTTGCATAAACTGCATCCATGGAGAGGATCGTGGCAAAGCTCGCAGAAAGCACGCAGAAATCAGTGATTGGTCGAATCAACTACAGATCTTGACGGATAAACTTCTTAATGCTGACTGTTAGCCGCAGCTTGGACAATTCGCATTCGAGTTGAGGGCATACGAAAGTAGCGAAGCACAATGGACGAAGCACGAAGCAAAAGCAAAGCAAGCCAGCGAAGCAAGACAGTGAAGCAAAACAAGATCGTCAGGAGAACGTAACGTCTGCTCAGTAAAATGCCGCGGAGTCAACATGGAGAGTCTGCATGCACAACATTGCAACCGTCGAAGCGCCCCAAACCTACCCGTTTTCTGCTCCCCTATCGCTTGAGGGTACTGCGAAAATGAGAGCCCCGGAACAGCCACTCAACGAACAGATTTTGGTGATGAAAGCGCAAATTGCGCGAGAAATGACCGCAATCGCAGAGAAGCTCAATGAGGCTGCAGGTCAAGTTGCTGCGGGTGACTGCCAGCGCGCAGCCCAGCTGACCAGTGCTGCTTCCAAGCAGACCACGGAACTCGCCCGGGTCTCGCGACTGCTGGCTTTCCTCAGCTGAGGAGCATGACGGCACAGCCGTTGGTGCGGCGACCTATTGAGCTGAACTCGACGGTCGCCGCTAACCTTTGCTGTGAGTGCGAGTACGGTCACTCGCCATCGCCGGCGCTGTTGCCGCTGAACGATTGAATCGCCGAGAGGCGGCTCACCAGCTGAGCGTGGAACCCCACGATCACGTCCTTCTCTTTCTTGTTGAGCTTCAGACGCTCTTCACAGTCCTTGCAGTTCAAATACTTGTGATCAAAGTCGCTGACCAGCGCCACCACCTCGGCGAGTTGGGATGACACGGCCTCGCGTTTGCCCGATTCCATCTCCCGCTTGCTGCGTTCCTCAGCCAGGGTCTGGCTGACCGCAGTGTTGATCGTCTGGGTGTCAGCCCCCACGACCTCCAGGGCCTTGCGGGTTGCTTGGAGTTCTAGCTTGATTTCGTCGTTGTCGCTCTTCAGTGCCTGGAACCCTTTCATCACCGTCGCAAAGTAGTCTTCGAGATAAGCATTGACTTCCGCCTGGACTTGTTCTGGGACCATGCGCAAGATGCGGTCGCGTTCGGAGTGAAACTCGCTCAAGGCTTTGGGCAGCGCGTTGGTGATCGAGGACTCCATTTCTTTCCAGCGATCGGACTCACGGTCAAAGCGTTGTTCCCAGGACAAAACCGAAGCTTCGAGCTTAGCCTTTTCGTCCTCGCAAGCGTTGAGTTGCCCTTGGGCAGCTTCGAAAGTCTTCTTGGACACGCAGCCCAAACTACACAGTAAAAGAAGAATAGTCAAAAAAACGGTAAAATTTTTCATTTTGCCTCCTCCGGACGCTCAGCGCCCGGGCGATCAGTCCACAGCCCGGTACCTGGTGTAGGTACTGTCCAGCCATTCAGCCCCAATGCCGCACATCGTCCACTGGCGGTCGCCAAGACACCTCGCGATTGAGCAGCAGCTTCGGGAACCACTTGCGCATAGCGGGCTAACTATATCAGTCCTGGGCGATCAGTCCTGTGCGATCAGCCCTGTGCGGACGCGAAGAATCGGACAAAAATGGGTGAGAAGAACCTGGGGTCAGGCTGAAGAAGCGGATCTGCAGCGCGGCACAAGCGCAGCTGGTGTTGCGCCTCGCGCAGGTGGACTTGCGCGTCGGTGGGGTTGGTGGTGGCGGATAGGTGGAGTACGTAGTGCGCGGCAGCTTGCAGCAGGTGGGCCTGCGCGCGGGCGCGCGGACGGAGCAGCTGAACCTCGTTCAGCTGGAGCAGCACCTCGTGGTAGCGGCCTGCGAAAAAAGCTTGCGCGGCAGCGACCAGCACCTGGGGCAGCCGGCTGCTGGGCACTTCCTTGCCGAGTTCAGCGAGCTGGGATCTGAGCGTCAGGGCTTGCTGCCGGACGGTTTCGAGCCCGGCCGGATCCGCTCCTTCGTTCGGTGCGGTGAGAAGTTGCTGATGCATGCGTTCAACCTGCTCGACGATTTGGCGAATTTGGGCCAGAAGCTGCGGCTCGACGGGCAGGTCACCGTCAGCTGCGAGCGCCGCGAGTTCCTGCGCAGCCTTGCGGGTGATTTCGACTTCGCGGCTCACCGCGCGCAAAGTGGCCCGCAGCTCTGCTACGGCCTGCTGCTGGGCAGTTGCGATCGCGCTTTGTACGTCGCCTTGGAGTTGGGACGCTTGCTCGCCGAGTTGGCGCAGCCGTTCTGCCACTGCAAAGATCTGCTGCAAGTCCTCCGCGCTTTCGGCAGCTGCGAGCGCTTCGGCAGCAGTCGCGAGCGCGGTCTTGAATTTCTCGGTCCGCTGCTGCAGTTCCCGGGCAAGCCCTGCGTTTGCCGTCGGCGCAGTGAACTGAGCTGCAGTAGCGCGGACTTCCACCAGGGCGCGGCGGGCGCTCTCTCTGGCTTGGGGCACGAAGGTCCGCTCGCAGTCGTGCCGGGACGTTTGGAGGCGGCCCCATTCCGCGGTTCGCGCACTGGCGCCTTGCCGGTCCGACTCTTGCCACTGCGCGAGCGCTTCTTCGAGATGGCCTTGCTCGCACAGGGCCAGCCCGAGGTAGAAGTAGGGCAAGTAGGGCTCGAAATGCATGCCATAAGGGCGGGTGACCGGTCGCTCGGTTTCTTGGGGATTCTCGGCAAACGCCTGGCGCAGCCACAGAACCGCCACGTCCCACC
>CAZCOV010000174.1:0-2530 GCA_964499975.1 uncultured Thermoanaerobaculia bacterium
CTGTGGCTCCCACCAAACAGGAGATCCTGGAGAAATATCGCGCGGAGTACGACGTTGCTTCAGACCTCTTTTGGCGGCTGACGGTTTATGAACCGAGCCATGCGGGTTGGTGGTTTTCGTCGATCGGGGGGCGCGAGGCCCTCGACGCCTTGGGGGCTTTGGCCGAACTCGGCCCTGAGCGGCATGCGCTCGAGCTGTGCTGCGGTCTGGGGGATGCCTGTCGCTACCTGGTCGCGCACCGGGGTTGTCGCGTGACCGGCGTCGACATCAACGCCCAACAGATCGCCCTGGCCCGCGCTGGCGCTTCAGGCCATGCGCTTCATGCCGCAGCCAATCTCGAGTTCCTCTGCGCCGATGTCTTGACCTTCGCACCGCGCGAACGCTTTGCTGCCGTCTACACCCTGGATGCGCTGATGCTGATCGAAGACCGCGCCAGCGTGCTCGCGACCGCTTACCGGGTGCTCCAGCCTGGGGGCTGCTTATTTCTCGCCGAGGTGCTGGCCGGACCGCGTCTGGACGCTATGATCCGCGAGTTCATCTGGCAAGAAGACGGCATCCTCAACCTGCCCACGCTGGCGGAACAAGAACGGACCCTCCGCCAGCTGGGCTTTGTCGACCTGCGGATCGCTGACGCCACTTGCTTGGCGGAACGCTGCTTGGCGCGCATGGAAGCTGCGTCCTGCGTCCACGCCGATGCCTTGCTCCGCGACCAAGGGGAAGCTCGCTTCCGGCGCTGGTGCGATCACGCTCGCCGCTATCGGCAGTTCTTCGCCGCAGGCGCCCTGATTTACCCCCTGATCGCGGCCCGCCGGCCCTGACTGTCCGGTTGCTGGTCGTCCTGTTGCCACCGCCGGGGCCATCGTGCCATTGTGGCCAGAATCGTGCTCCTGGCAAGTTCCGCGCTATGATCACGGATCTTGGGCTGGCGACTGGGACCGGGCTGGCAGGGAGGATGGTTGCCCCAAATAGCGAAAGCGAAACGCTGGACGAAATGCTGGGCGCAATGGCTGGGAGCGGGTATTGCCGTGGCAGGGATGATTTTCGGGGGCTTGGAACTGCGGCTCTCCGGACCTGTGGGGCAGTCGTTCGGAGTGGTTTCTTCGTCATTGCGCATCTGGGCTCGCGATCTCTTGACCGCCACGCCGCCCACCCCGGTTGGCTTCGGCAATCGTGGGCCCAACGTAGTGATCCTGCTGCTCGACTGTTTTCGCGCAGATTACCTTGAGGGAGCTGCCCCGCGCTTGGCCCAGCTGGCGGCTGAGTCCTGGCACTACGAACGCTATTTTGCCGCGGCTTCTTGGACCAAACCTTCGAGCGCTTCGTTGTTCACCGGGCTCTTGCCCCGGCGGCACGGCATCACCCGCGGCGAAGGCTACCAGCTGCCCCAGGAGGCGATGACCCTGGCCGAACTGCTCAAGGCTCAAGGCTTGGTCACCGCTGGGTTCGTGCAAGGCGTCCACTTGACCCGCGTGCAGCAATTCGACCAGGGCTTCCAGCACTACGTCGACCGTGGTGGCCACGGTTCCAAGCATTTGCTCGGGCAGTTCTTTTCATGGCTTGAAGCGGCACGTCCGCCTCGTTTCTTTGCTTACCTACATTTCCCCGGCACCCATGACTCTTACTACTACGACAACGATTTCCTCGCCCTGTTGCGCGCGCCCGCTTATCGCAGCCGGGTCGACTTTGCCAAAATCGACTATAAATTTGCGGTCGGTGAAGGCAAGCTCCAGCTGAGCGACGACGAGGTCACCCACCTGCGCGCCGTGGCGCGGGCCAAAGCGCAGCGCGTCGACCGCCAAGCCGTGGGCGAGTTTCTCGACCGCTTTGCCCGCACCGAGCTGCCGCAGAACACTCTCTTGATCATCACCAGCGACCACGGCGATGGCTTGAACGAACATGGGTTCGTCAGCCATGGCTTCACGGTCTACAACGAAGAGATCCATTCCCCGCTGGTGATCCATTACCCCGAAACTTTTGCGGCCGAACGCGGTTTTGCCCCGCGTGGCCGCGCACACTGCCCGGCGTCCACCGTGGATCTCATGCCCACCATCCTAGACTTCATCGGCGGGAATTCCCCCTCCGGACTCGATGGCGCATCGCTCGTCCCACAAAAAACGCCGCCCGTGGATTGCCCGCGGCCGGTGTTCAGCGAAATGGCGGGAGGCGGTCGGATCTCGGCCGCAGCGATCATCCAAGATCCTTACAAGCTGATTGCCTTTTACGAACAACCACCGCGCTTCGAACTCTTCGATCTCGCCCAGGATTTTGCCGAAACCCACGACCTGGCCGTCGCCAACCCCGAGCAGGCCGCGCGGCTGGGCGCCGCGCTCGAGCATCGGCTCAATGCGGATGGCACCAGCCTCGCGACGTGGTCCGTCGACGCCAGCGTGCCGATCTCGGAAGAGCTCCGGCAGCAGATGCGCACCCTCGGCTACGTCGACTGAGCGATCTGCTGGCCCAGCACGGTTCGGCTGACACCTGGGACTAGGGCACCTGGGACTAGGTCGGCTGGCACCTGGGACTAGGTCGG
>CAZCOV010000174.1:2630-12868 GCA_964499975.1 uncultured Thermoanaerobaculia bacterium
CGGCTGGCACCTGGGACTAGGGCACCTGGGACTAGGTCGGCTGGCACCTGGGACTAGGTCGGCTGGCACCTGGGACTAGGGCACCTGGGACTAGGTCGGCTGGCACCTGGGACTGCAGCTCACCACCACCGCTGGCTCATCCCCGGATACCCGTTGTCTTGACTCGATGGCTCCAGAGACAAAACCTGACGGATCGAGCGGCTGGCCGGATCCCAGCGGAGGAGGGCATCTCGCGACCTGAACAGCCGCGCACCTGGCGACCCAGCGGCCGATCGTACTCCTGCCAGCGGAACCACTCCTGCGGCCAAGAATTCGAGCTGGCCGCGTTCGACGTCGAGCAACCAGGTCGACCAGTCCGCGAGGGGTCGTTCTGGGGCAAAAGCACTCGGTAGAGACGCCTTTGCCGTGGAACTTCGCAGCCCCACTGCCAAGCGGCCAGGGATGGGCTCTCCGCCGAAGTAGAAATCCCCGGCTTGCCCTGGCAAGTCGAGCCAGTGCTCCACCTCCCCAGTCGCCGACAACACCGCCAAATGGTTGCCTTGGGCGGCGTACCAGCCGGCCACCAACCGGCCGCCGCTCATCGCCTGCAGCGGGTTCCCGAACCACCAGTAGTCTCCCGGGTGAACCGTCAAATGATCCCCGAGGGGTTGCGGTCGCCACTCCCTGGCGATCTTTTCGGGCAACATGGGCCAGCTGTCAGAGTGGTTCGCGGGCAGGGCCAAGTAAGCCGGGAGCGCGCGAGGCGGCAGCAAACCTTGATGGCGCAGTTCGTGGGAGGTGAGGTCAAATTGCCAGAGTTCGAGGTCGAGACTTTTCTGCTGCCCAACGACATGAAGGAAACGGAGCCGGTCGCGATCTTGAAACTCCAGAAACTCAGGCCGCTGCCGCATGAGGACCGCAGCCAGCTGGCGTCCGGTAGCGAGTTCGTAAACCAGCAGATTAGGTGAGTCGTAAGCCGCCACCCGCGAACCGTCGGGAGCCAGAGCCAGCCGTGACAACGAGCCCAGTTCGATGCCGGTGGGGTGCGGCGATGCATCGCTCGCCAAGTCGCGTTGCCAGACCTCACAGCGGAAATCCTCCCCTCCTGGCGGCCAGGTCGGGCGACAGTCGCTCCATACCGCGGTCCGGCCATCGGCAGAGAAGCTAGGCCAGCGGCTGACCACATGGACTCCCCCGAGATGATCGCTCTCACCAGTGTCCCCATTGACCAGAAAAACCCCTCGGTAGCCGGCCCGGTGCGCCACTTCGCCGCTCACCGCGAGCCACGGGCCTTGCGGCGCCACCCCCCAACCAAAAAATCCTGTCATTGAGGCTGTCTTGGGAGAAACCACCCACTGCGCGAAGGTCACAAATCCCAAGCCCAAAGCCAGCAATCCCGGCCACAGAACCGTCGACAGCACCCGGTGACTGCGGGCCAGGTCATTGCGTCCGCGCACGGTTTGCACCGCTCCAGCGACGAGCAACACCAACGTCCCGAGCACGGCGAGAAACGACCCCGCGAATTCCAGCGGCTGGAGCGCACGTTCGCGCCAGAGCTGCTCAGTGCCCAGCCAACCACAGGCCAACACCAGAACCAGGGCCACGAGATCCCCGAGCAAAAGAATCGAACGCGACCGCACCATGACCGAGAGCGCGTGGCTGGCGGCCAGGAGCGCCAGCACTCCCAACAAGAACCAGCCCAGCGTTTGCCAGTCGTCTAGTCTCATGGTGGTTCGAGGTTGGGTGAGACTCCCCAAGATCGCGGTGGGCAGCACCAACAACAACAGGGCAGCGAGCACTACCAGGTAAGCAGCGCTCAACTTGGCAGCCCACAAGGTCAAGCCGGGAATCGGGCGGACGAAGTAAAAGCCAAGGCGTCGCTCGGCCAGATCGCGGCCGAGGAAGGAGCTACCAAGCCCCAAAACCAGCACTCCGCCCAGCCCAAACACGAAGAACAGAGCCACGACTGCGCTGACGTCCTGGGGAGCATACCTTTCGGTCCCGGGCAACAACGGAGCCAAGAGCGGCAGGCACCCAGCGAGCAGGGCAACGAGCAGGACCAGCCAACTTGTTTTGACCTCGTTCCGCATCAACGTCCAATAAGTTTTCATCGCACCACCTCTGGTTGTAACGCCAGCCCGTCTCCGGTCACGGCAATGAAGATCTCTTCCAAGCTCAGCGGCTGGTCGGCCTGAAGCGCCGACCCCAGCCGGGTTACTGCACCGGGTTCGAAGTTGCTGACAACCGCCTCGACCCAACGCCCGCGGTCGGTGATCTTGAGTGGCAGGAAACTCGTGATCAATTGCTCGATCGCTTCCCCGCTCAGGGGTTGGGAGAGCCCGTTCGGGCGTTTGGCATCACCGCCAGCAGCAGCGCGGTGGTAGGTCAGCCGGCGGAACCGCCCTTTGAGCGTTTCCAGGGGCTCATCGATGCACAGCCGCCCCCGATCCAAAAACGCCACCCGGGAGGCCAGCCCTTCAACCCCCGCAAGGTCGTGGGTGGTGATCAAGACCGTCGTCCCGCGTTCTGCCAGCTCGTCCACCAGTTCCTCCAACACCATCCGCCGAGCGACCGCATCGAGCCCCAACGTGGGATCGTCGAGGATCAGCAGCGCGGGCGCGGGCGCCAGCGCCAGGGCGAGCATGACTAGGGTTTTTTGTCCGCGCGAAAGCTGCTCCATGGGGACGTTTTGCGGCACTTCGAAACGCTGCAAGCGCGCCGCAAAGGGCTGGCTTTCCCAGCGGGGATAGAGCTGCGAACAGAGTTGCGCCAGGGCTTGCGGCGTCCAGTCGGGCGGTGCGTCCGGCTCCTCCGGCACCACCCCGAGCCGCGCCATCAGCTCGGCCCGATGCTGCCAGCTGGGCTTGCCGAACAGCGCGGCAGTCCCGCGGGTCGGCGCTTGCAGCCCCAAGAGGCAGCGCACCAGCGACGACTTGCCCACCCCATTGCGGCCAAGCACGGCATAAACCTCCCCAGCCTCGACTTGCAACTCGATCTTGTCGAGCACTGCCTTGCGGCCATAAACCACGCTCAACGCTTGGGCCACGATCACCGGGTCACTCATCTCCCACCTCCGATTCGAGAGGCCCCAGCTCGCTCCACGCCTGCTGAATCAAGGCGTGGGCAGCGGCGCTGGACACCCCTAACGTTTTTGCCAGACTGACAAAGCGACGGGCGGCCAGCGCCAGCTTCTGATCCCGCGCACCGTCGCTCATGACCGGAGGGTGGGACGCCACATAAGTCCCTTCCCCCCGCCGCACGACCAACGTGCCAGCATCGACCAAGTGGCGATAGGCCTTGGACACCGTCAACGGATTCACCCTGAGTTCGCGTGACAGCTCGCGCACCGACGGCACGGCGTCGTCCGGCCCCAAAGCCCCCCGCGCGATCAGGTGGCGAAGACCTTCTTCGATCTGCTTCCAGATCGGCACGGCATCTTGGGGGTCAATTCTCAACATCACATCCTCGGGAGCGCCTGGGTTGGGTGAGGTGCAGTCCTCACCTGGCGCTATACTGTATTATAATAGTAACACACTTCGATGTCAACCCGGATCTCGCTCCCCCGTCCCCAAGCTCCCCAAGCCTTCCCTGGACCGCGAGCGAAGCCGACGCTTATACTCTGGGGATGGACCCAAACGCCTCAGCGTTCACCCCAGGTCAGCCTGCTGCGGCCGTCATCCTCTATGGTTTGGGCGCGAGCGCACGCGAGTTCACGGCAGACCAGGTCGGGGGTCCGCTCTGGATTGCGGGCTCAGCCGCCGAAGTCCTGGACCTCTTGGGAGGGCGGGAAGTCGCCGTCGTCGCCTTGGGCGGGGAACTCCAACCGCTGGAAGCCAAGGAGTTGCTGGCGGCAGCTTGGCAGCGCTACCCGGTTATGCAGACCTGCCACGTGGTGTTCGCTGCGGGCCCTGAGCTCACGCTCTTTCAAGAGGAAGTGGACGCTGACCAGGTCTTTTACTTGACGCCGAAACCCCCGCCACCCGCGGACGTCTTGCCGATCCTGAAAAGCGCGGTGCAGCGCTATCAGGCCAAGCAAAGCACGGTAGAGGCCACCGTGTTCGACGCGCCCCAGCTCGAACGCGCGCTCGCAGTGGTGCGCCTGCTCGCCGCGGAAACGCGACTCGAGTCGGCAGTTCCGGCCTTGGCCCGGGCGGCCCTGGAGTTTCTCGACGTTGACCGCGCGCACTGCCTGCTCTACGATGCCAGGAACGAAACCCTGTGGAGTCGGGAGCACCCCGACGCCGAAGAACGGCGGGAAAGCGCAGCCGCCGGGGTGGTGAGCTTTGTGGTGCGCACCGGCCAAAGCGTGCGGCTCGACCGAGTAGGGGAGGACCCGCGCTACGAGCCCGAGGTCGACAACCAAAGCGGACCGCAAGATGAACGGTTTTTGGCGGTTCCGCTGGCCGAGCCCCTGCCCGCGGCAATGCTCCCCGCGACGGTGCCAGCCGCCCTGCCCGCGACGGTGCCAGCCGCACCACCGCGCCGAATTCTCGCGGTCTTGGTTGCCCGCAGGTCGGGCGCAGCCGCGCCTTTTTCGTCGGCAGAGCAGCAGCACCTGGAATTCCTGGCAGACCAAGCAGCCCCGGTCTTGGGGCGCCTGCTGCTTCAAACCGAGCTCGACGCGCTCGCCACGCGACGGCTGCAGGGGCCCGAGGAAAGCCCACTCTTTCGCCAGGAAGCGATCGCCCACCACAGCCGCGGGATGGCGCGTCAAGGTCATGTGCTCGAGCTTTCCCCACGCTGGACCCAATGGGCCTACCCGTTTCTGTGGCTGGTGCTCCTCGCTGCGTTGCTGTTCGGCATTTTTGGCTCGCTCCACGAGTACGCCACGGGTCTCGCAGTGGTCCAAATCGATGATCGGACGGATGTCACGGCCACCCTGCCCGGCACGGTCACCGCGGTCGCGGTCGAGCCCGGACAAAAAGTCGCGGCGGGTCAACTGCTGGTGCGGTTTTACGGCGTCCAGGAAGCGGCTGAACTCGCCGCGCTCGAACACCAATTTGAGTTGGGTCTGGCCGAACGCCTGCGCAACCCTGCGGACGTCGGGGTAGCGCAAGCCCTCACCGCCTTGCGCTCCCAACGCGAGCTGGCGCGAACCCGCCTGGAAGAGCGCTCGCTGCGCGCTACCCGGGCAGGGGTGGTGAGCGACCTGCGCATCCGGCCAGGACAGCACCTCGCTACCGGACAAGTCGTGCTCTCCTTGGCCGACGAAGCCCCGGCACTCTCGATCATCGCCTTGCTGCCGGGCCACTACCGCCCCCTGCTCAAAGCCGGTCAGATGCTGCGCCTCGAACTCCAGGGCTACCCCTATGCTTATCAGCACCTGACGGTCAGCGACGTTGGGGCGGAAGTGATCGGCCCGAGCGAAGTCCGGCGGGTCTTGGGGCCGGGGATCGCCGACGCCTTGACCGTCAGCGGTCCGGTGGTGGTGGTGCGCGCGCTCCTGCCCGCGCGGACTTTTCTCAGCAATGGCCGGAGCTTTGCTTTCTACGACGGCATGCAAGCGAGCGCGGAAGTGCGAGTGCGCTCTGAGCCAATCGTGATCGCCCTGATTCCTGGCTTGAAAGCCTTGTGGAGCGAGCGTGGCTGAGCCGGCGTCGCCCCCCCCGAGTTCCTGGCTCGACCGCTTTCCCGCGCTGAGCAAGCTGACCGCGGGCGACCGCCAGCGGCGCATCCCCTACATCCAGCAGACCACCGCTGCGGACTGCGGGGCAGCCTGCCTGGCGATGGTGCTCCGCTACCATGGTAAGTCCGTGCGCCTCGAAGAGGTGCGCGAGGTCGCCGGGGTCGACCGCGACGGTGCCGACGCTTTGAGCTTGCTCGAAGCCGGACGCTTTTATGGTCTGCGCGGCCGCGGGGTGCAGGTCCCAGAAATCGACGATCTGCAGTACCTCGAACCAGGCTCGATCCTGCACTGGCAGTTCCGCCACTTCGTGGTGTTTGAGGGGCTCTTGCGCGGTGGTCGGGCGGCGATCGTGGATCCCGCGCGCGGTCGGCGGGAGGTGGCGCGCGAAGAGTTGCGGCGTTCGTTTACCGGAGTAGCCCTAACGTTTGAGCCCAGCGAAGACTTTGCACCGCAAGCTGACCGCACCCCCGGCGTGGGCCAGTACGTGCGGCAGATCTTGGGCGAGAAGACGTTGCTTTCGCGCATCGTGGTGCTTTCGGTCGTGCTTCAGATCTTCGCCCTGGCCCTGCCTCTTCTGACCGGCCTCTTGGTCGACCGGGTGATCCCCCGCGGCGACTACCACTTCCTCTGGGTGCTCGCCGCGGGCCTAGCCTCCCTGGTCGGCTGCAACTACCTAGCGGCGCTGATCCGCGCGCACTTGCTGCTCCACTTGCGCACCCACCTCGACGCCAAGATCACCCTCGAATTTCTCGACCACCTGATCGACTTGCCTTACGCGTTCTTCCAGCTGCGTTCGGCTGGCGACTTGCTGATGCGGCTCAACAGCAACATCACGATCCGCGAAATCTTGACTTCGAGCGCCTTGTCCGGGGTCCTCGATGGGGCGCTGGTGGGTCTCTACCTCATCTTGCTCTTCGTGACCTATCCGCCCATGGGCCTCCTGGTCCTGCTCTTGGGCCTGCTGCGCATCGGGATTTTCTGGGTCACCCGGCGACGTTACCGCGAGCTCATGGCCGAGGCGCTGCAAGTGCAGGCAGATTCGCGGAGCTACCAAGTCGAGATGCTGACCGGCATCGAGACCTTGAAGACCATGGGCGCTGAACGCCGGGCGGTCGAACACTGGTCCAACCTCTTCGTCGACGAGCTCAACGTCTCGCTCGCCCGCGGGCGGTTGAGCGCGCTCGTGGACTCGCTGCTCGAGGCCCTGCGCATTGCCTCGCCGCTCGCGATCCTGCTCTGCGGCGGGTTGTGGGTGCTGCAAGGCGAGCTGACCTTGGGCACCATGCTGGCCTTGAGCGCGCTCGCAGGCGGCTTTCTCAACCCGCTTTCGACGCTGATTGCAACCGCCATCCAGCTACAGCTTCTGGGCAGCTACATCGAACGCCTCAACGACGTTTTGGCCACCCCCAAAGAGCAAGACCGCGTCCAGGTGACTCCGGCCAGCAAGTTGAGCGGCCGCATCCGCCTCGACGACGTCAGCTTCCAATACAGTCCGGCGGCGCCCTGGGTGGTACGCGACATCTCGCTCGAAATCACCCCGGGCAGCTTTGTCGCGATCGTCGGATCTTCGGGCGCGGGCAAGTCGACCCTGGCCAACCTGCTCCTCGGCCTCTACCGGCCCACCCGCGGACGGATTGAACTCGACGGCGTGGACTTGAGCACGCTCGACCTGCGTTCGGTGCGCAGCCAGCTCGGCGTGGTCCAGCAGCGGCCCTACCTCTTTGGCAGCTCGGTGCGCGACAACATCGCCCTGGCGGACCCTTCCCTGCCTTTGAGCCGCGTGGTCGAAGCGGCCAAGCTCGCCCACATCCACGACGACATCCTGGCCATGCCCATGGGCTATGACACCGTGATGGCGGATGGCGGGTCGAGCCTTTCGGGGGGCCAGCGCCAGCGCTTGGCCCTGGCCCGTGCCCTGGTCCACCGGCCGGCAATCCTGCTCCTCGACGAAGCCACCAGCCAGCTCGACGCGGTGACCGAGCGCCTGATCCAAGAGGAGCTGGCCAAGCTGCGCTCCACCCGCATCGTGATCGCGCATCGGCTGAGCACCATCCTGAGGGCTGATTTGATCTTGGTGATGGCCGCTGGCCGCATCGTCGAGCAGGGCGACCACGCCACCCTGCTCGCCCGCGCTGGGCTCTACACCGACCTGGTCACCGCCCAGCTGACCTCGTCCAGCCGGTGAGCTCACGGGCGAGCTCAGCGCAACAATTGCGCATAGACCTCATGGCCATGCTCGGCAAAAGCGGCGAAATAGCCGGAAAACCACTGGTTGAGCGCCACCCCGGCCTGATCTGAAGCCGCGAGATCCGCCGCTCCCTCGATGCCCCCGGTGCGCACCACGTGGAACTCTTGCACTGGCGGCTGGCGGCGCAGCGCCTCGACCGCGGCGCGAGCCAAAGTGAGCGACGCAGCCTTGAGCGGGCGACCGCTCACGCCCCCGCCAAAGCGATGGACAAAGTGATCGTACAAGGCGCGATCTGGGGTGGCGATCTCTTGCCGTCGCAAGGCATAGTCGGTCGAGGTGTTGCCGAAGTTAATCCCGTCGAAACCGCTTTCCGCGAGGATCTCCAGCAAGCGCGGCACCGCGCTGGGCAGGGTGTCGCACGAGAATTTGACCCACACCGGCAAACGGCGCTGCCGGCTTTGCAGGAAGTTCGAGCCGAGGTAGCGGAGGCGGGCGGCAAGGCGAGTCCAATCTGTAGCGCCTTCCTCGGTATTGGGACAACTTTCGTTGAGTTCGAGGAAATCCACCCCGGCTTCCTCGTAGAGCCGCAGCCCCAAAATCAGCTGGTCCAGCTTCTCCGCTTCGGAAATGTCCGGTGCGGGGCACGCCGCGAGGCTTGCCCCGATCGGACAGTCGGGCTGGCGTTCGATGGCCGCCAAGCGGCGAGCCACTTGTCGGTGGCCGGGGTTGGGCAAGCCGAGCCAATTCGACGCTGCTCCGGAGGCGCGGTAGAGGGCAAAAGGCTGCTCCACCCCGTGGGCGCAGTTACCCGCGCGGGGACGAGCCGTGGAAGTCCCTGCGAGGTAAGCGCCCGCGCCCTGCCGCGCGACGAGCGCGTAGCCATCACCCTGCTTGAAAACCCCTGCGGCATTAAATAGCGGGGAGCGGAAGCGGATTCCCCACAACGTCCGCGCCTGGTTTTGCGGGCAGAAAGCTTGGTCTGGCAGTGCCTGGTTGAACGCCTGGAGAAAAGCCCGCCGTCCGCGCGAAAACAACGCCACCTGCGCTGCCGGGGGCAAGAACCTGAGCCAAGGTCCTGCGCGGTTCTCCAACGCGACGAGCAGCCGAGGGTCCATGAGCCCAGCTTATCGCAACCCCTGGCGCACGCGTCGCCGTAGAGCATCCCGGGCCGAGTGCTACAATCGGGCCATGGCAGTGTCCGATGGGGATTGGGTCGCGTGGGAGCAGGAATTGGCGGCGCTCCTCGCGGCCGGGACAGCGTCTGCAAATCGGCAGCTGCTGCTCGCGCGACTCGGCGCATATGCTGAGGCGACGGTGCGCACCGCACGCGCAGAAGGCGCGATCGGTCCGACCGCCCCAGCCCTGCAGCAAGCGCTCTCCTGGCTCGACCAACCTGTCTTCATTTGTGGTTTCCATCGCAGTGGTACCACCCTGCTGCAGTCGCTCCTCGATGGCCATCCGGAACTGCGCGTCCTGCCGTCCGAGGGAACCTACCTGACTTCCTTTGCCGCCGCAGCCCGAGCCGAGGTTGCGAGCGCCACGGTGGATCACTTCGCGTGCGAGTGGATCTGCCGCCTGATCGACCCTAACCAGGAGCCTCACTTCAAACTGGGCCGCAGCGAGCCGGACCACAACCCCTACCTCCTCCTGGTGCGGCGACTCTTGGGCTGGCATCAGGAGCTGCGCGCGGCCTGGCCGCAGCGCGCTCCTTTCGCTTTGCTGCTGGCCCTGGTGGCAGCCCTGCCCGGGCGTGAGCCTCCGCGCCTTTGGGTCGAGAAAACACCCCTGAACGAACGCCATGCGCAACAGCTCGCAGCCACCTTCCCTGCAGCCCGCTTCATTCACCTCGTGCGGGACCCCAAAGCCGTCTTGAACTCATTTTTCACCCTGCGCCGCGCCAGCGACCTGAATCACCACCGGGTGGCTCTCGCCTGGCGTCTAGGGCACTCTCTCCGCCTGGCCCGCCGTAACCGTCATCGCTTCGGGGACCGTTATCTCGTGGTGCGCTACGAAGATCTCGCCCTGAACTTGACCCGTGAGATGGAGCGCGTCCGGGCAACCCTCGGCATTAGCTCGCAGCCGTCCCTCGCGATCCCAACGGTTCAGGGTCAGCCAGTGGGCGCCAACTCGGCTCTGGTGGCTGGAGTGCCTGGGGTCGTCAGCCCCCCGCGAGCGATCACTGCGTCTGCACTCGAAAGCGAGCTGGTCGCCGCATTTGCCGCTGCCCCGGCACGGCGGCTCGGCTATGACCAGGCATCACTGCCGCTCTGGCTTTGGCCAAGGTTCCTGCTGCGCGAAATCTCGCACTCCGCCCGAGTCGTCGTCACCCGGCGCCGGTGTGCCTTCTAAGTAACTCGTCGCTTCGCCGACAGACGGGGAGGGCAGGCACAGGGGCCTGCCCCTACGGGAACGTCAGAATTGCCCTGACGGTCCAGGTGGGATTGC
>CAZCOV010000175.1:0-12862 GCA_964499975.1 uncultured Thermoanaerobaculia bacterium
TGGGGTCGGCGAACACGGGACGCATGTGCCCATGCTAGACGAAAACGCGAACGCGTTCCACTCCCCCGAACCGAGAACCGAGAGCCCGTGACCGCAAAGCTGTGGCTTGACTGTGCCATCTTCCCCCGAGACAGGTAAGATCGTTCCAGGAGGGGAACAACGCTGTCAAGGGGAAACCGTGACAGCAGCACAATTGCAGAAATAGCAACTTTGCTATGCTAACTGCAACCCGCTGACGGGACCGCTCCCGTCACACCACGAGGAGGGCACCATGACCCCACACTGTTTTTTATCCCACGCTGGACGCCTGAGCGTCCACGGCTTCCTGGCCGCAGTCGCGCTGAGCTTGAGCCTGGCACCGACGCTCAACGCGCAACCCCCCGCTGATCTCACGCTCGATCTGCTGACCGACCAGGTCATCCAACCGGTGGCGATCCGCCACTCGGGGGATGGTACCCGCCGGCTGTTCATCGTCGAACGCGCGGGAATCATCCGGATCTTTGACCTCGCAACCGACGCGCTGCTGCCTACCCCGTTCCTCGACATCACCGGCCGGGTCGATGATGCCAACTCGGAGCAGGGACTGTTGGGTTTGGACTTCCACCCCAACTATGAGACCAATGGCAGCTTCTATGTCTACTACACCCGCGATCCAGGGCCCGGACTCGACCGCACGGTCGTCGCCCGGTATCAGGTGTCCGCCGGCAATCCCAATGTCGCCAACACCACAGAAGCCGTGCTGCTCGAAATCGAGCAGCCTTTTGATAACCACAACGGCGGCGATATCCACTTCGGACCCGACGGCTATCTCTACATCGGGATGGGAGATGGGGGCAGCGGTGGCGATCCGCAAAACCGCGCGCAGAATCTCGATTCGCTGCTTGGCAAGATCCTCCGCATCGACGTCGACGGTACGCCTCCGCCGAGCGGCACTTGCGGGCTGAACATCAACTATGGCATTCCAGCGACCAACCCTTATGTCGGACAAAATGGCTGCGACGAGATCTGGGCGAGCGGGCTGCGCAACCCCTGGCGCTGGAGCTTCGACCGGCTGACCGGCGACATGTTCATCGGCGATGTCGGGCAAAACACTATGGAAGAGGTCGATTTCGAACCCGTGACCAGCGCCGGCGGGCTCAATTACGGCTGGCGGTGTATGGAAGGGACGTTGCCTTTCAATAATAGCCCGCCCTGCACGGTTCCCTTGACCCCACCGATTCTCACGTACCTGCAGTCAGTGGGCGGCTGTGCGGTCGTCGGCGGCTATCGCTACCGCGGCTCGATCATCGCAGGGCTGCCCGGCACCTATATCTATGCGGATTACTGCAGCCCGGGACCGCTTTGGCTGGCGACGCAAGGCCCCACGACGTGGTCGAGCAGTTTTTGGCGCAACGCCAATTTCTTCATCAGCTCGCTGGGGGAAGACGAGCAGGGCGAGCTTTACCTCGCAGACATCTTCGGCGGCGGGATTTACCGCTTCTTCAGCCCGAGTTCGATTTTCTCCGACAGTTTCGACAGCGGTGACCTAGCGGCGTGGTCGATCACTAGCCCTTGAACCGATGCCGACGTGGCCGCGCCATGACCACTTGATCCCCAAGGCCGCAGGACATGCGGTGGATGCAGGTTGGACCGCAGCCACGGGTTTCCAGCCGGTGGCGGTGACCTGGCACTGGACCGCGACCGCAACGCTGGCGGAAACTCGGCAGCTGATCGGCGGGGAACAGCCGTCGCGCCGCGGTCAGGCGTCCGCGCATGTGGCGATCGGCCGCAGTTTTGCCGAAGGCATGGACGTTTACGTCGGGTTTGCGGATCGCAGCTGGCACGCCGGCTTGAACCAGACGCTGGGGTGGGACGGCCGGCCGCTTTTGGGACCCGAACGGAAGGCGTCGCGCACCGCGATCGGAATTGAAACCGTCAATCTCGGGTATGCGCGAGAAGGGGTCCCGGCGGGCGCGGACTGGATCCCAGCGGATTCTCCAGATGGACAGCTGGCGTTGCGGATCCAGCCTTGGAGCGAGGAGCAAATCGCGATGATGGTCGCGCTCGGTAAGGAACTCTGCGCGCGCTTCCCCCACATCGCGCCAGCCGATCACCATGGACACCATGACATCTGCCCAAGTTACAAGCTCGATGTGCTCGGTTTCCCCTTTGCGCGGGTGCTGCGCGCGATTTATGACGATCCGCAAATCCCCGACATCTGGACGCCGCTGTGGACGGTGGCCGGCCGCAAGCGGGCTTTGAACGCGCTGGGCTACCGGGCAGGCAAGACCCGTTCGGGTTGGGGCAAGACCAGCCAGTCCGCGCTCCGCCGCTTCCAGCTCGCTCATGGGCTGGTGGCGGATGGGATGTGGACGGTGTTCGTCAGCCGCAAGGTCTTTGCCGCGCTTGGCGAACGCGGTTTGCGTTTGGCGGACGTGGTCGCGGACGAGGGAGCCTAACGCCACCACAAATGGCGCACGAATAGCGCGGTCCCGATGAGGACCAAGAGAATGGCGCTGTTGAGCAGCAGTCCGATTTTGGCGATCGTCCGCGGCTCTTGCCGCAGTCCGAGCAAGCCGCAGAGCACCCCGAGCAGCGCGAGGGCTAGCATCACCGGGATCCACAGCCAAAACCCCATCCACGGTTCGGGCAGCTTGACCGGCACCAGACGCAGCAGGTAGCGGCAGGGAAGCGCCAGCGCGAACGCAAGGAGCGAGATCAGCCCCCAGCTGATGCGCAAGCGGACGACCGCGTACTCATCTGCCGGATCCGGCAAGGGTTTGCGGGGCATTGCCGCCGGCTCCCAAGATTCAGTCTTCGGGCCGTTCGCCGGCAGGCGCCATTTTCACCAGCCGCGGATGAAAGCGCCCGAGGGTTTCCACCAAGTCGCTTTGCGCGGCCATCACTGCTTCGATGTTGCGGTAGGCCATCGGAACTTCGTCGAGACCGGCAGACAAGAGTTCGACCCCACGGTGGGCGAGCAGTTTTTTGGTTTCCGACCAGGTGAAGGACTGCTTGGCGCGGGTCCGGCTCATCAAACGGCCGGCCCCGTGCGAGGCTGAGTTCAAAGAGGCGGGGTTGCCTTTGCCGCGCACCAGAAAGGCGGGCGAAGCCATGGACCCCGGGATGATGCCGAGGTCGACGCGCGCGGCAGGGGTTGCGCCTTTGCGGTGGACGATCAGGCTCTCGCCGTCGTGCTCTTCGCGCCAGGCAAAGTTATGGTGGTTTTCGATGTCGAGGATCACCGATACCCCCAGCGCCTTGGCGATGTGGTGGTGAATGCAGGCGTGGTTGGCCGCGGCATAGAGCCCCATCAGCTCCATCGCCTGCCAGTACTGCTGCCCGGCTTCGCTGTCGAGGTCCAACCAGGCGAGGTGGCGCAGCTGTTTGGGCAACTCGGGATGGAGGGACATGGCGAGCCGACTGTAGTAGTCCGCCACGCTGGCGCCGGTCCCGCGGCTGCCGCTGTGGCTGAGGAGCGCCAAGTAGTGGCCCGGATCGAGCCCGAGCTGAGCGTCCCGAACGCTGATCTCGAGCACGCCATATTCCACAAAATGGTTGCCGCTGCCGCTCGTCCCCAGCTGCGACCAGGCTTTGTCTTTGAGCTTGTGGGTGACCGGCGAGACCGTCCAGTCAGCGTCGAGCACGGAATGAGCCCGCCGCTTGCGGAAGCTCGCGCCAATGCCAAAACGGGTCTCATCTTCGAGGATGTTGCGCAGCCGATCCTTTTGCCCTTCGAGCGCCTTGGGCGAAAGGTCGAACGCGGTCAGTTTCATGCGGCAAGCGATGTCCACGCCGACCGCATAGGGGATAACCGCGTTCCGCGTGGCGAGCACGCCACCGATCGGCAACCCATAGCCCAGATGGGCATCGGGCATCAACGCGCCGCGCACGGACACCGGCAGCGCGCAGGCATTGTCCATCTGCGCGACCGCTTCGGGCTCGACGTCGTTGCCGCCCCACTGTTGGTAGGGCGCGCGTTCGTGGCGCAGCACTGGGGTTGGCCTGGGTTCGTCTTGGGCCAACAGCTTGGCGGCGAGCCGCCCGAAGTGTGGGTGGTCCTTGAAGGCAGCGGGGGCAGCAACCAAGTCGTGAATCCGGGCGCGCACCGCCAATTTGGACTCACCAGCTGCCACTGCCGCGGTCACAGCCTCAACCGCCAGCTCGAACCACTCTCCGTGGCCTAACCCCAGTTTGGTCAACTCTTTACGTTTCAACGACCCGATCCTAAGGCTTGCGCTTCAAGGCTTGACCTTCAAGGCTTGAGCTTCAGATTGTAGAGAAGTGCAGCGAGCACTCCGCCGAGAATCGGACCCACGAAATAGACCCAGATATCGGCGAAGTTCCCGGTCGCAATCGCCGGACCCAAGGTGCGCGCCGGATTGAGGCTCGCGCCGGTCAAGGGACCACCCATCAAGATCGCAAAGACCAGGGTCATGCCGATCGCCACCCCCGCGAGATTGCCGGCCTTGCCACTGACGGCGGCGTTCAAAACCGTGTTGACCAGGAAGAACGTCAGGATCATCTCGACCACCATGCCCTGGATCGGTGTCACTCCCTGCGCCAGGGTGGTGGCTCCCAGTCCTGATGAGTTGCTGCCCAAAACGAAGCACAGCGTCAACGCACCAGCCGTGCCCCCGATCAATTGGGCCGCGATATAGGCCGCAGCCCGGCTGGCGTCGATCTGCTTGGCGACGAACAAGCCGATGGTGACGGCGGGATTGATGTGGGTTCCGGAGAGATGGCCATAGGCGTAAGCGAAGGCGAGGACCACCAGGCCGTGGGCCAGTGCCACGCCGAGCAGGTCGGCTTTTCCGAGGGCGCCAGCGCCAGCGCCAGCGCCGATGAAAATCAGAGCGAACGTGCCGATCAGCTCGGCGATGAGTGCGGTCGACAGATTGCTTTGCATACATCCTCCTCACCCGGACGCTTCAGCTCGGCGAGCCTCCGAGCAGGGTTGGGACCGGGCATCGTTTTTAAGATCGTGACGGCTGACAGCCGTGAGTTTAACCCAATTCGTCCGCAAAAGCGAACGGCAAAGCCACCACCGAAGCCGTCCCGTGACCTTCGAGGTGGAGCTCGGTGCCGAGCGCCGCGGCCCGCTGGTGCAGCAGGGTGAGGCCGATCGGACGCGGGACTGCCGGGGGCACGGCGACGCTGGTCAAGCGTCCGGCCTCGCGCTCTTCGAAGTGGAGGGCGGTGCCCACAGGTACGTCGGCGGCGGGCAGCAGGACCCCGGCGAGCTTGCGGTTGACGCCCCCGCGGTAGTGAATGCGGGCCACGACTTCCTGACCGAGGTAGCACCCTTTGGTGTAGCTCACCGCCTGCTCGTTGCCGAGCTCTTGCGGGAAGTTCTCGGCAGCAAACTCGCGGCCGAACTGCGGGCATCCGGCAGCAACCCGCAAGCCGTCGACGGCTACCGGGCTGACCTGGCGCAAGCCGAGCGCTGCTCCGTGCTGGAGCAGGGCAGCAGCAAGCGCGGGTGCGCTCGGCTTGGGCACCCACAGCGAAAACACCGGACAGCCCGCCCAGGACGGTGCTTGCACCGCGTGGACGTTGGTTTGCAGCAGGTCCAGCGCCGCATGCGACCAGGGTGCTGCGGGCAACGCAGAGGGCGGACCGAGGACTGCTGCCGCCTGAGGTCCGATCAAACCGAGGGCGACAAGGTCAGGGCGGGGCGTCACTTCGACCCGGTCGGCGATGCGGTATTTCGTCAGGTGCGCCTGGATCGACTCGGCCATGGTTGCGGGAAGCACCAGCCACAGCCGATCCGTGCTGACCAGGAGTTCGCAGTCGGCGAGGATGCGTCCCTTAAGGTTGGTGAAGTAACCGTAAGCACCTTGCCCTGGGGTCAAGGATTTCACTTCACAGGTGATCAGCCCGTTCAGAAAACGGGTGCGATCAGCCCCCGTGAGTTCGCAGAGCTCGACCTCTGTGCGCGCGCACAAGCCAGCTGCTGTGCGCAGCGCCTGCGCCTCGGCGGCGAGCTCCCCAGCCACGCGGACAGCGGCGCCAGCACCGTGCCCGCCAATCTCTTCGTGGGATTTTTTTCTGTCCGGTTTTTCGTCCCGGCCATTATCTGCTTCGGTCATCGCAAAGAGTGTAGCATTAAGCGCGCGGCTTACACCGCACAGTGGTGGCGCTCTTCTGTTGCGCTCCGCCGCGCGATCCCAACCTTGCGAGGTCCGGATCGGAGCAGGCCGAGTCCCAACAAAATAAGATAGAATAAGTAAAAATAAGCAAGAAATAAGTAAAAATAAGTAAAAATAAGTAAAAATAAGTATGGACACCCGAACCTTTACCCTCACCGCGGACGGAACCCAGGTTTTCGGCATTGCGCAGTTTCCCGACGACCCTGGACCGCACCCCGCCGTGCTGATTTGCCATGGCTTCAAGGGTTTCATGGAGTGGGGTTTCTTCCCGCCGCTCGCGGAGTTTTTGGTTGCGCACGGTTGCGTGGCGATCCGCTGGAATTACTCGGGCTCCGGCATGCAGCCGGGCGATGAGTTGGTCACCAATCCCGGCGCTTTCAAGCGCAACACTTACCGCCGCGAGTTGACCGAAACGTTGTGGCTGCTCGCCACCGTCGGAGCCCAGATCGGTAAGGATCTGGTAGACCTAGAAAGGGTGGCCCTTTTGGGCCATAGCCGCGGTGGCGCCGCCGCCAATCTTGTGGCCGCGCACCCGGACTGGCACGACCGCGTGCGCGCGCTCGTCACCTGGTCTGCGATCTCGACGGTGGACCGCTTTGACGCTGCTACCCGGCAACGCTGGCGGGAAACCGGCGCGTTGCCCGTGCAAAACGCGCGCACCGGCCAACAGCTCGAACTGGGGCTGGAACTCCTCGCGGACATTGAACACGATCCCGCAGAGCTCGACCTCTTGGCCGCGGCGGCAAGACGGCGCGCCCCTTGGCTGATCGTCCATGGCGAAGCGGACGAGAGCGTGCCCGTGGCCGAAGCCCGCGAACTCTTTGCCCATGCCGCAGGACCCAAAGAGCTGTGCATCATCCCCGGCGCCAACCACACTTTCGGAGCGCGTCACCCCTTTGCTGGCGTGACCCCGGAGCTGGCGCAAGCCATCGACACCACTTGGAGCTGGCTGCAGCAGCACCTGCTGGGCTGAGCCGCGCCCTGCTGGCTGACGCTGAGCCACCAATCAAAACCAGAAACCAGACGGAGGCCGAAACGCGCATGACAATCGACTGGGAATCCCTCTTAGAAGCTGCGCGGGCTGTCCGCGCACACGCTTACGCACCGTATAGCCGTTTTCAAGTCGGAGCGGCCCTGCTCGCCGAGAATGGCCAGGTATTCGCGGGCTGCAACGTCGAAAATCGTTCCTTCGGCCTTTGCATCTGCGCCGAGCGCTCGGCCGTTGCCACCGCTGTGAGTGCAGGGCAGCGACGATTCCGCGCCGTGGTCGTGGTGACCGGTTGCACACCGCCAGCCGCCCCTTGTGGCATGTGCCGCGAGACCCTGGCCGAGTTTGGGGGGGACCTGCCGGTGCTGCTCGCCAACCTCGAAGGTGAGCGTCAGGAATACCGGTTGGCCGACCTCCTACCCCGGCAGTTCCTCTGGCCAGAGAACCTTCCAGAGAATCTTTAAGTCGGGCAACCCGTGAAGCGTTTCATCGCCAAAGCGTGTTCGTTGCTCTGGGTCTGCCTCGTCACCGGTTTGCTCCCGTTCCCAAGCGAAGCCCAGGTGGCGCCGGCTTCGCCCTGCGGTCTGTCCGCCAACACCCTCGCAGGACTGATCAGCGGCGAGGTCGAAAACGAAGGCCTACCGATCAGCAGCCGTTTCTTGTTCGCTGCGGCTGGCTCTGGACGCGCGGCGGTGGAAACCGAGCTGGACCTCGCGAGCTGGCTGGAAGAAGGAACGCGCGAGGCGACCAGCTTGTGTCTGGCGATCGTTCTTGAAGTCGACGCCGAGCTGCCCACCGCCCATCGCCAGCGCGTCACCCTGCAAGAACTGGCCTCCGCAGAGGTCTGGCGCTACACCACGGAGATCCAGCTGCCAAAAGCGACGTCGCTGGTGATGGTCATCGTCAAGGACGAGACCACCGGCGAGTGGGGGGCCACGTTTGCGGAAGAGACCGACGAACCCCTCGCGGCGCCGGGTCCAGCCGCGGTCCGGATCAACGCCGCCACCTGGCACGAGTTGGTCCGGGAAGCCAAAACCGCGAAGCCCAGCGCGCCCAACCCCGCAGCAACGATCTTGCGGCTGGTGCCCCCCCGCGAGCAGCCGGCGAGCGGCAGCACCCGGATCGACGTCCTGGTCAGCAGCGATGCGGTCGCCCGGGTGATTTTCTACCTCGACGGCCAGCAAGTAGCGGAACAGCGCCACCGTCCGTTTGGCACCCGGATCGAACTCAAGAGCCCGCCGCGCTCCCAAGTTCTGCGGGCAGTGGCGTACGATGCTCAGAATCAAGTGTTTGGTGAAGACGTTTTGCTCCTCAACCAGGTCGATGTCCCCTTTCGCGTCAAAATCCAGCAGCTCAAGGGAAACCCGGCGGCCGGCGCCGTCGAGGTTCAAGCGGTGGTCACCGTGCCACACGACGCTGCTTTGACCGGCGTCGAAGTCTTCTTCAACGAAAAATCCGTTGGCCGTTTCACCACCCCGCGGATCGAAGCCCGCGTGCCGATTCCGCGCGTCGGTCCCGAAGATTACATCCGGGTCGCGGCTACGCTCGCAGACGGTTCCTCGATCGACGACGTGGTCCTGCTCGCCGCGCCCGGGACGGGTTCTGAAGTCGAAGTCAACCTGGTCGAGCTGCACGTGGTCGCCAGCGACGCAGAAGGGCGGCCGATCCGCGACCTTAAAGCGCAGGATTTCGAGATCCGGGTGGCCGGGCAAAAACGCGAGGTCGAAGGCTTTGCCTATGCCGACGACGTCTCCCTCTTGGTCGGCCTGGTGATCGACAGTTCCGGCAGCATGGAGCTTCTGATGCACGACACGCGCAAGGCCGCGGCCAAATTTCTCGGCACCACGGTCCTGCCGCAAGACCAAGCGTTTGTCGTCGATTTCGATGAGCGGCCGCGCTTGCTGCAGCCGATCAGTGCGGACATCGCCGAACTGCTCCGCGGCCTCAGCCGGCTGGAAGCGAGCGGCACCACCGCACTTTACGACGCCGTGGTGTTCTCGCTCCTCCAGTTCGAACGGGCGGGCGGACGCAAAGCCCTGGTCGTGCTCTCCGACGGCGACGACCGCGACAGCCGGTTCGGTCCGCGCCAATGCATCGAGTACGCGCAGCAGTGGGGCGTCCCGATCTACTTGATCGCGCTCGGCGGGCTCGACGACTTGCGGCGCTCCTTTCCCGAAGGTGAGCTGCGTCGGCTCACCGGCGAAACCGGGGGGCGCCTCCACTTCGTCCATGCCATGAGCGACCTCGACACCGCTTACGCGCAAATCCAGGAGGAGCTGCGCAGCCAGTACACCTTGCGCTTTTACACCCGCGCTGACCTGACCGCAGACGAACGGCGGCAAGTCGAGGTGCGGGTCCACCGCCCTGGGGCCAGCGCCCGGGTGGTGATCGGCGTGCGTCCCGCGAGCCCTTAGGGCCGACGCAGCTGGCATCTTGGCGGCGTAGCCTTTACACTTGCAACCGATGAGGACGCAACGGACCCCACCCGGATGGGCAGCTTATCGCCGGCTTGAACGCCCGGTCAGGGCTTTTTCCCCCCATGCCCGCTGCAAAATGGCGCTGGTTTACCCCAACACCTACGCGG
Source organism: uncultured Thermoanaerobaculia bacterium (assembly GCA_964499975.1). Classification (GTDB taxonomy): domain Bacteria; phylum Acidobacteriota; class Thermoanaerobaculia; order Multivoradales; family J023; genus CAZCOV01. The sequence continues at coordinate 9,704 of CAZCOV010000175.1, forward strand.
TGGGCATGTCGAGCTTGGGCTTTCAGCGGACCTACGAACTGATCCACGAGGCGCCGGACTGGGCCAGCGAGCGCTTCTTCACCGACGGCGTCGGCATGCCGCTTTCCGTCGAGAGCGAAACCCCGCTCAATGCCTTCAGCTGCATCGCTTTTTCGGTTTCGTTCGAAGAAGACTACGTCCACCTGCTGCAGCTCCTGGACCGTGCTGGCATTCCTTTGCGCCGCAGCGCGCGCGGGCCGTGGGATCCGGTGATCCTGATGGGCGGCTCTTGCGCGGCGATCAACCCTTTGCCCATGGCCGAGTTCATCGACGTGTTCGCGCTCGGCGCAGCCGAGAACTTGCTGCCGTCCTTGCTCCCCGTCCTGGCGGCGGACACCGACCGCGACCGGATCTGCGCGCGCCTGGCCGAGGAGCCGGGATTTTTTGTGCCGGAACACCACGATGCGGAAAACGAACTCACCATGCCCAAGCTGCACAAGCTCGAACTCACGGCCGAGCAAATGGCGCGGCCGGGCTTTCTGCCGACCAGCGCGATTCTGACGCCCAAGACCGAGTTTGCTGACAAATTCCTGATCGAAATGTCGCGCGGCTGTCCCGAGAAATGCCGCTACTGCTGGGCCACTTTTGGCATGGGCAAATTTCGCTGGCACCCGACCGAGTTCATCCTCGCCGCGCTCGAACGCGCGCGGCCGGTCACCGACCAGCTCGGGTTTGTGGCGACCGCGGTCGGCGATCATCCCGAAATCGAACGGATTTTGAACGAGGCAGCGCAGCAAGGCTTTCGCGCGTCGGTGTCCTCACTGCGCATTCCCGCGGTCAAAGAAGGGGTCCTCGCGCCGCTCTACGCGTCCGGCGCGCGCAGCATCACCCTCGCGCCCGAAACCGGCAGCGACGCGTTGCGCTTCAAAATGAACAAACCGATCACCAACGCCTTCCTGCTCGACAAAGTGCGGCTGATCTTCCGTTACGGTTTCACCCAGCTCAAGCTCTACTTCATCCTCGGCATGCCCGGCGAAACCCTGGACGACATCCAGGCCATCCTCGAACTCGGGGCGGCCTGCCGCAACTTGATGCTGGAGCAGGCGAGCAAAACCGGCGTGATCGGCAACGTCCACCTCGGGGTGAACATCTTGATCCCCAAGCCCTACACCCCTTGGCAGCGCGAACCCATGGACGACGTGAGTTCGCTCAAGGAAAAAATCCGGGTGCTGCAAAAAGGCGTTGCGCGTCTACCCAACCTGACCCTCGACACCATGTCGGTACGCCAAGCCGTGTGGCAGACCTACATCACCCGTGCCGGTTCCGACGCTGCCCTCGCCCTCGAACGCGCCGCCCGCGGCCAACCCCTCTCGTCCCTCCTGCGCGAGTTTGCCGACCGCATCCACCCCGAAGTTTTCGCGTCCTTTCCCCGCGACCTACGCTGGCACTTCCTGCGCATGGGGTAACCGTGCTGCCGCACCGTACTATTGCAATGTCAGCTGAACTCAGCCAAGAGCGCTCAGCTTGAGGAGACGGCATGAACAGCGAAAATCGGCAAATCCGCTTGGCTGCCCGGCCCGTGGGACTACCCAAAGACAGCGACTTTGAGCTCACGGTTGAACCCGCACAGATGCCGGCTGAAGGTGAGGTGCTGGTGCGCAATCTCTACCTCTCGCTCGATCCGGCGATGCGCGGTTGGATGGACGACCGCAAGTCTTATTTGCCTCCGGTCGGGTTGGGGCAGGTGATGCGCGGGCTGACCGTGGGCCGAGTGGTGGTGTCGCAACACCCGGATTTCAGCCCTGGCGATGCGGTTGTCGGCGTCTTGGGTTGGCAGCTCTACGCCACGACCGCGGGCAAGAACCTGACTCTGCTGCCACCTCAGGTGCCGCTGCAGCTGGCGCTCGGGCCGCTCGGCATGACCGGACTCACCGCGTACTTTGGGCTGCTCGACGTGGGCCAGCCGCAAGCCGGCGAAACCGTTCTGGTCTCGGGCGCAGCCGGCGCGGTGGGGTCAATCGTCGGCCAGATCGCCAAGCTCAAGGGATGTCGCGCGGTCGGGATCGCCGGCAGCGAGGACAAGTGCCAGTGGCTTCTGGACGAACTCGGCTTGGCCGCGGCGATCAACTACAAGACGAGTCCCAACCTCCACGCCGCGATCCAGGAAGCTTGCCCGCAGGGGGTCGACATCTTTTTCGACAACGTCGGGGGCGAAATTTTGGACACGGCGCTGCGCAGCATTAACCGCCGCGCGCGGGTGGTGATCTGCGGTGCAATTTCCCAGTACAACCAGGGCGACGCGCCGCCGCGCGGGCCGAGCAATTACTTGGCGCTGCTGGTCCAACGGGCGCGCATGGAAGGGTTCATCGTTTTCGACTATCAAGCCCGCTATGCCGAGGCTTTGGCTGAACTCGGGGGGTGGCTCGCGGCAGGTTTGCTCCACCACCGGGAAGACGTGGTCGCCGGCCTCGAAAATGCCCCGCGTGCGCTCCTCAAGCTCTTCGACGGCAGCAACACCGGCAAGCTGATCGTCCAGCTGGCCGCGGACGATACATAAGGGGTAGCGCGCGACTTTAAGTCTCCTCCATCTCCTCCTCGACGCCGGTCAAGGCGAGCTTCTTGGCGTAGTAACGAAACGAGCGGAACGTCATCTTGAGCAGGCTTGCGGCTTGGGTCTGGACGCCATTGGCGCGTTCGAGGGCCTGCTGCATCAGCTGCGCCCGGATGTCGTCCAAGTAGGCTTCGAGGTCAATGCCGCTTTCGGGCAGCTGGGTGACGACCGGCGGCCGCGGGTTGGGCGAAGCGATGTGGAGGGGCAAGTCTTTGCTGGTCAAACGGTCCGCCGTGCTCAAAGCCAACGCGCGCTCGATCGTGTTCTCCAACTCGCGGACGTTACCCGGCCAAGTGTAAGCTTCGCACAGCTGCAGGGCTTCGACAGAAATCGGCTTGGGGGAAATACCCATCTCTTTGCTGTATTTCTCGATGAAATAATCGACCAAAAATTTGATGTCTTCGCGCCGCTGACGCAGCGGGGGTAAATGGATCGGGATGACATTGATGCGATAGTACAAGTCATCACGAAATTCGCCCGATTCGATCAATTTGGGCAAGTCCTGGTTGGTAGCCGCAATGATCCGGACGTCCACCGCTTCTTCTTGTGTACCCCCCACCCGGCGAACT
>CAZCOV010000176.1:0-12858 GCA_964499975.1 uncultured Thermoanaerobaculia bacterium
GATAAGCTGCACAAAAGCAGAGCACCAAGCTTAAGCGTCGATGGTAGCTCGCCGAATGCCCGAGCACTGGCAGGACCGCAAGCAGCGCTTTCATCCCCGGCACCTGGACGAAAACCACCAGGGCGACGGCGCCTCCCCACAGCGCCAGCCGTTCGCCGGGAAACCGCAGGCTTTGGCCGAGCGGCCACAGCGCCAGCAAGGCTGCGAGGACCGTGGCGGTGCCGACGAAGCCGGCAGCGTCTTGGAAAATGGCGGTCGCCCCCCAATACCCACCGTAGCGGTTGTTGCCAAAAGCATTCGGTGCCACCAGGGGCAAACTCCGCTTGAGCAGATCCGAAACTTCAGCCGCCCGGCCTTCCGCCGTGAGCAGCCGCGTAGCAAAGTCCTCGGTGGCTGCCTTGAGCAGCTCATGACGGCGCGCTTCGGTCAGCGCATAGCGTTCGGACTGCTTGCCATAAAGCACGGTCGGCACCAGCACCGGGGCAACCAGGGTCCCCAACAGCACCGCCGCAAGCCCCAGACCCCCAGCCGTCCGCACCCATTTTTCGCGGGTCCAAACCGGCCAGGACGCTGATGTCCAGCTGCGTTCTGCGACCACCGCGCGGAGCCAGTGCCATCCGTTCCGCAGGGCGGTTCCGCCCGAGCGCTGGCGCAACCACCGCCAGCCCGTCCGGAACCATGCGGCAAGGGTACGGCCCACCGGGGTACGGCCCACCGGGGTACGGCCCACCGGGGTACGGCCCACCGGTAGTAGCTGGGCCGCCAGTCGAACCACGGCGAACGCAGCACTGAAAGCCATGGCATAGAGCATGGTCTCGGGGTGTCCGGCGAGGAGCAGTCCGAGCGCTCCACCAGCGAGCAACACCCAGTCCTGACGGGCACCCCGATCGATCACCAGATCGAGTGCGTAGAGCAGCAGCGGGAGCAGCGCTGCGGATTGGGTCTGGGGCCAGCCCAAGTAGAGCAGCATGAAGCCGCTCAAACCATAAGCCAGGCTCCCCCCCAAGGCGGGTTCCTCGCTCAGTCCCAGCCGGCGGCAGATCAGGAACGTGAAGAACAGTGCGAGCAGGACTTTGAAGGCCGCGATCAGACCCAAGGCTGCCGACAGCGGGAAGAGGTAGGTCAAGAGCATCAACGGTTGGAAATGCTGCGCCTGCGAATTGACCAGGAGCGGCTCACCAGCGCCCACCAGGTCGTTCATCAGCGGCCATTCCCCGGCGCTGAGCGAGCGCCGGACTTGCGAGAAGTACGGAGCGAAGTCCTCGATCTGGTCCCCGTGCAGCACGAAGCTCGAAGGCGAGCTCGGTTTCAAGTCTTGAAAAGGCGGGGCGCTGCGCAGGGTATCGAGGGGCAACAAGATTCCACCAGCAAACAGCAGCTGACCAAAGAGCAGGAGCAGCACCAGCGCATGTACCACCAGGACGCGGGGCGGCAGCGGGTCATACCAGCGCCGCAGCGCGCCGACCAGGAGGGCGCTGACCGCAACGAAGTAAAGACCGGGGAGTAAGTGAATCCAAGAGGAAAGCAACGCACGACTCCGGCGAGCTATTGACGGGGAGGGCTCGCGAGGGATCGGCTGGCGACCACCGCCGCACCGCCCAAGCATCCGGCCGCCAGCACCAAATAAAACCATGGACGCTGCCACAGCGGCAGATAAAGACTGGGCAGAAAAGCCCGCCAGCCGAGGCCGAGGACCTCACTGTGCTGTCCCACCAGCCAGCTGCAAAAGCTCCAACCGAGGGCGAGCCACAACCAGGGAGCCGCGGCCGGGGCCCCGCGCCAGGGCAAGCGCCAGCCCTGACTCAGCATTGCCCCATAGCCCGCAGCCACTAGCAGACCCCAAGCCACAAAGCTCAGACGGTTGGCCAGGGCGCTCGCCACCCACCCGAAGAGCAGCACAGGAAGCCCGCCGAGCAAAAACTGGCTGGCTGGCGTCGGTAAAAAACGAAGCAGCGATCTCATCGCGCGGATGTTACCCTATCGGTAATACAATCGAAAGCAAGGAGAGGTAACAGCCATGTCATCGGTGATCGCCAACGTCGTCGAAGTCGAGGAAGTCCTGCCCCACCCCAATGCGGACCGGCTCTGCTTGGCGCGGATCAAGGGTTGGCAGTCGGTCATCCGCAAGCATGAAGACGGCTCACCCGAGTTCGCGCCGGGTGAACGGGTGGTGTTCATTCCGCCCGACAGCACGCTCCCGCGCGAGATGGCTGAGCGTCTCGGCGTGGTCACCTATTTGAGTGAACGGACCAACATCGCGGGTGAACGCGAGTTGGTGGTCAAGCGCGTGCGCCTGCGCGGCGAGCCGTCCTTTGGGCTGGTGATCCGGCCGGCGGACCCGAACTGGCCGGTGGGTCAAGACGTCCAAGCCCACTACGGGATCGGCAAGTTTCGTCCGCCGGTCAAGTTCTCGGCGGGCGATGCTGAGCCCAGCCATCCGCTGTTCCAGAAATACACCGACATCGAGAATCTGCGCAACTTCCCCGACGTTCTCGCGGTCGGCGAAGAGGTCGTGGTGAGCGAGAAGATCCACGGCACCAACACGCGCATCGGCTACGTGGAAGGTACCTTGCTCGCGGGCTCCCACGGCTTGCAGCGGAAACGTCCGGAACCCGCGGCCATGGCCGCCAGCACCTACTGGTTTCCCGCCACCCTCGAACCGGTGATGCGCCTGCTCGAAGAGCTGCGGCAGCGCCACCGCGTGGCGATCCTCTACGGGGAGATCTACGGCAGTCGCGTCCAGAGTCTGCACTATGGCAAACGCGACAGCCTCGGTTTTGCGGCTTTCGACGTCTTGGTCGACGAACGCTACCTCGATTACGACGCTTTCGCAGCGCTCTGCCAGCGCCACAACTTACCCACAGTGCCGCTGCTCGAGCGCGGCGCCTTTTCCCTCGAACGGACGGCCGCTTTGAGTCGGGGTAAGACGACGCTGCCGGATCAGCACATCCGGGAGGGAGTGGTGGTCAAACCGGTGGTCGAACGGACCGACCCCAAAATCGGCCGGGTGATCCTCAAATATTTGAGCGACGATTACCTGCTCAACGACAAGTTGACCGCGGCCGACGCCACCGACCTGTGAGGGTCAGTGAGCAGCCCTCACGGGTAGCTCACGGTGAGGTAGCGGTCGACCGTGGGGATGGTCTGCCGGGTTTGCCGGCCATCCGGCCAGCGGACGGTGAGCATCACCGGGCCGGGGTGGCGTCCCAACCCGAAGTGCAGGCGAAGATCCGACTGGGACAGAAAGCTGCCGCCGCTGCGCACTTCGCGCAGGGCTTTGCGTCCACCCGCTTCCAGCGTAACGCGAGCGCCGAACGCAAAGCGGTTGGCGGGCGGCCCCACCAGCTGCACCCCCAACCAGTGGTTCTCGGTCACCAGCTGGTTGCGCAGCAAGGTGACGGGATCGTTGGTGTGGGTGAACAACAAGTCGAGCCGGCCGTCGTTGTCGAAGTCGCCCACCGCGAGCCCCCGGCTCACCCGTTCGACGGTGAAAGCCGGCCCAGCCTGCCGACTCACTTCGTGGAAATGTCCTTGACCGTCGTTTTCGAGCAATCGGCTCGGCTGCCGGTAGGCGAGACCCGCTTCGAAGATCTCGATGTTGTCGATCGCATGACCATTGGCCACTGCCAGGTCGAGATCGCTGTCCTGGTCGTAGTCGAAAAAAGCGACTCCCCAGCCCACGTCTTTGTAGGAACTTTCAACCAGACCGCTGGTGCTCGTGACATCGGAGAACATGAGGTCCCCGTGGTTGCGGTAGAGGGTGTTCGACTCCATCGAGTAGTTGGTGACGATCAAGTCGACAAAGCCATTGCCATCGAGGTCGGCCGCGTCGACACCCATGCCCGACTCCGCCCGCCCGCGGGCGTTCAATCCCACCCCGGCGAGGAGCGCTTCGTCTTTGAAAAAGCCTTTGCCGTTGTTGACGTAGAGCCGATTCATGGTGCCGTCGTTGGCCACGTAGATGTCGAGGTCGTTGTCGTTGTCGACATCGGTCAGGACCACCCCGAAACCTTTCTCGTCCTTGCCGCCGCTCGCCAGGCCGCGCCTTTTCCCCTCCTCTTTGAACGTGCCGTCGCCCTGGTTGATAAACAACGAGTCATCGACCCCGTCAAAAGCTTCAGGACGGCAGTAGGCGCGCAAACCGCGCGCCCGGTCGCCACAGAACGGGTTGCGGTCGTAGCGGAAATCGACGTAGTGGGCCACGTAAAGGTCGAGGTCAAAGTCGCCGTCGAGGTCGCCGAAAGCGCAGCCGGTGCTCCACCGCGGGTCGGCCACGCCGGCCTGGACCGCGATCTCGGCAAAGCGGCCGTTACCCAAGTTGCGGTAGAGCCGGTCCGGACCGTAGTGGGTGAGCAGAAAATCCAGTCGGCCATCCGCATCGATGTCGCCGACGCAAAACCCCATGCCGTAACCGGGTTGCCCCACCCCAGAAACTGCGGTGATGTCGACAAAGCGCCCTTCACGCTGTTCGTAGAGCCGGTGGATGGGACGTTCCGTCAACGGCGGGCAGCCAGGGCTCTCACCCCCATTGACCAGCAAAACGTCGAGATCGCCGTCGCCATCGAAATCGAAGAAGCCGCCGCCGCTCGCGGCGGTTTCGACGTAGTACTTCTCCCCGCAGCGGCCGTCTTGGTGACGAAAATCGAGTCCGCGTTCTGCGGCCACGTCGCGAAACCAGGGCTCACCCGCAAGCAAGGGGAGCGCGAACCACCACGCCAGAGCCGCAACCGCGGAAGAAGGATGAAAGCGCATCGCGTCGGTTTCAGTCGCGCGGGTCGTGCGAGTCGAGCCTGGCGCGCGGATGGCTTTCGCGGTAGATCCGCAGCAGGCGTTCGATTTCGACGTGGGTATAACGCTGGGTGGTCGACAACGAGCTGTGTCCGAGCAGTTCTTGGATGGTGCGCAGATCCGCGCCTTGTTCGAGCATGTGGGTCGCGAAAGTGTGGCGCAAGGTGTGGGGATGGACGCCCGCCGGCAGCCCGGCAACGGCGGCCTGGTGGTCGATGATCCGCCGCACCGAGCGATCGCTCAAGCGTTGACCCCGGTGATTGAGGAAGACCGGTTCGCGCCCGCGGCTGCTGGCGAGAACCTTGCCGTCCGCGACTTTGCCGTCCGCGACCTTACCGTCCGCGACCTTGCTGTCCTCATCCCACACTGCAAGCCAAGCCTTGAGGGCCGCCGCAGCTGGCTTGCCGAACGGCACCATCCGCTCTTTGCCGCCCTTGCCCATGACCCGCAACACGCGCGCCCCCAAGTCGAGGTCGCGCCAGTCGAGGCTGACCAGTTCGCCGACCCGCAGACCGGTCGCGTACAAGAGCTCGAGCAAAGCCCGATCGCGGCGGACCAGCCGGGGGTCGGCCGTGGGCGCTGCCTCTGGCGACTCGATGAGGTTTTCGATCTCGCCGGGACGCAAGTGGCGGGGCAGCCGCTTTTCTTGCTTGGGCGTGCGCACGCCCGCCGTGGGATTTGCCGGGAGCAGTCCCTCGCGGCAAGCAAAAGCGAAGAGTCGGCGGACCGCGGACAGGGTTCGCGCTTGACTGCGCCGCTTGAGGCCGCGGCGGGTCAGGGTCGCGAGAAACGCTTTGATCGCCATGGGTTCGACTTGCTCCGGAGTCAGCTGGGCCGGAGCACAGTTCAAGTAACTCACCAGAAACGAGAGGAAGGTGTCGAGGTCACCTTGGTAAGCCCGCAAGGTGTGGCGCGACAGGTTTCGTTCGAGCCCGATGTGCTGCAAAAAACGGGCGATCAGTTGCTGCATGGTGCGGCTCAGGCTTCGGCGGCCACCGGCTGGACGGCCGGCAGCGGGGGTTGGGTCGGCAACCGCTGTTGCTGCAACCACTGGTGCAGATCTTGGGTTGCCCGCTCCGCCAGCAAACGCCGCCGATCGTGCTTGCCCCGTCCGGCGGCGAGCGGGGTGAACAGGCCATAGTTGATGTTCGCCGGCTGGAAGTTTTGCGGATCCGACGCCGTCAGATGGCGGGCGAGAGCGCCGAGCGCGGTGCTCATGGGCAGGGGCTCGGGCGGTTGTCCCGCGGTGCGTTCGAGCGCCAGGTAAAGCGCGGCGAGCAGTCCGGAGGCAGCGGATTCGAGGTAACCCTCGACCCCGGTGAGCTGGCCCGCCAAGCGCACCTGCGGATGACTTTTCAGCCGATAGAGCGCATCGAGGTGGACCGGGGCATTGATGAAGGTGTTGCGGTGGATCTGCCCGAAGCGTTCGAACTCGGCGTTTTCGAGTCCGGGGATCAGGCGCAGGACCCGCTTCTGCTCACCCCAGGTCATCCGCGACTGGAAGCCCACCAGGTTGTAGTGGCTCTTGGCCAGGTTCTCTTGGCGCAGCTGGACCACAGCGTAGGGACGCTTGCCGTCCGGGCCGCGCAAGCCCACCGGCTTCATCGGCCCGAAGCGCAAAGTGTCGACCCCGCGGCGGGCCAGTTCCTCGATCGGCAAACAGCCTTCGAAAAACAGTCGCTGCTCGAAATCGTGCAGAGGCAAGACCTCTGCCGTGACCAGCGCCTGGTAGAAGGCCAGGTAGGTCTCGCGATCCATCGGCGCGTTGAGATAATCGTCGCCCCCCTTGCCGTAGCGAGACGCCGCGAACAGGCGGCTTAAATCGAGGCTTTCGCCGGTGACGATGGGGGCGATGGCGTCATAAAAATAGAGGTACTCGTCACCCAAGAGTTGGGCGAGCAGGGCGGCCATGGTCGCGGAAGTCAGAGGTCCAGTGGCGATGACCACGTCGCCTGGAGGTAATGCCGTGACTTCTTCGCGGCAGATGGTGATCCGCGGCTCCGCTTCGAGGGTGCGGGTCACGCTTGCGGCAAAGACGAGACGGTCGACCGCCAGCGCGCTGCCCGCAGGCACCGCGGCTTGGCGCGCGGCGCGAATGATCAGCGAATCGAGCGCTTCCATTTCGCGCTTGAGCAGTCCAGCCGCGTGGAGCGGATCATCGCTGCGCAGCGAATTGCTGCACACCAGCTCAGCAAAGTTGTCGGTTTTGTGCGCAGGGGTCTTGCGCGCGGGGCGCATTTCGTAGAGCACCACTGGGCAACCGCGACGCGCCAGCTGGTAGGCGCATTCACTGCCCGCCAACCCTGCGCCCACGACCTGCACCGGGCTCTCTTCGCCAGAACAATGAACCGGGTTCACGCGCATCGCAGCGATTATATGGATTTTGCGCGGGAGCGGCGAACGGAGAGGGCGCAGCCGGCGCCGAGGAGGGATTTTGGGAGCACCGCAGGAGGAGTTGGGGCGGTGCCGGGTGGGGTACGAGTTAGCGCCGGCTGCGCGTGGAAGGCTCGCGGAAGGCTCGCGGAAGGCTAGGCGGTCGATCTACCTGGTCAGGTCAGCTTGGCTCACCTGACTGGTCCGCTCAAGCCATCTAAGCACCTGCTTCGACCGCGATCTTGCGCGTGTGCATGCGGGACTCTGGGGTTTTCGGCAGAGTGATGCGCAGCACTCCTTGGTCAAATTTCGCTTTGACCTTATCGGGAATCACTTCCCCGGGCAGCAAGACCTCGCGGCGAAAAGCGCCATAGCGGCTTTCGCGGTGGTAGTAGTTGGGCTTCTCCTCTTCCTTGTCTTCTTTCCTCTCTCCTTTGATTACCAGCCGATCACCTTCGAGCTGGATTTCGATGTCTTTCTCGCCCATGCCCGGCATTTCGGCGGTGACCAGCCACTCCTTATCACGTTCAGCGACATCGACTTTGGGCATAAAGCCCTGGGCCGCGAAGAGTCCATACTCATCGCTATCGCGGCGGAACCAGTCGTCGAAGAAGCGGTCCATGGCTCCTTGAAACGACGTCTGAGGGGTGGTGACGGGGTTGCGTTTCAGACCTGAAACCAGTGACGTGAGGCTCATAACGTTCTCCTTTCTCCCAAACTGCGATCTCCGGGGATCGCAAGAGAACTGTTCTGCCTTCACGTTAGTCTGTCCCCAACGCATGCGCCACGATCGAACAGGTAGTTGCCGCACGCCGACGCCTGGGCTTGGAGCCGTCCGAACATCCAGGCACAGCAGGTGACGGGACACCGTCCGGGTGGGTGGGGCCGACGCGCGAGGGGGTGGTAGGGAGGGCGTCGGTTCAGGGTGCCGAGCGGACTGGCCACTGGGTTTGCGTGTTCCCGTGACCGGTCTGGATGGGTGAAGCGCGCAGGTCAGATCGGGGTGGTTGGGTGCTGCTGCTGAACTTTCTGGGCCAACTCGCGCAAGTCGGGGTCACCCAGCCATTGGTGGCGCTCCTCGGTGTAATTTCCCAAACCATTCTCAGACTGCTGCAGAAAACGCACCATGCCGACGCTCCCCAACCGTTCTCCCAGGGCCTTGACTCCCAGCTCGCAGATCTCATCTAACGTCAGTTCTTGTTCACGCATGGCCTACAGCCCCTCCTGAAGCCAGGTCAAAGGGTTCTTGGAAGGTATAACACCATGCCTCGGTAGTGGCACGAGTGGACCTCGCACGATCCGGCCCGTGAAGGCTGGTAAGCTGATGCCATGGAAGCGATTGCCATCTCCGAGCTTGAGACCACCTGCCTGGCTATCCTGGAGCGGGTCCGAAAAACCGGCGAACCGATTCTCGTGACCCACCGCGGCAAGCCGATAGCCCAGATCCAACCCCCTCCTCTTCCCGCGCCAAAAGGTGAAGGCCTTTACGGCAGGATGAAAGGGACGGCTGAGGTGATCGGAGATATCGTGAGCTCTCTCGCTGACGAGTCCTGAGAAGCGCTGCGCTAATGCGCCTGCTCATGACCTGAGTACAACGAAGACGTCCGGGTTCTGGTCGCCTTGTTTCCCGAATTTACCTGAAATCGTTGCGCTGCCTCAAGCTCCGCGCGTTGGGCGATTCCGGACAGGTAAGTTCCAGGTGAAGAGCTGGCTAATGGAACTGTATCGCGTCGATTGAGACGGCACCGTCATCGACTATCTGAATTCGCAACTCGTAGCCATGAAGTAACCCCATACCGACGAGGGGAGTGGCCTCAGCCGCATCTACTTCCACGAGCCGTGCCTGGCCGTCCCAAATGACGGTTGTGGCATACACGTCAAACTGGTGGAGGCTACCGTCGCCCAACACAGCTTGAGCTTGGCCGAGCCAGGTCAGGTGCAGCGAGTTGACAACCGAGGGAGGCAGGGTCAAGAAGCCGGTAAAGCCGGTGTCGATGACGGCTTCGAGTTCCTGCTCTTCGCCATTGTCACCACGCACTGTGAGACGAAGGGTGGCCTCCAGGTTCGCATTGACAAGCCCGATCATGTCCGAATCATGAGCCGGCAGGACGGTGGCCAAAGCGGTGTACTGCGCGATGGCCGATGCGGATGAACCACGGCTGAGCAGCGGGGCAGCGGGCAAGCAGGCGGTGCGCTGCGGTCAGCACATTTTCGCCGACGGCAAACAGCCCGGTTTCAATGTCGATCGCAACGACCTTTCCCTGGTTGCCCGCTTCCACCTGAGCGCGGACCTGTCGCTCGTAGATGTCGGTGCCGCGGCGCGCAAATTCTTCTCGGCTGTAGCGCGGTTGTACTGTGGTCATCTGACCTCCAGGTGTCGGATCTGTGCGTTCCCGATCACCCCCAGCCCAGTGTACAAAAAATCACGCGGCCAGGGGGAACCGCTGGCGCTACCTGCGCTACCCGGCGTGCCGCTCCGGGCGCTGGCGGAGGCGTCAGGCTCCGGAGTGGGACACGCATAGCTTCAGCCGGTGGCAAAGACATCCTCGAGGCGTCGGGCGTCGAGAATGCGGTCGGCCCAGCGCTCCAGGTCGGCCGGAGTGGACTGCTCCAAACGCTCGAGCGCCCAGGCCGGAAGCTGCTCGAAACGGCGCGTCAACTGCCGCCGCAGCACCTTGACCTGGCCTTCCTTGCGCCCTTCCTTGCGCCCTTCCTCGAGTCCTTCCTCGCGACCCAAACGCTCGATGCTGGTGACGTATCGCATGCGCAAATCCTCCTCGATTTTCAAGACCTCGCTGCGGAACTGCTGCTCCAGCTCCTGGGGTAGCGCCAGGACCCAATCGATGAAGCGGAAGAGCTCCAAGACGTCCTGGCGCGCGGTGCCCCGTTCGTAGAGCCGACGGACCAGCCGAAGTTTCCAACTCAGGCGACTCGGCGCCTGGTCCTTCGTGCGCTTGGCCTGCAAGTGGGCCATCACCACCGTGGCGAACGGGCTGGGGTCCGCCTCCAGCTCGGTCCATCGGCTATTGTAATCCTGCAACTTGACCGCCCGGAACTTGAACGACACGCTATTGCCCCACAATTCGTGCTCGTAACCCTCGGGACGCCAGTTCGGGTGGTCGTCGCCCAAGATCGCGAGGCTCACCACCGATTCGGGGTAGCGGTCGAACAGACGGTAGTAGTAGATGAACATGCGCAGCGGAAACTCGACGTCGCGGTCGGCCTGGATTTCGAGGTGAATGAAAACGTGGAGGGGCTGGCCGTTCAAAGTGCGGACCTTGATCAGCTTGTCGATCACCCGCTTGCCGGTCGCGGCATCGCGGACCACCTCACGCAGCTCGGTTTCGAGGTTGTCGTAGCCCGCGGTCCAGTCGATTTGGGCGTAAAGGTCAGGGAAAAAGAAGGCCATGAACTGGGGGAAGTAGCGGTCGAGGATCTCTTTCCAGGGACTGTCGTATTCGTCGGCGGGGGTGGTGCTGGCTGGGTTGTTCATCAATTTTCGGTCAGGCAGTTGATTTTGTTCTGGGCGGTGAAATCTCCGTGTGGAAGGATAGCATGATCTGGCCTTTTTGTTGAGTACAAACAAATCCCAAATCCCAGTGGTCGGTTCTTGGACGCTGAAATGCACGGAATACCGGATATCGAGGGACGCCGAGCCAGTGGGACGGGTGAGATGGGTGAGACGGTTAAAACGTGAAGGGATCGCAGCACTTCCTCTATACTGATCGAGGAGTCAAGGCGCGATCAGTAGACCCCCAACAGTTGCAAATCGATTTATCCCATGACGAACCGCGGGCAACCTCCGCAGACGAGCACCGCGCACACGCTTCCTTTCGAGAAGCTGTCGCCGCTCGACTTCGAGCGGCTTTGTCTGTGGCTGGTGAACCGCGAGGGCTACGAGCACGCTGAGCACCTCGGCGAAGCGGGGAGCGAGCACGGGCGGGACGTGGTCGCCTGGAAGGACGGGCGGCGGTTCGCTTTCCAGTGCAAGCGCAAGAAGACGTTCACCGCGGCAGAGGCCCAAGCAGAGATCCAGAAGATCCGCTGCTTACCCGCAGAGCAGCAGCCCCACGCGGTGGTTTTCGTGGTCAGCGTGGCGGTGCGAGCGGACACCCGCGAGACGGCCCGCGCAGCTTGGGGTGACGCTTCGAGCTGCGACTTCTGGTGCGGTGCCGAGCTCGACGAGCGGGTCAAGCGTCATGCGGACCTTCTCGCCGAGTTTTTTCACTTGCCTCCGGCTGGCTCAACAGGATTCATCCACAACCTCCCCTTCGCTTCGCTGGGACCCCGGTTCAAAGGACGCGAGACGCTCCTGGTCCAGCTGGCCACGGACCTCGAAGCAGACCCGGCGACGGCGATCGTCCAGCCGGCGGCGATCCATGGCCTGGGCGGGATCGGCAAGACCCGGCTCGCCGTCGAGTACGGGTGGCGGGCGGCCGATCGCTACCGGGCGGTCTTCTTCGTCAAGGCTGACAGCCCCGAGGCGCTGCGCCGCGGCCTGGCCCGGCTGGCGGAGCCGGATCTTTTGGCGCTGGCGGTCGAGGCCACGGACGAGGAGCGGGTGGTGAGGGCGGTGGTCGCCTGGCTGCGCGAGCATCCGGGCTGGCTTCTGATCCTCGACAACGTCGACGATTTACCGGCCCAGCAGGCGGTGCGCCAGCTCTTGCCTTTGAGCGGCGGCCAGGTGCTTTTGACCTCACGCCTGGCGGCCTGGCCGCCCGGCATCGGCCAGCGGTCGGTCGCCACGCTCGAACGCGCCGCTGCCGTCGACCTCTTGCTCGCCGCCACCGCCGGGCAGCGCCGCACCAGCGCCGACGATCCTGCCCTGGCCGGACGCCTGGCCGAGCTGCTGGGCGACTTGCCGCTCGCGCTCGAGCAGGCCGCGGCCTACGTTGCCGCCCGCGGCATCAGCCTGGCCGAGTACCTGGCCGACTGGGATCAGGAGCGGTCCAAGGTGCTCGCCTGGTACGACTCGGCCAGGACCGACTATCCCTTGCCCGTGGCCATGACCTGGAACCGCACCGTGGCCCAGCTCGCCGCCGCACCCCGCGCGCTGCTCCGCCTCCTCGCCTTTCTCGCGGCCGAGCCCGTGCCGCTCGACCTGCTCACGGCCAGCGCCGGGATCCTCGGCCAAGGAGTCGAGCTGCTCGCGGCGGAAGAGGCGATCGCGGAGGATAACGACACCGACGTGCTGGGGGCGCTCGCCGAGCTCGTGAAGTACTCACTGGTGACGCGGCAGGAGTCCGCGGTCCTGGTCCACCGCATGGTGCAGGAGGTGGTGCGCAGTCGCATTCCTGCGTTGCACCGCGCCGCCTGGACCGAGCTGGCGGTGTGGCTGGTCAACGATTTCGCACCAGCAACTCCCAGCGACGTGCGGACGTGGCCGGTGTGGGACCCGCTCCGCCCGCACGCCGTCCGGGTGATCGAGCTCGCCGAGAACGCGGGCGTGGGGTCGCCGACGTCAACGCTGATGAATCAGCTGGGCAGTTTGCTCTTTTCAAAGAGCCTCTATAGCCAGGCCGAGCCCCTGATGCGGCGCGCGCTTGCAATCGACGAAAAATCCTTCGGGCAGGATCATCCCAAAGTCGCCATTCGCCTCAACAACCTGGCGCAGTTGCTCCAGGCGACGAACCGTCTTGCCGAGGCCGAGCCCCTGATGCGGCGCGCGCTTGCAATCGACGAAAAATCCTTCGGGCA
>CAZCOV010000177.1:0-12839 GCA_964499975.1 uncultured Thermoanaerobaculia bacterium
CTGGGGCGACCGAGTGCTGACGGCGCACACCCTCGATGAGGTTTTTGCACCCTGAGGGCTCCTCCGAATTCCTGCGCTACCCAGCTGGAGTGTCTCACCGCAAGCTTGCCATCGCCACTGGGTTCGAGCACCACCCGCAACAAACCGCCGCCGCTGGAACTCTCAGTTCCCAACTTCAAAGCGCTGTAGGGGCAGTTGGCGGCTGGCTGGGACACTTTCTCAGCTACAACGCCAACGGTTGGGACCACCAGCTGCGGCCGCTGTTCCAACCAAGACACCAACGCTGGCTTCGGCTGGTCCCTCCATTTCGGTCGTCTGTTCGCGCCGAATCAAGCGCCGTGGAACGACGCGAACCGTTGGGTCTACCTCGCGCCTGACGGCAGCATGGCTTCTATCCCCAGCTCCACCCTGGCTATCCGGCCGCCCCCAGCCAGACGTCGGGATCTCCAACGACAGCACCTACCTGCGGATGAAGCGCTATCCGAGCGGATCATCGGTCTGCCAGAGCCACCCCCGAGTGCCAGCTGACCTTTCCTGACGGGTTCACTCACGAGTTTCGCAACTTGGGCACACTCGCGAGTCCGGACTACCGCTTGACTGGGTTTGTTACCGAGCACACGGCTCGCGCGCAGGAGGCCAACGGTTGCGATCTCGGCACCTCCAAACCTATTGACACACCAGAGTTTTCGTCGTAGCCTGGCTAGGTCTTTCAGCAGGAGCAGGGTCGACGGGGGCTGACGTAATCGCATTTATTGGAAAAGGAGAAGGTGACGAAATGAAAAAGACGCTGATTCTTTCGATCCTGACCATCCTGACTGCGCAAGGTTGGGGCCATATCGCTGCTGAGCCTGGAGCTGAGGAGGCCACGAGCGAAGCCTCGCAGGCAGCTGTCGCAGAGTTGAAACCGCCGCCGGGCGTCCAACCCAAGTACATTCTTCCTCCTGAAGAAGGATGCAATGCCGATGACGAGTATTACTATGAGACGACTAGCTACTCATCGGTTCAAACATACCTTTGGCACTGTGTGGGCTACGACAGTTTCAACCAATATACCGAATGCGATACCTACAAGGTATGCCAGGTGAAGAAGATTTATGCGCATGCCGGGATATGTGATGACGGCACGCTCTATACTTACACGTATCTGAAATCTTCGACTGTAACGAACAACTGTTACAACGTCAGCTACGCGACAACCGGCGGGATGTGCCCGCCCGTGCTTTTTGGCGGCTTCTGTTATTGATACAGTAATTTGAGCATAGGAGACTGGTCATCTTGAGCTTGCTATTGGGTAGTGGGCAATGACGCCTCACACTCAGAAGTTCCACGAACGCGACCCGAACGGCAACCCGTAGCTCAACTCGACGTTCATTCACGCACGGAGCCAGGTCTTGGGACGGTTCTTGCGCTTCGACCCCGTCGGCGGCAACCCAAGAGATCCCACCTGTCATACAATCTGCCCGGGTCGCTGAGCAGGCCGGATTCGATCCCATGGGGAACTGGGGTAGCGGCTGCTGGTGCCCCAGGAGGATTCTCGACCTGGTAATAACCGAGAGAGCGGGTGAGATATGCGCTTGGCGGTGCTCTGTTTTCCGACTTATGGGGGCAGCGGGGTGGTGGCCACAGAGTTGGCCGAGCGGCTGGCCGAGCGAGGTCACCAAGTCCACATCATCTCCTATGAGAAGCCGTTCCGCTTCAACAGCGCGCAGCCCAACCTGCGCTTCCATGACGTCGAGGTGAGCGAATACCCACTGTTCCGCCATCCCCCATATTCGCTCAACCTCACCAACCGCATCATCGAGCTGGTCGAAGAGTTTGGGGTGCAAATTGTCCATAGCCACTATGCCATCCCCCATGCCCAGGCTGCGTGGATGGCGCGGGAGGTTTTGCGCGAAGAGCGCGGACTCGACGTCAAGCTGGTCTGCACCCTGCACGGCACCGACATCACTCTGGTCGGCCGCGAACAAGGTTTCTTCGAGTTGACCCGTTTCGCGATCCAGCGTCAAGACCAGCTGACCACCCCCAGCAACTGGCTGGCCCAACAGACGCTGCAGGAGTTCCGGATCAACGATCACGAGATCGCGGTCATTCCTAACTTCATCGACCTCGAACGCTTCCAGCCGCGCGATCTGCCAGAGCTGCGGCGCGAGCTCGGGGCTGAAGGCAAATTCGTGATCACCCACGTCTCCAATTTTCGCCCGGTCAAGCGGGTTGAAGACGTCGTCCATGCCTTTGCCGTGCTGCGCCGTCACCATGAAGCCATCTTGGCTCTGGTCGGCGATGGACCAGAGCTGCCCAAAGCCAAGCGGCTGGCCGACTGCCTGGGGATCCGGCAGCAGGTGCGGTTTTTGGGCAAGCTCGAGCAGTTGGAGAAGGTGCTCCAGGTGAGCGATTTGTTTCTGCTGCCCAGTATTGCCGAGAGCTTCGGCTTGGCCGCCCTCGAAGCCCTGGCCTGCGGTTGCCCGGTGATCGGCTATCGCGCCGGAGGGTTACCCGAAGTGGTGGTCGATCAGGAATGTGGCCTGCTGTGCCCAGAGGGGGAGAACCTCTGCTTGGGGACGCTCGGGGCTGAGCTTTTGGCCGATCGTCCGCGCTATCTGGCAATGCGCGCGGCAGCTCGTCAACGCGCCCTGCGGTTTGCGGCGGACCCGATCGTCGACCGGTACGAGCGCCTTTTGGGCCAGCTGGTCTCCCCATCTGGTGTTACCGACCGAGTGGTCGAAAATCGCTCTGTAATGTATTGACGGGCAACCCAAGATGAAAACTCCAAGCCTGGCCGATCATCAATGTTTATTTCTGCAGTGGTGGGAGGCCGTCAGGCAAAACCCGCTCTGGCACTGCGCTCCTGCCGTTCAAGATGACAATCAAGATAACGTCCTTGTATGTTTCATGATTGTGACGGTTTTGATGACAGGTGCAGTTGACATTAGATGAGCAGTCATGCATATAAAGCCTTTGTTTTCAATAGCTTAGACTTTTTACTCAGAGATATTTATTAGATATCATTGGATGACGCAAGTTAAATACATCAATGCGCACGTGTCTATTAACGCACATACCAGGTGGTTGAAAACCTTGTCTCAGGAGTCCATGAGGATCTCTGCACGATGCGTTCTAGCACGGATTTTAAAAACCGCGGCATCGAACAGCATTCATTGCAGACAAATCTCTGTTTTCAAATCAAAACGATGCATTGCAATAGATTAATATTTGGGAAAGGTTCGATGAAGACTCCAGAAAGACTTGACATAATCGATGGGGGTGGTATTCTACCGACCATCCGGTCGAAAATGGCTTTGTAAGAGCCGGTCGACCAGGTGAAATGAGAGCAACGGAGTCGTCAAGACGGATCGACACGCAGAAGGCGAACACACGTAGAAGGCGAACACCATGCACAACCTGGCTGAGATACAACTTCCTGTACCTGTAGAGATGTCGCGGCCCCACGTGACGGGCCCTCTGCTCGTGCGATGCGCGGAGGATCGGGCGGAAGCGCAACCGACAGAGGCTCAAGGGGCAGTGCTCGTACCTCGGCAGGAGAGCGGCGAGTCGACGGTGGTCGCGGCGCTGGTCGAGCATCTCGCGTCTTTGGGGGTCGAGCAGGCGTTTGGCGTCAGCGGTGGAGGCATCGCCCTGTTCTTCGACGCCTTGACCGAGAGCCGGATCAAACTGCGCCATTTCCGTCACGAGACCGGAGCTGCTTTTGCTGCTGCTGAAGCTTACTTCGCCAGCAAAAAGCCTACTGTGGTTTTTGCAACCACCGGTCCGGGGACGCTCAACGCGCTCACCGGCATCACCGCTGCGAAGTGGGACGGCGCTAAAGTGATCCTGATCACCGGAGCGACCAGTGCGGCGCAGCGTGGACGTTGGGCGACGCAGGAAACCAGTTCGTACACCATGCCGCAAGACGCGCTTTACACCCAGGGGCCGCTTTTCGATTTCGCGGTCCGCATGGAACACCCCGCGGAGTTGCCAGAAACCTTGCGCCGGCTGAGCCTCGGGATGTCGCGTCCTGGCGGTTTCATCGCCCACATTGCCTTGCCCATGGGCATCCAAGCGAATCGCGTCGAGCGCCGAGCCCAGCATAAGACCGCAGCCATTTCCGCACCTTCAGTCTCCACGGAAGACGCGCGCTGGTGCGCCCGGCTGCTGCAAGACGAGGAGTTCGTCATCTGGGCTGGCTTCGGCGCCACCGAAGCAGCTCATCTAGTGGTCGATCTCGCCGAGCGGACGGGTGCGATGGTCATGTGTTCGCCCCGGGCCAAAGGGATCTTCCCCGAAGATCATCCTCAGTATCTGGGGGTCACGGGACTTGGTGGACACTCGCAGGTAGCCGAGTACATGGCGCAGCGCAAGCCCAAATGGGTGCTGGTCTTGGGAACCCGTTTGGGCGAAGCCACCTCGTTTTGGGACAGCGATCTCGAGCCTTCTTCGGGTTTCATCCACGTAGATTTGGACCCCCAAGTGCCGGGCACCGCTTACCCCAACAGCGAGACGTTCGGGTTACAAGCCGAGATCGGGCAGTTCTTGACCGCGTTGCTCGAGCACTTCCCGGCTCGCCTCCCGGCTTTGCAGCCCTCCGACCGGCAGCCGTCGTCCGCTCCCTTGGCCCTGTCTCGGATCGGCCATCAACCGGTGCGGCCCCAGGTCCTGATGCATGCGATCCAGCGCCGGGTGGTCCAGGCGACCGATGCCTTGATCTTGAGCGAGTGCGGTAATGCTTTTGCCTGGTGCAATCATTATCTCCGGTTCAAAACCCCCGGACGTTACCGCGTCAGCACCCTGTTCGGGTCGATGGGGCATGTCGCTGCAGGCGTGGTCGGAGCTGCCCTCGCGCGCGGCGGCAAAGCGGTTGCCGTGGTCGGCGATGGTTCGATGATGATGAATTCCGAAATCAGCACCGCGGTCCAGTACCAGGCGTCGGCGGTGTGGATCGTACTCAATGATTCGGCCTATGGCATGTGCCGCGACGGCCACCGCGCCCTGGGCTTGAATGACGATCAGGTGAGCTTTCCGCGGGTCGACTTTGTCGGTTTGGCCCGTTCAATGGGCGCAGATGGAATCCGCGTCGAGTCCGAGGACATGCTCGAGGTCGCCTTGGAGCGCGCCTTGGCTGCCCGGGGTCCTTTTGTCGTCGATGTCCTGATCGATCCTGAAGAAGCCTCTCCTTTGCTGAAGAGGTTCGAAAGCCTGATCAAGCAGGGGAGCTCGAAGAACGTCGCTGGCTGGGAAGCCTGAGCACTCGGCTCTTTGACCAGCGACTCGGAGGTTTTGATGCCCAATGCCTGCTGCTGCGCCAGACCACAGACGACCCGAGGGGGGGGACGTCCCAGGGTTCTCGCAGCCGGCACCGGAACTGAGGCGGGCCTAGGGGGGGACGCCTTGGTATCTGGAAAACAAGAAGCGCGTCAGCAGGCCGGAGTGCTCGGTCAAGCTGGCGGCTGGGCTGAAGGATCAAAGCCTGCGAGGCAAGGCGCTGCCGGTACCTGGAGCCCGGAGATGTGCTGAGGGGGAGTACGTCCTAAGACCCCAGGTACCGGCAGCGCCAGCCCAACCCGCCATTGAACCGCATATCCGCCTGAGCGCATAGCGACCAATCGAAATATTTTCAAATAGTTTTCTATCATCCGACAGCACGGTCGGTCAAGCCCACAATCTCGTGATTTTGCCTGCGATAAAAGTGTTATTTCTTATGTTATAAAGTGCTGCTACAGTTTGACTCGATGGAGGAGTTGACGGGACGCCGGGACGCTGACCGTGCTTCTCAGTCCAGCCAGGTCGTGCCTTTATGGCAGTTGAGGTAGAGGGGGAGGTTCTTGAATTCGATAGCCCGGAACTTTGGGGAGAGGTCAGGGCCGGAACAGGTTGATGTTTTTTTGGAGGGAGGTAAGTCAAATGCACAGCTTGGCCCAACAGTCCACACAGTCTTCAGCTCAGAAAGAAGAACCCCAGCCGGCCAACGAGGGCCGAGCAGGGTTGAGAGTCACAGCCAAATCCGACGCTTCAGCACGTCCGGAATCGACGTTGGTGTCGGCTTTGGTCGAGCAGCTGGCAGCGCTCGGTGTCGAACATGCCTTTGGGGTGAGCGGTGGCGCGATCGCCTTGTTTTACGACGCCCTGGTGGAAAGCTCGATCAAGCTCCACCACTTTCGCCATGAAACCGGAGCTGCGTTCGCCGCTGCTGAAGCCTACTTTGCCAGTGGGAAGCCGACCGTGGTTTTCGCGACCACCGGGCCAGGGACGCTCAATGCCCTGACCGGGATCACCGCAGCCAAATGGGACGGAGCCAAAGTCATCCTCATTTCCGGAGCGACCAGTGCTCCCCAGCGGGGCCGCTGGGCGACCCAGGAAACCAGCCCCTACACCATGCCACAAGACGCGCTCTACACCCGCGGACCGCTGTTCGATTTTGCGGTGCGCATGGAACAAGCAGCCGAGCTTCCCGAGGTCGAGCGCCGGCTGAGCATGGGCTTGTCGCGGTCGGGTGGCTTCGTCGCGCACATCAGCTTGCCGATGAGCCTGCAAGGGAATCTGGTACAACGGACGCGCCAGCGGTCTGCTGCATCCATTGCCGCGCCGGCAGTTTCGGTGGGCGACGTCAGCTGGTGTGCTGAACTGCTCCAGGAGCGTGAGTTCGTGATCTGGGCCGGATTTGGCGCCCGCGAAGCCAGTTCGCTGGTCCGTCAACTGGCCGAGCGGTCCGGGGCCAAAGTGATGTGTTCGCCCCGCGGCAAAGGCGTCTTCCCCGAGAACCATCCCCAGTACCTCGGAGTGACAGGGCTCGGGGGGCACTCGACGGTTAGCGAGTACATGGTGCAAAACAAGCCCAACTGGGTGCTGGTGCTGGGCACCCGTTTGGGCGAGGCGACTTCGTTTTGGGATCGCGACCTTGAACCCGCGTCTGGCTTTATTCACGTCGACGTCGACCCGGAGATCCCGGGGACTGCCTATCCGGACAGTGAAACCATCGGGCTGCAAGCGGACATTTCGCAATTCCTGACCGCCCTGCTCGAGCACTTTCCCGAGCGGCACACGATCCCGCTGGTCGAGAACCGGCGCTCGCCCGTGCCGATTTCGATCCCCTTCGCTGGCCGCGGACCCGTCCGCCCGCAAGTGCTGATGCAATCAATCCAGCGGCGCATCGTGCAGACCACCGACGCTTTGGTTTTGAGCGAGTGCGGCAATGCTTTTGCCTGGTGTAACCACTACCTGCAGTTCGCGCGCCCGGGTCGCTATCGGGTAAGCACCCTCTTCGGTTCCATGGGCCATGCCACCGCCGGGGTGATCGGGGCTGCGCTGGCGCGACAGGGCAAGGCTGTGGCGATCGTGGGTGACGGTTCGATGATGATGAATGGCGCCGAGATCAGCACCGCGGTCCAGTATCAAGCTCCGGCGGTGTGGATCATCCTCAATGACGCGGCCTACGGGATGTGCCGCGACGGGCACGAAGCCTTGGGTCTATCGGCAGCGGAAGTGCATTTTCCCCAGGTCGATTTCGTGGGAATGGCGCGCTCGTTCGGTGCGGACGGGATCCAGGTCGCAACCGAGGACATGGTCGACGTGGCCCTCGAACGCGCGCTCGCCGCTCCCGGCCCCTTCGTGGTCGACGTGCATATTGATCCTGAACAAGCTTCGCCGCTGCGCAAGCGTTTCGAGAGTCTGATCCGCCAAGGCGGCTCCAAGCAGTCGTCCGGTGGCTGGGAGACCTGAGGGTCGACGCAGCAACAACCTCTCATTCTGGGTCGACCCTGAGCCGATCTGCTACAAATTCGAGATCACCGGACGCGGTTTGCCGAGACCGGCGAGGGGAATCGCGTCCACCCACGCAAACTCGACAACCAGTGAGCCGTCAGTGGCGCGAGCGATCGCCTCCCTGAGGCTCGCTTCGGCCCGCGGACGGTCGCAGCCAGGCTCCGCCACTAGCCGGATCGAGATGCGCGCGAGCTCGTCCTGGACGATCTGGTAAGTCTTGACGTTTTCCAGCAGCTTGAACGCGCCGATAAAGAAAAACTGCGGCAAGAGCACCGCGCCATTGGGCGCTTGCACCAAGTCGCAAGCCCGGCCGTTGATCGCCTTGAGCAAGGGATGGGGACGACCACACGCGCAAGGCTGATCGTCCGCCACTGTGGCGAGGTCGCCCAAATCGTAGCGGACGAGCGGCATGGCCGAGTTGTCGAGCTGGGTGACCACGATCGTGCCGACCTCACCCGCTTTCGCCGGGCGTCCCGCCTTGATCACTTCGATGATCGCGTTTTCGAGGTGGAGGTGATACCCCTGGTGGCGTTCGCACTGGGACGCCAAGTGGACGCCTTCGCCGCCCGCACCATAGTAATCGGTCACTTTGACCCCAAACACCTGCTCGATCAGCGCGCGTTGGGGCGGGAAGAGGTTGTCGCCCGTCGAAGTCAAGACCCGCACGCCAGGGTTCTCGATCCCTTGCGCGGCCATGTATTGGGCAAGCGCCAAAAGCGACGAACCAAACGCATTGATGTGGACCAGCCGCTTCTCGCGCAGCAAGTCCACCAGCTCCTGCGACCGCAAATTCTGACTGTTGTAAGTCTTGTAGGTGCAGCGGAACAAGACGTCTTGAAGCTTCTTCTTCCACGCGTCCCGGCGGTTCAAATTGATCGCGAGATAGGGTTCTCCGAGCCGCCAGCCGGCCCAGTTCCACATCCGGATGCGCAGCGCCCAAAACCAGCTCTCCTGGGCGAGCGAGCGGAGAAACGTCATCGGGTGTCCGGTCGAGCCGCTGGTTTGCACCCGGATCACCCGCCCACGGCAAGACGGCAGCGGAAATTCCTCCAGCCCGGCGCGCAGCTCTTCCTTGGTGACAATCGGCAGGCGATCGAGTTCAGGGTAAAGCGACTGCGCCCGGCGTTCGGTCGGGGCTTCCCGCCAGAAGCGCTGATAAAACGTGCTCTCCTGCCGCACCAGCGCGAGCATCTGGCCAAGTTTCTGATGCTGGAGCGTCCCCAAGTCGGCCCGAGACCACTGCTCAGTCGCCGCGAGAAAGCGCAGCACTTGCCGCACCTGCGTCCCATTGACGCGGTCGAGTGCGGGAAAGATCAAGTGTCGGAAGATTTGTTCGTACACCCCTGGGTCCTGCCGAGAAGTCGGGCGCAGCTGGTTGCGCCTGAATCCGCATGAGGATTCTAAGCCAATCCCGGGCTGCCCGGGGCACGCCAACCCGGGTCATTCCCCCGCGGATTGCGCTACAGCTGGCGTCGGCCTTCGAGGATCTTGAGAAACGAACGGCTGCGCAGTTCGGCGAGCGACAGGCCAGTGGCGAGGGCTTCGCTTTCGGTGATCGCACCGCAGTTCAACCCACGGAGGAAGAAGTTGAGCAGGCCCTGACCGGTGGCAGCGTCGTCGAAGACGTCGCCCAGCAAGGTGGCTTGCGCTGCCCGTTCGATGAAGGCCGCGAGACGGTTCGACATGGTCTCCAGGCTTTCGAGAAAGAAGGCGTAGAGCGCGGCATAGCGGGTGGGCAGCTGGGCCGGGTGGAGGTCCCAGCCCTGGTAGAAAGCAAGAGCCAGCGAGTGACGGACGTGCTGGTAGTGGAGCTGCCACGCTTGGTGGACGTTGCGCTGGTTTTCGCGTTGTTGTTCGAGGGAAAGCGGCGGCTCCCCAGGACCTGCCCGGTGGGGACCGACCGGCATCACGTTGGTCGCGCCGTCAGACCAGGTCACGCCCGTGCCCGCCAGGCTGATTTGCATCAGGTTGCGGGCTACGTCGCAGGCGAGGTGCAGCATGTGCTGGTGCTCGGCCGTGATGCTGAGCCCCGCGGTGTAGTCGTAGACGCCGAAGTGGGCGGCGGTCACCCGGCCGCGCCCAGCGGCGAGGAGCAAGGGCAGGGTGGCTTGGCCGTGGGCGCCGAACAGCGACTGCGGGGTCTCGATCATCAGTTCGAGGCGGAGGGTGCCGGGCGGCAAGCCGCGCTGGGCCTCCACCGCGGTGAAGACCTCGACCAGCGCGGTCACTTGCTCGGGAATCACGACTTTGGGCAAGGTGACCACGAAATGGTCGGGCAAGCGGTTGCCGGAGCCGTCCAGCAGGGTGGTCAAAAACAGGTCCAGGGTGCGCAGGCTGCGGCGCTCGAGTTCGGGATTGAGCGGCTTGATGCGAATCCCGATCGCTGGCGGCAGGCTGCTTGCGGCCATGCCCGCGACCACTTCGCGCGCGGCTTGTGCCGCCACCGCGTCTTCTTCAGCGTCGGCGCGGATGCCGTAGCCGTCTTCGAAGTCGATGCGGAAATCTTCGACGGCCTGGCGCTCCAGTTTGGCAAGCATGCGCAGATACACCGTGAGCGCGTGCCAGGCCGCGGGATGGATGCAGTGGAGTCGCGAGAGCGCGGAAGACGTACTTCATCCACGGGCCATACTGTGACTTGATCAAATGGCCCTGCGCATCACGCTTGGCAAGCAGGGGCGGCGCGAGTTGGAACTCTACCTTGAGATCGCCTTCGAAGGCCTCGGCCAGCCGCTTCTGGAAATCGCCGTTCACGTACAGACGGGCGACTTCGTATTCGTCCTTGTAGGCCATCAGCTTCGAGAGATTCGTGGCCACCGCTCGGGTAAGCGTGTCGCCCTTCCACAGCCGTGCCTCGGCCATGCGCACCCTGTCGACGAAGCGCTCGAAGCGCTGGGCGTAGGCGGCGTTCTGATATTGCGTGAGAAAGGAAACGCGTCGGCGTATCAGCGCATCCAAGCTTTGCGGCATCTCAAGCGCGACCGGCTGCACGGGTGTGGCGACGCGTTCGACTCGCGTAGAGTCGGCGGCGTAGCGGCGACCCCATAGCAGCGCTTGCTTATTCGCTTCGACCGCCACGCCGTTGAGTTCGATCGCGCGCAGCAACGAAGCTTCGGATAGGGGAATGAGTCCCCTCTGGAACGCGAAACCGAGCATGAATAAGTTGCTGGCGATCGAGTCACCCAGTAGGGCCGTGGCGATCCGGGTGGCATCCACAAAATGGGACCGGCCGCCGACCGACTCATCGATGAGCGCGCGTATGGATTGCTCGGGAAAGATCCAGTCGGGGTTCTGCGCGAACTGCCCAGGCGGTTGTTGATGGGTGTTTATGACCGCGACGGTACGGCCGGGACGCGTCTTGCTAATCGCGTCCTGCGCAGCGGCGGTAAGCATGTCACAGCCGAGGATGAGGTCCGCTTCGCCGGTGGCAATACGCTGCGCGTGGATGTCGGTGGGGCTCGCGGCGATCCGCACGTGCGAGGTTACCGCGCCGTTCTTTTGCGACATCCCCGTCATGTCCAGCGCCGAACTGCCCTTGCCCTCGAGGTGCGCCGCCATGCCGAGCAAGGCTCCGATGGTAATGACGCCGGTACCGCCAATACCGGTGATGAGGATGTTGAACGGGCTCGCTTGAAGCCGATTCGGCTCCGGTATGGGCAATGGCGGGAACGCCTCCCCGCCCACCCTTTGCCCCAGCCTCGACCTGCGCGGCGTGCCGCCTTCGACATAGACAAAGCTCGGGCAAAAACCCTTGACGCACGAATAGTCCTGATTACACGAGGACTGATCGATCGTCCGCTTGCGGCCGAATTCCGTCTCCAGCGGTAGGATCGAAGTGCAGTTGGACTGAATGCCGCAATCGCCGCAACCTTCGCATACCGCCTCGTTGATGAACACGCGCCGTTGGGCTTGAGGAAATTCGCCCGTCTTGCGGCGGCGACGCTTTTCCGCCGCACAAGTTTGGTCGTAGATCAGCACCGATACCCCCGGTACTTCACGCAACTCCCGTTGCACGGCATCCAGGTCGCGGCGGTCGTGCAAGGTAATGCGCGCCGGCAGCTGCGAGCGATCGTCGTAGCGCGACAGCTCTTCGGTGACCAGTGCGATCCGCTTGACACCTTCGGCGGCCATTTGCTGCGCGATCATGGCGACAGAGATGGTGCCGTCGATCGGCTGACCACCGGTCATGGCGACCGCGTCGTTGTAAAGGATCTTATAAGTGATGTTGACCTTCGCGGCGACGGCCGCACGGATTGCAAGCGAACCGGAGTGAAAGTAGGTGCCGTCGCCCAGATTGGCGAAAACATGGCGCCGCTTGGAAAACGCCGCTTGGCCGATCCAGGGAGCACCCTCGCCGCCCATTTGCGTGGTGGTCTTGTTGTGCGCCGGGTAGATAGCGGTCGCCATCACATGGCAGCCGATGCCGGCCAGCGCGATGCTGTCCTCGGGCGTCTTGGTAGACGTATTGTGGGGACAGCCGGAGCAGTAGTAGGCCGGCCGCGCCGGCGTGTCGACCGCTTTCTTCAACACCGCTTCCTTGGCATCTAGAAAGGCGAGTCGCGCTGTAATCGCGTCGCTCTCGTGGAAGCGCGCAATGCGCGAGGCAATGACACGAGCGATCTGCGCGATGGAGAAATCGGCCTTGGCCGGCAGCAGCCATTCACCCCGCGGATACACCCATTCGCCTTGGTCGTCGAATTTGCCGATCACGCGCGGGCGCACGTCCGGGTGCCAGTTGTAGAGCTGCTCCTTCAACTGGTACTCGACCATCTGTCGCTTCTCTTCGACGACCAGAATTTCTTCCAGGCCCTTGGAGAATTCGCGTACACCGTCGGGCTCGAGCGGCCAGGGCATGGAAACCTTGAACACGCGGATGCCGATCTCTTTGGCGCGAGCCTCATCGATGCCCAATTCTTCTAGCGCTTCCAGCACGTCCATATAGGATTTGCCCGACGCGATGATGCCCAAGCGCGCATTCGGCGCGTCGATGGTCGTGCGGTTCAACTTGTTCAAGCGCGCATACGCCATCGCCGCGTAGATCTTGTAGTCCTGCATCAAGGCTTCTTGCTTGCGCGCTTGTAGTCCGAGCG
>CAZCOV010000178.1:0-8629 GCA_964499975.1 uncultured Thermoanaerobaculia bacterium
GCTCAAACACCGAACTCAGCGCGTGGACGTCGAGCAGGTGCTGTGCCGCTTCCTCGCCTTCGCGGCCCAAGTAGAGCCCGGCCATCACGCTCCTTGCGGCGCGGTTTCGCCGGCTGGGAGTGGGCCGGAATCGACGACGGTCTGCGGGAGCGACTTGGAGGAGCGTTGTGCGTTCACGCCACGGGATCTTAGCGCAGAACTCCCAGCGACTGGCGAACAACCCCGCACCCCGCGGACGCGCCGACGAAGCTGGATCACGGGGTTGCGGCTAGGGCGCGGGCGATGGCGTCCGCCAGGAGCTCGTTGCCGCGCTGGTTGAAATGGCAGCAGCTGTCGATGTAGAGGGGCTCCTGGACGTTTTGAAAAAGCGCCGTGGCATCGAGGAACGGGACGCCAGCTTGCGCTAGCTCGCGGCCCGCGGCGATCAGCCGGGGGTAGCCGACTTCCGCGGGATGACGGTAGGGGTTGTTGGGGTCGTAGGCGATCCGCCGCTCTTCGCGATTCATCGGCTTGCTCCCCGGCAGGTACTGGTTGGGCTGCAGCACGTGGAGGTAGCGGATCCCGTTCGCGCTCGCCAGGCGATGCATTTGCACGGAACTTTGCACCCACACCGCGGTGAGCGCAGCAAAAAGCTCGTCTTCTGACGCGTACTCGGTCAAAGGACCCCGCCAGGCGTAGCTCGTGGTGCTCGCCGGAGCGTCGGCGAGCTCGACTTGTGCTTGCAAGAGCTGCTGGGCGAGCCGCCGATCGACGAGCGACCACACAAGGTTGACGGTGATGCTGAAACGCCAGCGGGTGGCCAGCCGGGCGAGCCGCGCCCGGCGGTCGCGCTCGATCGCCAGACGCGCGACTTTGACCTGGAACTCGCGGTCGGGGATCAGGTCGACCCGCTGCTTCCACGCCCGCGGATAGAACGGGTAGACGCCGTGCCGGTAGTTGTCGAAGGTGCTCAAAGCGAGTTCGTTGAAGCCGTCGATGTTGATCACCACGTCGAAATGTTCGCCGGTCGACAACAAGTAGGCGAGGGTCAACAGCTGTTGGGGTTGTTTGTAGCCACCCAGAGCAAAGCAGCGCACCGCGATGCGCCGGCCCGCAAAAGCCGGGCTGGCGCGCAGCTGCTGGAGCAGCCGCTCTTGCCCCTGAAAGGCGAGGATCAGGGCCACCGACCCGCCGAAAATGCCGATGCTGAGGTCCGGCGGCTGAACTTCTGGCGCGGGGTTGGGGGAGCGGAAGAAACCCTCGGGGGTGACCAGCAGCTGCCCGCGCTCGCGGCGCTTTTCCCGGGTGTTGATCTCCGGGTTGAACACAAAACCGAGGTAGGGGTGGATCACTTCGCGTCCGCCGGTGATGTCGCCCACCCCAAGCTCTTGCGCGGGATCCGGACCGCGGTGGGTCACTTCGGCTGTGCTCGCTTCGCCCAGGATCTTTTCCCGACGCTCTTCGTAGCGCGCAAACGAAAACCAAGTGCCATCGACCATGGTCGCGGTGAGCCAGGAAAGCGCTTCCAGGATCACCACCAATCCGCACAGCGTGAGGGCAGCAAACAGCAGTTTCTTGCGACGTTGCATCACGTCCTCCGAAAACCGGTGGCATGGTAGCATTGCGCCCGAGTGAGAAGGCCAAGAAGGAGACGATAAATGTCCGCAGCGCGCGAAACCCTCGACATCGATGTGCTCTTCGTCGGAGCAGGTCCGGCCAACTTGGCCGCGGCTTATCACCTGGCCCGGCTGCTCCAGGAGCACAACGCCCAGACGGCTGGGACCCCGCTCGCAGTCACCCTCGGCATCCTCGAAAAAGGCAAGGAAATCGGCAGCCATGCGCTGTCCGGCGCGGTGGTCGATCCGCGCGCCCTGCAGGAGCTCTTGCCCGACTGCTGGCAAGAGGCGCCCTTTGAAGCGCCGGTCGCCGGCGAGAAGTTCCTCGGGCTGACCGCTTCCCGCGCGTTTTCCTTGCCGATCCCCCCGCCACTGCGCAATCAGGGCAAGTATGTGGCATCGCTCGGCAAGCTGCTCAAGTGGCTGGCCAGCAAAGTCGAAGCGCAAGGCGTCGACATTTTCTGCGAGTTCCCCGCGGCTCAGCCCTTGATCGCGCAGGACAACGGCAAGCCGCGGGTGGTCGGGGTGCGCACCGCGGACCGCGGGCTCGATCACCACGGCAAACCCAAGAGCAACCATGAGCCCGGGGTCGACATCAACACCCAGGTGGTGGTCGTGGGCGAGGGACCGCGCGGCTCCCTGGCCAAGCAGCTCGAAGCCCAATTCCCCCTGACTGTGGGACGCAACCCGCAAGTCTATGCGCTCGGCATCAAGGAGATCTGGGAGCTTCCGAGCGGACGGGTTGCCCCCGGCGAAGTGATCCACACCTTCGGCTGGCCGCTCGATTCGCGCACTTTTGGCGGTGCGTTCATCTACGGCATGCGCGACGATCAGGCGATCGTCGGGCTGGTGGTCGGGCTCAACTACGAGAACCCCTGGCTCGATCCTCATGCCGAGTTCCAGCGGCTCAAGACCCATCCCTGGATGCGGCGTTTGCTCGCCGGCGGCAAGATGCTGTTTTACGGCGCCAAAGCCTTGCCCGAAGGCGGCTTTTGGTCGCTGCCCCGACCCTGGGGTGATGGCTTCCTCTTGTGCGGGGACTCCGGCGGCTTCCTCAACAGTCAGCGGCTCAAAGGCATCCACCTCGCGATGAAGAGCGGCATGCTCGCGGCCGAGACGATTTTCGCCGCGCTCGCCGCCGGCGGCATCAACGAAGAGCGTCTCCAAACCTACGAGGAGCGGATCCGCGCAAGCTGGATCCAGCGCGAGTTGTGGTCCGTGCGCAATTTCCACCAGGCTTTTGATCACGGGCTGTTGGCTGGGATGTTCCAGGCTGGGATCGGCATGGTCACCGGCGGACGCGGTTGGGGCTTCCGCAACCGTCTGGGCACCGAAGCCGGACCCGCGCGGCTGATCCCCCTGGATTCGGCGCAGGGACGGAGCTTGCCGCGCATCCAGCCGCCGCACTTTGACGGCGAGCTCACGTTTGACAAGCTCGCCGACGTCTACAATTCGGGGACCGCGCACGAAGAAAACCAGCCTGTCCACCTCTTGGTGCGCGACCCCGAGATCTGCGTCAGTCAATGCGCCACCGAGTTTGGTCAGCCGTGCCAGCGCTTCTGCCCGGCAAGCGTGTACGAGATCGTCGACGATCCCGCACAGGCGAGCGGCAAACGGTTGCAGATCAACGCGAGCAACTGCGTCCACTGCAAGACCTGCGATATCCTCGACCCGTACCAGATCATCGACTGGGTCCCCCCCGAAGGCGGCGGTGGTCCTAACTACGGCAAGATGTAGCTGCTGGTAGCGCTTTTTTCCGCATCCGGCCTGGCGCGCGCCTGCACTCCCCCCGCGGATTCTGCTAGGATGGGGTTTTGTTGCAGTACTTGTTGGCTGTGTTTGTTGCTGGATTTGTTGGTTGCTGGATTTGTTGGTTGCTGGATTTGTTGGTTGCCGTACTTGCAGGTGTATGCCCGAGCCCCAAGACCTGAAACAAACCCTGCTCCGCCAAGTGGTCGACGAAAACTTGTCGACGATTGCAGGCCGTCCGCTGGCCGCAACCAGCGCGGCTCTGCCCGCCGCCAAAGCAGCCAGACCCGGTGCGCGTCGGCTCTTGCCCCTGGCTCTCGTGGGCAGCGTCGTGACCTTGACCTCGCTGGTGTTGAGCCGTTCTCCCACGCCGTCAGCCCCGACCGCCTTCGCTCCGCCCGAAACGACCGCGGGGGTTGCCCTGCCGGCAGCGCCCAATCCCCTGCCGACCGAGGCCGAGAACCAGCGCTTTGCCGCCCCAAAGCCGGTGGCCGCCCACGTTTTTCCGCTCGCGGTCCGCCGCCTGGTGCTCGACCCCGGTCATGGCGGCGACAACCTGGGAGCCGTGGCCGGCGAGCTGAGCGAAAAGGACCTGACCCTCGACATCACCCAACGCCTGCGCCGCCTGCTCGAAGCAGCTTCTTTCGAAGTCCTGCTGACCCGCGACGCCGATAAGACCCTCTCGCTCAAAGACCGCGCCCTGTTCGCCAATGCGCAGCGCGCGGATCTGTTCGTCTCGGTACACATCAACTGGATCACGGTCGAGCGGGTGCGCGGGGTCGAAACCTATTATCTGGGCACCACCGATGATCCTGAGCTTGCAGAGCTGACGCGGCGTGAAAACCACCAGTCGGGCTACTCGCTGGCCGACCTCCGCCAGCTGCTCGAAGGCATTTACGCGGACGTCCGCCAGGACGAGTCGCGCGCGCTGGCGGCGCACGTCCAGCGCGCACTTTTCGAGTCGTTGCGCGCAGCCAACCCAAAGCTGGAAGATCGTGGCGTCAAAACCGCCCCATTCGTGGTATTAGTAGCAACTGAAATGCCGGCCATCCTCGCGGAGGTCTCCTGCCTCTCAAATCAGGAGGAGGCTGAGCTGCTGTCTCGTCCCCTGTACCGAGAGTACATTGCAGAAGCTCTGTTTCGGGGGATTCAAGGCTTTGCCAGAGACGTCAATTTGATCGAGGAACAAGGGAGCTGATCCATGAGCAAGAGCGAAGGCCAGAATCCGGAAGCGCCGGAAGCGGCCAAGACCCCATCTGTCGTCGAATCCGCGAGGCCTAAGGACCCCCCCAAGGTGCTCCACGTCGGTATTGATCTCGGGACTTCGCGGAGCGCGGTTTCGGCCTCGAACGGGCAACGCCACGTGGTCGAAAGCTATGTTGGCTGGCCGGTCGACATGGTCGCGCGCAAGGTGTTGAAGAAGGACGTTCTGATCGGCACGGAAGCGGTCGAGAACCGCAGCATGCTCGACCTCCACCGTCCGCTCGAACGCGGTTTGATCAAAGAAGGCTCGGAAAAAGACTTGACCGCGGTGCGCGAGCTGCTGCGCCACCTGCTCAAGCTCGCCCAAGGTGGCGCTGCTACCGAGGGCAAGCGGCCGCAAATCCGCGCGGTCGTCGGGGTGCCCGCCGAGGCCATGCGGGTGAACAAGCAGCACTTGAGAAACGCGCTCAACGACACGGTGGACGGTTTGATGATCGTGTCTGAGCCTTTTGCCGTGGCTTATGGCCTGGACGCCTTGCTGCACAGCCTGATCATCGACATGGGGGCCGGGACCACAGATTTTTGCTTGATGCGCGGTCGCTTTCCCTCCGAGGACGACCAGCGCACCTTGACCAATGCCGGCGACTCGGTCGACGA
This sequence comes from uncultured Thermoanaerobaculia bacterium, assembly GCA_964499975.1. GTDB lineage: Bacteria > Acidobacteriota > Thermoanaerobaculia > Multivoradales > J023 > CAZCOV01. The sequence goes on from CAZCOV010000178.1 coordinate 5,205, forward strand.
GTACTTGCTCAAGCTGATCGCCGACCGCTATCCCGACGCCCAGATCACGATCTACATGGTGCGCGCGTGGAAAGAGAAGCATGGTTTCGTCGGCGAGCCGCAAAACCGGGTCAAGGTCAAAGCGCCGGTGCATGGCCGTCCCACCGAGATCGACATCACCGATGCCTTGCGCGCGGCCTGCGAAAGCGTGCTCGCCCCGATCACCGAGACCATGCTCGACTTGATTCCCCGGGTCGAACCCGAGTTTCAGGAGAAAGTGCGCAACAACGTGATCCTCGCCGGCGGTAGCTCGCTGATTTCCGGACTGCGGATGAAACTGCAAGAAGCCTTGGCCCCGCTCGGCGGCGGCAAACTCCACGCGGTCAAAGACCCGGTTTTTGGCGGCTCGGACGGCGGCCTGGCAATCGCCCTCGATGCGCCCGACACCGACTGGGAAAAACTCAGCGGCTGAGCTGGGCAACGGCGCGCTCGGGCTCCTGCGGCCTGGAGGGGCGCTGAGCGCTGCAGGTGGCGAGGTTGAGGCAAGATGTCGCAAGATCGTCCGGCGACCGAACAACTAGCTCAGTTGCGCGATTCGATCACTGAGCTCGATCGCTCGTTGCTCGAGCTGCTCCACCGCCGCATGGACCTCGCGGCCGAGGTCGGTCGGGTCAAAGCCGCGACGGGCCAGCCCATCTTGGTGCCTGAGGTCCACAGCCGGGTTTTGACCCGCGCGCGCCTCCATGCGGAAGCGTGCGGGGTCTCGGAAGACGTGATGGAAGCGATCTTTCAGGCGGTGACCCGGGGTTCGCTCGAACGCCAACACCGGGTCGGTCTGGCGCTCCGCGGGGAAGCCGGGAACCGGCTCTTAATCGTCGGCGGCGGGGGCAGCATGGGGGCCTGGTTCCATCACTTCGCGCAGCTTGTGGGGCACCTCGTCGATCTGGTGGACCCCGCTTTTGCGGCCCTGCCCGCCGCCGAGGGACGCTTCAGCCACCTCGCTGCCGTGCCCGACCTCGACGCTTACGAAGCGATCCTGGTGGCGGTCCCCCTAAGCCACACGGCCGACGTGCTCACCGAGCTGATCGCGCGCAAGCCGCAAGCCCTGGTGATCGAGATCGCGTCGATCAAGGATCACTTGCTGCCGGTGCTCAGCGCGGGCACCGCAGCTGGCTTGCGCTTGCTCTCGCTCCACCCGATGTTTGGCCCGGGCAAATCACCCTACGAGCCTTTGACCTTCGTCCTCGCTTGCCGCGCCGATCCACAAGAAGAGAAAAACCGGATTGCCAGCTGGCTCAAACATCCCTACACCGACCTCGTGCCGGTCCCCTTTGCCCACCACGACCGCTTGATGGGCTGGTTGCTCGGGCTCGCCCACCTCTCCGGCATGCTGTTCGGCAGCGCCCTTTCGCGTTCGGGTCTGGGGATTGCCGAGCTCAAGACCTGCGCTTCGACCACCTTCAACCGGCAGACCGCCGCTACCCTCCTGGTCTTGACGCAAGACACCGACCTCTACTACGAGATCCAGCGCCTCAACCCCCATCGGAGCGAAGTGTATGCGGCGGCGCGCGAAGCCCTGGCAGACTTGGCGACCGCGGTCGAGGACGACGACCGTGACCGGTTTCGTGCAGTCCTCGACCACGCTCGGCAGTTCCTGCGCGCGGGCGAGTGATTTCTACCTGGCAGCGTCTACTTGGCAGCGTCGACCTCAGCGTCGACCCTTAATAGCAGTGTCTACTTGGCAGCGGGCTCTTTCTTGGCGGGCTTGGCCGCTGGCTTCAGCTGCTCGACCAGCGCAGTCAGTTCCTCGACCCGGCGAGTGAGGGTCGCGATCTCATCGCGGTTGGGTACCCCGGTCCGGCGCAGAGCCGAAGAGACCAGGTCGTCGAGCTTGTCCTCGATCTTGTCGAACGTCCCCTCAGCGCGCTCTTTGGCCTTGTCCGCGACCTCCTCGACCTTTTCACGCATCTCTTCAAAACGGCTCTTGTGGCGCTTCTGGTACGCCTCTCCTCTTTCCACCAAGCTCTTGAACCACTTCGAGCCTTCCTCTTCCGCGGTGGACAGCGCGCCTAGCCCAGCCAGCCAGACCTTGTTCACAGATTCCTTGATCTCTTCGGGAAATTCCTTTTTCTTGCTCATGACGACTCCTTTGGTAACTACTTGTACTGGGTGGCAATCTTGTACTTGGTGACTTCTTGTACTTGGTGACTTCTTGTACTGGGTGACATCTTGTACTGGACAATGACCTGAATCGCTCCGTTTTAGCGGCTCAGGCCGGCAGGCTTGGGGTGACCGCAGCGCTTGCTCGCTTCGCCTGACCCCGCCGCGCTCCTGCCGCGGTCCGCGGCAATTCGAACTGGGTCAACTTGGCTTCAAGTTCGCTCAGACGCTGCTGCAGCTGCGCCATTTCCGCCCGGGCCTCGCGCACGGGGGCTAGGCGATCGACCGACTTTTGCAGCAGGCGTTCGACGCGCTGCTGGATCTGATCGAAACCTTGGGTCATGGCTTTTTCCCCCGCACGAACCAATTCGTGCAACAAGTCGCTGGGCAAAAAAGACGCGCCGCGCTTGCCTTCGTCGAGAATGACCTGGGTCAGGACTTGGGCGGTGGCATCCGCCGCCGTGGCATTGTCGATGATCTGGACCTCTTGCCCCTCCCGCACCCAGCGGGCGATATCCTCGAGCCCCACGTAGCGGCTTTCTTCGGTGTCATAGAGCTTGCGGCTCTCGTAGCGTTTGATCACTCGGATCATGATCGTCTCCTGGTGAGAGTGGGTTTTGCCGAATCGGCCTTGCCGTACTGCGGCAAGAACAAACTACCGCACTGCGGCATGAGTGTCAAGAGGTTATCGGGTTTTTTTGCCGCTTTGCGGCAGACGCGGTTTTTTGTCGCTTACCGCAGCGCCGCGATGGACTCACCCGGCTTGCCGACGCGCTTGCCGACGGCCTTGCCCACGCGTAGCGACCAGCCGCTCAACTTGATCAAGCAGGCCGTCAAGGTCGCGCAGGGTGGCAGCAGTCTCCGCGCCATGATCGCGGGGTTTTTGCCCGTTGTTGATTTCGGGTAGCCCAACGCTGGTCCACAAGTCGCGGTGCTCATCCGCCAAGAAGTCGGGGTCGAGCCTCAGGCCGTGCTTGGCCAAAAGCGGTCGCAGCTCATCCTGCCGTCGACGCAAGTCTTCGCGGGTGGCCTGGTAAGCCCGCTCGCACACCGCACGGCGCGCGGCAAAGCTGAAAATGTTGGAAAAGAAGTTCAAGTAATCGTCGCGCGGGGGCTCGAGCAAGACGATGTCGGCGTCAGGATAGAGACTGCGATAAGCGCGGATGCCCAACACCATGCGCGAGTGGATCAAGGTGCGCACGGCCTGGGAAAGCACCGAGGGCAGCCCGTTGCGCACCACCTGACCCGGCGGCAAGAGGTTCTGCTGGACCGCCTGCCGGGTGTCG
>CAZCOV010000178.1:8639-12792 GCA_964499975.1 uncultured Thermoanaerobaculia bacterium
CCGGCACGATCGGGTTGATGCAAAACACCAGCTTGGCCCCGGCGTCGATCGCCACTGAAGCATGCATGGTCTTGCGCAAGATGCCATCGACGTAAAAGCGGCCGTCGATTTCGACCGGCGGATAAAGCCCGGGCAAAGCGGTCGTGGCCTGGACCGCTTTGGAGATCGGGATGTGCTCCCAACCCGGCTGACCAAAGCACACCGCATTGCCTGATTCGAGGTCGGTCGCGACCACCACCAACTTGCGCTGCAAACAGCGAAAATCGTCGGTCCGGCCTTTGCGGGCGAAAATGCTCGCGACGTACTGCCGCACGGCTTCGTTGTCGAACAAGCCGACCGGCAAAGCCCGCGAAAGCAGGGTCATGGCGTCGAGGAAACGCGCTTCCCGTCCGCTGACGTAGTTCCACAAGGCGTTGCCCAACCAGCGCGGCGCGGCCAACAGGCGCCCTCCCAGCTCCTTGACCGCGGGCTGGAAAAAGATCTCGGGCAAGAAGGGATGCTCGCCGGGGTCGTGCTTGACGATCGCGCGGCACATCTGCGCCGTGGTCAAGCCATTGGCCAGGCAAGCGGAAAGGAAGCCGCCTGCACTGACCCCGACGAAAGAACCGAAGTCGTTGAGCTCCAAACCGGAGATCGCTTCGTCGAGCGCCCGCAGCGCTCCGATTTCGTAAATTGCGCCTTGCGGTGCCCCACCCGCGAGCGCCAAGCTCACGTGGGGGGCTCGCGGCGGTCCCAGCAGGGACCCATCCAGGGTTGGGGGTGTAGCGGCCAAAGAAATCTCCTCGTCCAGGCTGCGGTCTTGCGGTGGGATGCTCAACCCTCTGTCTTGCGGTCGTCTGGGTGCCCAGGTGCCTTGGCGCGCGCGGCGCGGGCGGCGGGCTGGCTGCGGCTGACCGAACGGCGGGTGCGACTTGAACTCGCTGGCGGGTTGGGGGTGGCCGACGCCGCCGGCGGCCCGACTTCGAGACGCGACAGCGACTGTTCGAGCAGCGCCAGCCGCTGGCGCAGCTGGGTCATTTCTTCGCGGGCTCGCCGCACCGGCCCCAGCCGATCCATCGACGACTGGACGAAGCGATCCACCTTGTCTTGGACTTGTCCCCAGCCTTCACTCACCGCTTTCTCCCCGGCGCGGACCAGCTGGTGGAGCAACTCGGTGGGGACCAGCGTGGTGCCTTTCTTGCCTTCTTCGAGGATGATCTGGGTCAAGACCTGGGCGGTCACATCGTCGCTGCTGGCATTGTCAATGACCTTGACGTTGTGCCCTTCGCGCACCCAGCGGGCGACGTCGTCGAGCGAGATATAGCGGCACTCTTGGGTGTCGTAGAGCTTGCGGCTCTCGTAGCGCTTGATGACGCGGATCATGCGATGACTCTCCCTCTCCACCTGCGGGTGGACAGTGAACCTGAAGACGGGGCAACGAGTTGGCTGGGTTGGGTGTGCCGTAGCGCGGCATGAGGGAATGATACCGCAGCGCGGCAAAAGGATCAACTGGCAAACGATCGCTGCGATCCTCGATAGGAATCCGCCCCGAAGGGCTCGAACGGACCGTGCCAGACCTCGACGCCGGTGAGGTCGGTGGCGAGGACCGGGGTGCCGAGGTGGTCGGTCGAGAGGAAGAGCCAGCTCGAGGGGCCGCCGGTCTCCTGGCGCAGCTGGGCGACGGGGCGGCCAGCGAAGTAGAAGAGGCTGGCGCGCTCTTCGGGAGCGGCGGGGGCGAGCTGGCGGTGGAGGGCGTGGAGGGCGCCGTCGGAGCTGTAGGTGGGCGCGGTGAAACCGGGACCGCCCCCGAGCAACTCGTCGGAGCGACGCAGGTAGCCGCGGCCATCTTAGGCGAGAGTGGTCTGGGCGTTCGCGAGTGGACGCGTGAAGCCGGCGACGCGGCTGGCGTCGTCGATGGTGAGGTTGATCTGGTTGCCCGCGGCGTTGATCCCGGTGACGTGGCCGGCCGGACCCGTGGTGGAAGACGCGGGGGCCAGCCTGGGTGAGGATCGCAGTGTTGCACAATTTTAAGTTCGGCTATTTTTTAGATTTTTAAGATATTCAGGTTCAAGTTGAGGATGCTCCCGCTATATAGGATCTATCAAATCAAGAAATATATCACCCATTGCTTTTCCAGCGAGCTTCCTATATCTCGAAGCTTCTTCTGGTGGCGAGATTTCCATGACAAATTTGATTGACTCATCAAGGCGACGAGTGCAGTCAAGAAGCAGTTCCACAACCTTATCCGCCACAACTCTTTCCATACCTTTGTTCTTTATGGTTCCAGGCGATTGAAGTTAATAGCTGTGAGAAAGAAAACCATAACACCCAATAGGTATGCGGCTAGTGCTGTCAAGACACCTGCTTACGGGCAGGCTGCGCAAGCGTTCGATCGACAAGACTCCAAGAACTGGCGCTAGCGGCCCTATAACGAAGAGGACAAGCCCCAATAACAGCCCTTTATTCGTCACCCCGCTCTCAACCCTGGGAATTGAGACCAGTAATAGCATCGCTGCCACTGCAAGAAAGACTGCGAGTCTGCGCAAAACACCATCGCTCAACATCCGTACCTCAAAGATAATCCCAGCAGACCGGGTCCGACGAGTTTTGGTCGCAACGGCGGGTAGACAGGAGTCACTTCCTAACTGCGGCCCGCCTTCCGACGAAGGATCTCCATGCGCGCCGACAGGTAGCCGAGCAGGGTCCGCCCGAGTCCCGCAAACTCCTCGTCCGTCAGGGACGCTTCGTCGAACAGACTTCCGTCGAGCTCAAGCGAGGTAACAAAGACGCGGTGCTTCCAACCTCGCGCCGTTTTCCCTTCCACATGATCTACATCATCAAAGTGGATCCGTACTCTGCCGTTCCCTAGCTCCATTGCAGAAACCGTCACACCGATGGAACCCCGGGCGCCATCGTCCATCGGGCCGATCGACAGTCTCTTCAGCGGAGCTTTTCGTGCCATCGATATCAACCTTGGTCGGGATTTGGAGACAGCGGACTCCTAGCTAGGAGAGCCCCACCGGAGGCACTCCGAATAGCGAACGAATGCTGCACTCATACAGGCTCCATAGCTCCGCTTGTCCTTGCGCAGCCACCACCGAGCGCAAGCAGCCTGCTCGATAGCGAGTTGGTCTTCGCAGAACGGATTTCGATCCCTGTCGCACTGATCACAGTCATCCGAGCTGTCCCACCAGTCGGTGGTCACGGCCCACCAGATTCCGGCTGCCAGCAGCAGCGGTATACCGACGATGTCTCCTGCAGGGATGGGCCCATCGACCGCGACGCAAGCGCCTCCCGCTGTGGCCAGCGCGCCCGGCCCGAAGAGGCCGAGCGGGTCGCCGTACACGAGAGGACTCTGCTGCGAGTAGCCGTAAGGGTGCTCAAACTTCGGGTTGCCGGTCCGCAGCATCGCCAGGTGGTATGCGCTGCGGGGGTCGATCGGCAGCGCGGTGTCTCGCCAGACATTCCCTAGCATGCCGAGGTTCACTGGATCGACCCGGGTATACCTCCCCTTCCCCGCCTCATACCACCGGTGGACGTTGTAATACACCTCCGCCCCCAACGTCGACTCCGACCACGTCTCGTCCTCCCACTGCCCTGGGAAGCGCAGGAAGATGCCCTTGGCCAGCGCGCTCTCGCTCGATCCTCGATAGGAATCCGCCCCGAAGGGCTCGAACGGACCGTGCCAGACCTCGACGCCGGTGAGGTCGGTGGCGAGGACCGGGGTGCCGAGGTGGTCGGTCGAGAGGAAGAGCCAGCTCGAGGGGCCGCCGGTCTCTTGACGCAGCTGGGCGACGGGACGGCCAGCGAAGTAGAAGAGGCTGGCGCGCTCTTCGGGAGCGGTCGGGGCGAGCTGGCGGTTTAGGGCGTGGAGGACGCCGTCGGAGCTGTAGGTGGGCGCGGTGAAACCGGGACCGCCTAGGAGCAACTCGTCGGAGCGACGCAGGTAGCCGCGGCCATCGTAGGCGAGGGTGGTCTGGACGTTCGCGAGCGGACGCGTGAAGCCGGCGACGCGGCTGGCGTCGTCGATGGTGAGGTTGACCTGGTTGCCAGCAACGTTGATCCCGGTGACGTGGCCGGCCGGACCCGTGGTGAAGACGCGGGGGCTAGCCTGGGTGAGGATCGCGGTGTTGCCCGCGCCGTTCGAGAGGTAGGTGTAGGTGTCGACGGTGCC
>CAZCOV010000179.1:0-12717 GCA_964499975.1 uncultured Thermoanaerobaculia bacterium
GGAGCCGGCGCTGCGGGCGCGGAGCTTGGCGGTGGGCTGGCACCTCGTAGGAGGGGGCAGGGCCAGCGGCACCAGGTGCGTGGAGTTGGTAGGGAGGGCGGTTCTCGTCCATAACTTCAGGATAACACCGCTAGCCTGAGCTGGCTTCTAGCGCAGGTTGTGGAAGACTTTCTGGACGTCATCGTCTTGTTCGAGTCGATCGACCAGTTTCAAGACTTCGGTCGCCTGGTTTTCCGGCAGTTCGACCGTGGTCACCGGAATCCACTCCCCTTCGGCGCTCACCGGCGTGATGTGCCGGTCTTCCAGGGCTTTTTGTAAACGGCCGAAATCGCTGAAAGCACAGCGCAAAACGAGGACCGGCTCACTGTTCTCGCCCGCACCTTCGCCCAGCTCTTCGAGGCCGTGATCGATCAGTTCGAGCTCGAGCTCGTCTTGGTCGTGCCCCTCGGGCTTCAGCCGGAACACGCCCATACGCTTGAACAGGAACGTCACACTGCCGGTGGTGGCGAGATTGCCGCCACCTTTGTTGAAGTGACTGCGCACGTTGGAGACGGTGCGCGTGGGGTTGTCGGTGGCGGTCTCAACCAGCACTGCCACGCCGTGCGGACCGTAACCTTCGTAGAGGATTTCTTCGTAGTGCTCGGCTTCGCGACCGCTCGCCCGCTTGATCGCAGTCTCGACCTTGTCTTTGGGCATGTTGATCGAGCGGGCATTTTGGATGATGCGGCGGAGCAGCGGATTGGCAGCGGGATCGGGTCCGGATGCGCGCACCGCAATCGCGATTTCTTTGCTGATGCGAGCAAACTGCTTGGACATCCGGTCCCAGCGAGCGAACATCGTGGCTTTACGAACTTCAAATATGCGTCCCATGTTGGCGTCCCAGGGCTTCTTTGACGGATTCTGATGGAAACGAAGGCTGCCCGCCCGCGCCGGGCACGGCAGCTTTTCGTCCGCGATCGAAGCTCAAGGTTAGCTGAGCGCCCCTATCCGCGTAAAGGTGGGACCGCAAGATCCGCAAGATCTCCCCGGACGGAGGGTTGTCAACCTTCGATGAGGAGATCTTCCGCGCGTTCGCACGGGCTCCGTCCCAATCGTAGAGAGCAGCCACTGGAATAGGGTTCCGGCATCGGCACGACGTTTACGACATTTACCTGCCCTCTTGCGTGCAACGGCTGGAAAGCGGTAACTTTCTCACCCCATGATCGAACTTCTGAGCAGCCCCCAAGCCTGGATCAGCCTGGCCACCCTGGCCGCCCTGGAAATCGTCCTGGGCATTGATAACATCGTCTTCATCTCGATTCTCGCAGGCAAATTGCCGCCCGAGAAACGCCGACAGGCCATGCGTCTCGGCCTCGCAGTCGCTTTGATTTCACGCCTTGCGTTGCTCGCCAGCTTGAGCTGGGTCATGCGTTTGCAGGCGCCGCTTTTCACCCTGTTCGGCCACGCTTTCACCGGCCGGGACCTGATTCTGTTGGGCGGTGGGCTGTTTTTGATCACCAAGGCCACGTATGAGATCTACGACAAGGTCGAAGCCGATCACCCAGTGGTCGAAGGCGTTTCTGTTCGCGGCGTGAGTATGGCCGGAGTGATTGTCCAGATCATGATCCTCGACATCGTGTTCTCGCTCGATTCCGTGATCACGGCGATCGGGATGGTCGAAGAGCTGGCGATCATGGCGGTCGCGGTCATCTTGGCGGTTGCAGTGATGCTGCTCTTCGCTGCCCCGATCGGCGAGTTCGTTGAACGCCATCCCAGCATCAAGATCTTGGCCTTGTCGTTCTTGGTGATGATCGGCGTGCTGCTGGTCGCCGAAGGGTCTGTACAGCACTTCAACAAGGGCTACGTCTACTTTGCGATGGCGTTTTCGCTGACGATTGAGCTGGTCAACATGCGTTACCGCAAGCGGCTGGCACCCCTGCCAACGCGGCACAGCCCACCCCCCGGACCCTGAGCAGGTCCACCGCTGCGGGTCAAGCTGGGCTGCGGTAAACGATCTCGCCGCGTTTGATCACGGTTTGCACCGGGTTGTTGGCTAGGTGATATCCCAGCTCGTAGAGGCTGGACGCGGCGAGCAGGACCAGGTCGGCTTGCTTGCCCGGCTCGATGCTCCCGAGGTCCGCGCCGCGGCCAAGGCAGCAGGCCGCGTTGAGGGTGACGGCGGTCAAGCACTCCTCCACCGTCAAGCGCAGCTGGAAAAGCGCCAGCTGGATGATGAAAGGCAGGGCTTCGGTGTGGGATGAACCGGGATTGCAGTCGGTGGCCAACACCACCGGCACCCCGGCCGCGACCAGCCGACGCGCCGGCGCGTAGCGGTCCAGCATGAGGAAGAAGCTGACCGCTGGCAAGAGCACCGCGATCACCCCGGCCGCGGCCATGGCGTCGATGCCTTCCGGGCTGACCGCGACCAGATGATCCGCCGACACCGCGCGCAGCTCCGCAGCGAGCGCTGCCGCCCCGGAATCGACGAACTCGTCCGCATGGAGACGGGGACGCAGTCCGTGCGCGCGGCCGGCTTGCAGGATGCGCCGCGCGTCTGCCACGCTGAACACGCCCTGCTCACAAAACACATCACAAAAAAACGCGAGCGGAGCCGCGGCCGGGACGATCTCGTCGGCGATGTGCTCGACCCAGGCCGCGCGGTCATGGCGGTATTCGGGAGGAAACTCGTGGGCCGCCATCAAGGTCGGAACCAGCTCGATCGGCTGGCAAGCGGCCGCCCGGTGGATCGCGCGCAGCTGCTTGAGTTCGTCGGCCAAGGTCAGGCCATAGCCGCTCTTGACCTCGGCGGTGGTGGTGCCCCAGGCGAGCATCCGGCCGAGGCGGGCGCAGGTGTTGGCCAGCAGCTCGTCCTCGCTCGCCTGGCGGGTGGCGCGGACGGTCGACAAGATGCCGCCGCCAGCCGCCGCGATTTCTAGGTAGGTCTTACCTGCGAGACGCTGCGCGAACTCGGACTCGCGGCTCCCGGCCCAAGGGAGGTGGGTATGAGTGTCGATCAAACCGGGAATCAAGGTGCCACCCTGGCCAGCGAGCCGCGGCACCGCAGGTAACTCGCCCAAAGTGCTGAGGCGCTCAGCCGGGGTGCCCACGAACGCAATCCGGCCCGCCCGGCAGTAGACCTCGACGCCCGACCGCCGGGAAATGCGTCCCTGGTCAGCGCCGGCCAAAGGGTGTGAGCCCAGGGGCGTTGCCACCTCCGCCAGATCGGTGATCAGGAGTTCGCTCATCCGCCACCTCGCTGACGCGGACCAAAAAGTGCGGTTCCCACTCGCACGTGGGTGGCACCTTCTTCGATGGCGACTTCGAAGTCGTGGCTCATGCCCATCGAAAGGTAGCCGGGGAAATGCCGCCATTCCGGCCGCGCCTGGAGCTCATCGCGCAGTTCCCGCAACTGACGAAACCACGGTCGCGAGTCCTCCGGGTTATCCGCATACGGGGGTAATGCCATCAGCCCGACCACCCGCAACCACTCAAGGTCGGCCAGTGGTCGCACGGCCTCCGCCAAACCGACCGCGGGAAACCCGTGTTTGGTCGCCTCGTCCCCCAGGTGGACTTGAATGAACCCCTGCAGCACCCGCTGAATACGGCCTGCTTCGGCTGCGAGCAAGCGGACGATCTTGAGACGGTCGAGGGAGTGAATAGCGCTGAACAAGCGGGCCGCGGGCTTGATTTTGTTGGATTGCAGGGTGCCGATCAACTGCCAATCGAGATCGACCGGCAGCTCAGCGCTCTTGGCCACGGCTTCTTGCACCTGGTTTTCGCCGAAAACCCTGATTCCCGCGGCAACGGCTTCGCGCAGGAGCGCAAGCGGCTGCTGCTTGCTCACCGCGATCAGCACGACCGTGTCGCGGTTACGGCCACTGCGGCTGCAAGCAGCGGCCAGCCGGCTTTCCAGGTGGCGCAAGCGGTCCGCTAGCGACTCGCTCATTCGGCTTGCCAGAACAAGATGCGCTTGCAACTCTCACACTGGTTGAGCTTGCTGCCGTCGCGAATCTCGACCACGATTTGCGGGCGCACGCTGTAGCTACACGCATTGCAGTGCCAGAGTGTGTTGGCACTGCTGCCGCGCCCAGCAGCACCTTCGATCCGCACCACGCGCGCGATCGCGTCACCGCCGGTCCGTTCGTAGATACGCTCGAACAAGATGCGCGTGCCTGCCGGCAAACGCTGGCGCAGCTCGTCGACCTGGGTTTTGAGCTCAGCGGCCAATTGCGCAATGGCGGGTTTTTCCGCTTCCCACTTTGCAAGCTCGGTGCGGTAGCGCAAGTCGAGCTCCTGAAATCCGGAGGTATGCTCCACCAGTGCTTGCTGGGCCTTTTCATAGCGCTCCAGGGCCTCGAGCGCTTGTTGCTCAGTGGTCCTGATCAGCGCCTTGACCCCGTCGATCTCTTTGAGCAAGGCGCCGTACTCCCGCTGGGTGGAGACCCGGCTGAGCTGTTCTTGGTAACGCTTGAGCTTTTCTTGGGCATCCGTGAGTGCTGCCTCTGCCTGCCGCCGTTCGTGGGCCGCTTGATCGCTGGCCAGCCGTGCCGTCTCGATCTCCGTCTGTTGAAGTCCGTGCTCGGTGTGCAGCTCTTGCATCCAGTCCGGAATACCGGCCAGGCGTCCTTCTGCGTTTGCCAGCTGATTCAGCGCGCCCTGGAGGGCCACAATTGCATCCAGCATCTTTGCTCCGTCAATTTGCACTGCGAGGTAGTCGTTATCAGGGGATGGGAAGTGGGTCCACCTGGATTTGAACCAGGGACCAACCGGTTATGAGCCGGTAGCTCTAACCGCTGAGCTATGGACCCAAAGAGAAGCTCTCTGTTGCCCCAGCGCGCCCACTGCAAGTCAACCGCTTCGGCCATCAGGCTCCAGCGCCTCGCAGCAGGCTTACCCGCGCCTTGCTACATGCCCAACAGATTGGGATTACCTCCGGCAAGGCGTTGGACCAACTCCTGGTAGAAGTAATCCCGTTCGCGAATCCGTGGATCAATGCGATCGTCGTACATCTGGCGCGAGCGATCAATGTCATCCTTGAGCCGCTCATAGATATTCCCATCGCGCCGCCCAGCTTCGATCACTTCTTCGTTGTAGAGCTTGATTTCGCTGACCAGCAGTCGGGCCAAGCGACGCGCTTCTTCATGCAAAGCTTGTTCGCCGTCGGATATCACGACGTGGTGTGCTGCCGACACGAAAGCAGACCCCGGCCCCCGGACGTCCGCCGGCGGCTTCACTTCCGTGCTGATGGATGGGGCGGCCGTTTCACCCAGGGGTGGGGCGGAGGCGGCAGCCGCGGGCGCCTCCGGCGGGGCCACCACTGGCGGAGCCACCACCGGCGGTGGGCTGGGGGGAGGACTGGGCCGTAGCGCCGACCTTGGAACCATGAGGGTTGGATCCTCGGTCGCCTCCTGCACGAAAGACCGCGCGGTGGGTTCCTCGGGTTCGCGGACCAGCGAGCTTTGCAGGGCAGAAACGTCGAGGCGAACCGTCTGCTGTCCGATCGCATCTTCCAGCGGCGGTGCCGCCGGGAACGGTGGGGCGGGGGTTGCTGTCGGGATCGTCGCCACCGGCCCGGTCCGCAGCTCGAGAGAAGCAGTTGCGGTAGGGGAAGCTGCCTCTTCGGGTGGGGCTTCCTCGAGATCCCACAAGACCGAAGCCGTTTCGTCGAGATCAGGCTCGGCGGCCAGCACCGGCTCTTCGAGCGGCATCGCGTCGAACTCGAGGCCGCTTTCCTCAGGAACAAAAACAGGTTCCGGGGCGGCGGCTGAAACGACCGACTCGAAAGTATCGATCTCGGCAAAAGGCAGCTCATCCGCCAGCTCCAGGGTCGGCGGCTCGATCAGTTCATAGCTCTGGTCATCGCTTTCATGACTTGCGGCCACAGCGCTTTCAGCCACAGCGCTTTCAGCCACAGCGCTTTCAACTGCGGGCGCGGTCCATTCGCCGCCAGCTTCCCCGGTTCCTGGGCCAGCTTCTTCCACGAGGAAGGTCGCGGGGGGCGCGGGAGTGATCGGACTGGCCACTTCGGCGGTTGCTTCGTCCGCCGTCTGCCCAAGGCCAACATCCGCGGTATCGTCCAGCGAGGCTGCCGGCGGCGGTGCTTCAGCTGCAAGCGAAGCCGCGAAGGGCGCCGAAGCAGGCGGCGGTGTTGCTGCTGTTTCTTCCTGAACTCTATCTTGGACTCTAGCTTGGACGCTGGTTTCTTCCTGGACTGCAGCCGGCATGGCGGGCAACACGGGCGCTGGCGCAGGTCTCGGGGCTGCGGTGGCAACCGCCTGCCACAGCGATGCTCCTACGCCGTCCTCACCGAGCGAGCGGAGGGTGGGTGAAACCGCGGGCAAGTTGCGAAAAGCCAAGGTCTCGAACGCTTGCGCAGCGGCATGGACCAGCAGCTGCAAGCCCTCGACCATGACCGGCGGGCCGTCGTCGGTGCGGTCGGCGTAGAGCGCCCCACCGAGCTGGCCGCGCAGGATGAAAGGCACTAGGACCCCGCCCTGGCTGGCTCCTGCGGCGACGCGGTCGGCCAGCGCTTGACCTTCTGCGGCGGATACCGCCACCGGTCCGCAGCCTGCTGCGAGTGTGGTCCAGGGTTCACCGCGATAATCCAGCTGCAGGCCCCGGAGCGCACTGGCTGCAGGGCCGAAACCTTCGCTCGCCCAGCAGCGGAGACCTTCGGCACGGGTCAAAAAGAAAGCGGTCCGCGAAGCGAACCCCAGACCCGCCGCCAGCAGGGAGCTGAGAATTTCTTCTTGGGTTGGTTGCCCATCGAGGCTGGCCACTGCCTTGACCAGATGCCGCACCAGGTCTTGCCGCGCCTGGGCGCTGGCACTTGCGGTGAGGTGGCCGATCCGCTCACGAATTTCCTGGGTCACTTGCTCGACTGCAGGGCTCAAGGGAAGATCCTCCGGACGAAGGCAGGGGGCGTTGCGGTCCGCAATGAAACCGGGAACTCCGACATCTCACTCACTCCAGTCATGCTCTCCAGCACTCTGCTTTGGCGAGGCCAGCTCTTGCGCGCAGGTCCGTGGTTGACCGCAGGCCTCGACACGTAGGGCTAAGCGGCCATTATATTGGGCACCCCGGCTCCCATGTCAAGGAGCCTGCCCACCGCCCCACCGCCACCGCGGCCCATGACGCGAAGGTTGCCCTCGACCAGCCCATGATCGCCTGTGATAGACTGCCCCCCGCTTTGATCTGCTCGAGAGAGCAACCACAGACCGCTCGAGCTTCATCCATCGAGCTTCATCCATCGTCGGAATGGAGGACCCTCTATGCATAGAGCATGCCTTTTCGTTCTGTCCCTCGGTTTTGCGCTTGTCCTCTACGGTTGTTCGGGTTCGCCTCAAGAAGGACCCAACCCGGAGCAAAAAGCTGCGCTTGACAGCCAGGAGTGGACCTGGCTGCAGTCGGCCAAGAAGGAGCTGGACGGCAAGCGTCAAGAGCTGTACCAGGTACGCGACCTGCTCATCGGTAAAAAGACCGCTGGGCCTAATGGCGCGCTGGTTTCCCTCGGCAAAGCGGAACTCGAGTCGCACCACAAGACCCTGAATCAAGAACTCAACCAGCGGGCCGAAGAGTTCGGTAAGCGGCTCGCCGAGTTCATCAACAATCAGGGGTTAACCGTGGGCACGGAGTTGAACGCGATTCAGAAGGAAGCCATGCGGATGAACAGCGACGAAGCCATCGCCACCGCCCGGGACTACATCGACGAAGGTGGCGACTACCAGCGCGCGGTCGACATTTATCAGCAGGCCCAAACCAACGACCCCGATTACGACAAGCTCAAGAGCGCGATCGCCTATGCCGAAGAGATGCGCTTCATGACCGCGGACCGTTTTGCGGCGGCCAAAGAGAAGATGTCCCAAGACGAGGTCCGGGTAGCGCTGGGGCCGGTTTTCTTGCGCAACATCAAAGAATATCCGGAGCGGAACGTCGTCGCCTGGTTTTACCGCAAAGCAGATGGCGGGGCAGCGGCCATCTGGTTTCGTGAGCAAAAGAAGGGCGATGGTAACTGGCGGGTGTACAAGACCAATTTTGACGAAATCAAGCAACAAGTCGTTGATGGCAGCGCGGGTGGCTGAGGTCACCTCGGGCTCCGGGACGCTGGGAGAAAGAAAACGTCCCGGAGCTCGGTCACCCCGGGTTCCGCGACGCACGCAGGAGAAAACGTCCCGGGCCCAGATAGCCGGCCGATGCGCTGGGAAGCGGCGGGTTAGAAGCGGCGGCCAATACTCAAGAACGGCTCTTCGTACTGCCGCGCTGAACGGCCCATCAGCCACTGGTTGTAGCCAATTTCCGCTGTCCAGTTTTTCGTGGCGCTCAAGGGGACAATGAAGGCAACGCCCGCCCGCAAGATCGTGGCATTGTTGAAGTTGAAGCCCGGCCGCGAACCGAAGCGGTCATGGGGCTTGCGCAGTGAGTCATTGCCCAAGCTCTGGACGTAGTTGACTGTGCCTTTGACCGCAGCATTCCAGAACGGCAAGGGGTAACCGATTTCAGCGAACATCGGGACTTCGTCCGCGGGAGCGCCGACGCGGTAGGAATAGCCAGCACCGAAGTTCATCCATCCGCGGCCGTCGGCATAGGAATGGCTGAGCAAGTAGTTCAGGGTGTAATCCTCGCGCAAGAGTCCCCGCCACTCCGGGCTGACCCCACGAAAATTGCCATTGGAGTCAAACAGGTGCCGGTTGTAGGGCCCCGGTAAGTCGTAGAGATACGGAGTGCGGATCGTGAAACCGATCGCCATGGGCCAATCGCCCTTGGCCACCTGATACTTGAGCCCAAACCAGGCATCCGAGGGTCCGGTATTGCGTTCCATGTCCTCGATCGGTCCTTCGAAACCGTCAAGGTAGGTGACCAGGAAGTGGATGGACAAGCGACGGATGACCCCGACTTCACCCGAGACGTAGGCATAGCGGAAGTCGTGGTAGTGCTTTAATCGGTTGGGGCCCGTGGTGTTGGTGAATGACTCCCCGCGCGAGTCCCAAGAGGTATGTGCGGTTTTTTGGCTGAAGCCGATTTGGATGTCCCCAGTTCCCGGTGCAGGTACCCACGCCCCCCCCGCCAGAACCGGAGCTGTGGTGCCAGCTGCGAACAACAACAAGACGAACAACAAAGACCAGTGAAAGCCATGCTTTCTCATACAAGGATCTCCTAAAGTTGGCAAATGAGCAAGAAACGATCTGAGCGAACCCCCGACCAGACACCGAATTGGGGGCATCGAGCAAGAATCGCGCCAGTCGCGCTCTGCGGATTCCGGCCAGGAAAAACGCGGCGTTTCACGTCACGCTTCGGACATCGTTTAGCAGCGTTCATAAAGAACCCGAGCTGAAGCTTGCCCTGTCAACATAAAATCTTGGGAGGAGTTCGATCGAGTGACCGGGAAAGACTGGCCGCAACAACGGACCGCAATGATCGGGGCGAGCCTGTGGGGAGCGGTCGTCCTGCTGGCCAGTGGCACGGCCCTGGCGCCGCGGGGCTTGTTGCCGGCACCGTGGGAAATGCTGGGGTTCTGGTTCGTGGGTGCGCTGGCAGCCCTGCACCGTCCTTGGGGGGGAACGACCCTCGGGCTGGGCGCTTTGGTGTTGCCCCTGGCGGCCGCCCGGCTGGGCCCGGTCCCTACAGCCTGGCTGGCAGCTCTGCAGCTGCTGTCCGCTGAGCTCGCGCGGCGGCGGTTCATCGGACGACGGCAGCGCGCGGGTGCGGCCGCGCCGGAAAGCTGGCTCGCGGTCTTGCTCAAGGCGCCTTGCCTGGCCGCCGCTGCCTTGGTGGCCGCAGCTTTAGCTCAGCACACCCCCAAGGCCGCCACCGGTTTTTGGAGCTGGGGCGAGCTGGGCGCGATCGCAGCTTACCTCGCAGTCCTGACACTCTCCGGGCTCAACCTGCGCCGGTCACCGCCATGGGCTGATTTCTTCACGCGCCAGCAGGTCCTCCCCCTGCTGCTCGACGCTGGCGGTTGGGGGCTGGGCATGCTGCTCGCGAACTTCGCCCCGCTGATCGGCTGGCCGCGTTTGATGCTGGTCGCGTTGGCGTTCGCTTTGCTGGCCGCCGAGGCTGCGCGTACCGCCATGCTGTACGGGATCTCCGAACATCGGCGCGGCGATTTGCAGCAGGTTCATCAAGCGCCGGAGCGGATCGTGACCGCGATTTCGAACCTCCGAGAGATCGCGCAGCAAGTGCTGATCGAATGCCGCAATGTGCTGCCGGTGAGCTATTTTCAGTTCGAGCTGCTGCAGCCGGCAGGTGCGCGCAGCTGGACCGCTGACAGCGCCGGAGCGCTGATCGAAGGCCTGCCGCAGCCGCCGTCCTCGCCGCCGCCTTTGCCCGGGATCCACCGCCGCGCCAGCTGGCATCAAGTCGAGCTGCCCTTGCTCGCAGAGCAGCGGCGCCTCGCAACGGTACGGTTGTGGTGCGATCCGCGCCAGATCGAACCGGGAGCCGAGGAGCTGCTCGCCAGCCTGGTGCCGCACCTCGCGAGTTCGGTACACCGCGCGATTTTGGACCAAGAGGCCAAACACGACCCGCTGACCGGGGTCCCAGTGCGGCGCGTGTTCGAGAGCCGGATGCAGGTGGTTTTTAGCCAATGTTGTGAAGAAGGGCGTTCAATGGCGATCATCCTGTGCGACATCGACCACTTCAAGCGGGTCAATGACACTTATGGCCATGCCGCGGGCGACCAGGCGCTGGTCCAGGTCGCCCGCACCCTGGCCGAAGAGCGCCGGGAAAAGGACCTGTGCTGCCGCTACGGTGGCGAGGAATTCGCGGTTTTGCTCGAAGACACTGCAGGAGACAAGGCCCTACACCTCGCGGACCGCTTACGCCAGGCCGTCGCTGGGGTTCACTTCGGGTTCGCTGGACAAACCATCCCGCTCACTTTGAGCGCGGGTGTGGCTGCTTTTCCCGAACTGCACGTCAAGACCGCGAGCGAGCTGTTTTTGCTCGCTGACGAAGCCCTCTACGCCGCCAAAGAACAAGGACGCAACCGTTGCCTGCTCCACCTCGGACGGGGTCGCTTTCGCGGACTGGACGACGAGAGTCCGGCGCCCGTGACCCTGCCCAAGCCAGCGCCGCGGATTTTTGGCTGAGTTTCTAGCTGAGTTTTTATTCGGCTAAGTTTTAGCTGAGCTACCGGCGCGCGAGTGTTTTCGCCGCACTGCGGCTTGCGAACCCGGCGCAAGCACCAGATAATGAGCCTTCGACTATCGTCTTGGAAATCGGTCTGCGGGTTGCGTCTGCCCCGGCCGATCGACTTCCGACGATGGACGAAAGAGTGATCGCAAAGCGAATTCGAGGAGGCAAGTATGCGAGGAAAGCGAGTTCTAACGTTTTTTGCCCTGTTCACACTCAGCGTCATGTCAGCGCTGGCCCAGGGCAACGGTCAGATCGAAGGACGGATCACCCGCGACGAGGGCAAAGGCGTGGGTGGCGTGACTGTGGTGGTCAGTGAACTTGGCGCGGTCGAGATCACCGACAACAGTGGTCATTATCGTTTTGAAGGGGTCCCAGCCGGAACCTACACGGTGAACTTCACCCTCGGCGACAATGCCGAGACCGCGACTGGCGTGGCGGTGACCGCGGGCGCCACGGCGACCGTGGACAAAACGGTCGACTGGGATGTGTCCTTTGCTGAGACGATCACCGTGTTTTCTGCTTCCAGGCGGCGCGAACGGATCGTCGAAGCGCCGGCTGCGGTCACCTCGGTGACTGAAGAGCAAATTGATCGTGAGGCGTCTAGCGGGCAGCTGCCCAAATTGCTCGAGTTCACGCCCGGAGTTGAAGTGACCCAGAGCGGCGTTTTTGACTACAACATGAACACCCGTGGCTTCAACAGCTCGCTCAATCGCCGGGTGGTGGTGTTGATCGATGGTCGCGATCCCTCCGTGCCATTTCTCGCCTCGCAGGAATGGATCGCGGTGTCGCAGATCATGAACGACCTCGAAAGCGCAGAACTGGTGCGCGGTCCGAGTTCGGCGCTTTATGGCGCCAACGCCTTCAACGGAGTGCTCAACCTGGTGACCCGCTCCCCGCGCTACAGCCAGGGCGGGGAGCTGCGTTTGACCGGGGGCGAGCTATCGACCCAAAAAGCGGATTTCCGCTGGGCCACCGAACTCGGCTCTGATTGGTACTTCAAGCTTAACGGCAGCTACTTCCAAAGCGGCGACTTCTCGGTCGACCGCACGACCGGCGTCGAGTATTCGCGGGTCTGCACTTCCGCGGCCGACACCAACTGCCTTTTCCGCGAGCGCTTGCCACGGTTGCTCGATGAGAACCAGGCCACCTTTGGCAACCTGCGCTTTGACAAGCACTTCCAGAACGGCAACTTCCTGACCCTCGAAGGCGGGCTCGCCAACTACGAGTCTCCCGCCCTGCAGACCGGCATTGGTCGCTTCTCCCTCCCCGAGGTCGAGCGGATGTGGAGCCGCTTCAATTACACCGCGGATCACTGGAACGTGCTCGCCTACCACAACACCCGCGAGGGCAATGAACAGACCTCCCTCAATTCGGGAGCCGTGACCTACCTCGACGATCAAAACTTCCAGGTCGAGTTCCAGACCAACTGGGATTTCAACCAAGGAAAGGTTCGCCTAGTCGCTGGCGGCAGTTATGGGGAGGAAGAAATCGACACCGCCAATCCCCAAGGCCGCCAGACCCTGGTTTTCTCCCCGGTCGACTCCGACGCCAGCTCGGTTTTCGCGCAAGTTGACTTTGACTTGACCGACAGCCTGAAGCTGGTGCTCG
>CAZCOV010000180.1:0-12712 GCA_964499975.1 uncultured Thermoanaerobaculia bacterium
CGTCGTCTGGCCCAAATCGCCGAGTTCGTGGAAGCCAATCCGCATGAGGCCGCGTCCGAAAGCGAGAGCGCCGCGGCGGCCCTGGAGTTGGGGCTACACCACGGCGATTTGGTGATTCGTCGCATCCTCACCGACAGTGCGCGGCGCTTGATCCGCGCGGTGGTCTTGTTGCAAAAACCGAGTCCTGAGAGCTTGGCGGCTTTTTATGCGGCCAATCCCCAGGAATTCTCGCGTCCGGCCCAAGTCCGCATTTCCCAGATCTTGGTCAACGGCTTCAAATGGCCGGACACCGCCAGCCGGGCGCAGCTCTTGCTCACCCGCATCCGCGAGGAAAATCTCACGTTCGAGGCCGCGCTCGCGCTTTCGGACGAGCCGCTGGTCCCGCTCAGCTTGCCGCCTTTGACCGAGCAGGGTCTCGCCACGGAATTCGGTGCTGACTTTGCAACCGCGGTCATGGCTTTGCCGGTGGGGGGCTGGGCTGGCCCCCTGGCCTCGCGCTATGGCCACCACCTGGTTTTTGTCCATCAACAGACCGCAGCAGCCCTGCCCCCACTCGCCGAGGTCCGCACCCGGGTCGAAGAGCGGTTGCTGCAAAAGCTGGCCGATGAGTGGCTGGAGCTGCGCTTGCGGGAACTGCGGTTGGAATACGAAATCGTCACCCCGGAGTGGCCGTCTTGAGGGTGGCTGGCGGCTGGCGCGCGCGAGGTTGGGCCCAGGTGCGGACGCTGAGCTTGACGGGGTGGCTGCTGGGGCTCGCGCTGGTCGGGGGTTGGCCCGCGGCAGCCCATCAGTTTGCCCCAGCGCTGCTCGAACTCGAAGAAAGGCCGGATGACCTGATCAGCGTGCGCTTCAAGCAGCCGATCGTCCGGGTCCAGGGCAGCCAGCTCCGCCCGGTTTTGCCGGTCGAGTGCGCGGGGGTGGGCAACCCGGTAGTCACGCAAGAGGGCACGGGGATCAAGGCGCGCTGGGAGATCCGCTGTCCCAACGGGTTGACCGGCAAGACTGTCGGGGTCGAAGGCATTGCCACCAGCCAAGCGGAGGTGCTGCTGCGGGTGGCCCTGCGCGACGGCCGCAAGCTGCGCCAGGTGCTGACCGCGCAGGCTCCCAGCTGCAAAATCAGCGCGGAACGCGGTCGGCTGGGCGTGTTCTCGAGCTACGGCGGACTCGGCGTCGAGCACATCTTGACCGGCTGGGACCACTTGCTGTTCGTGCTCGCCTTGGTCCTGCTGGTCGGCTGGGGCCGCTCGTTGTTATGGACCATCACCGCCTTCACCCTGGGTCACAGCATCACCCTGGCGCTCGCTTCGGTGGGGCTGGTCAGCGTGCCCCAGGGACCGATGGAAGCGGCGATCGCGCTCAGCATCTACGTCCTCGCCGTCGAGTTGACCGCGCGCGGGCGGGGTCCCACCTTGACCCAGCGCTGGCCCTGGCTGGTGGCGAGTGGCTTTGGTCTGCTCCACGGCCTGGGCTTTGCCGGCGCCTTGAGCGAAGTGGGGCTACCCGCTGGCGAAATCCCGCTCGCCCTGTTCGCCTTCAACCTCGGCATCGAGCTCGGCCAACTCGCCTTTGTCGCTGCCGTCCTCCTGCTCATGCGCGCGCTCAAAGCTTTGCCCGTGGCCTGGCCTCGCTGGGCGACCGCGGTTCCGGCCTATGCCATCGGCTCTTTGGCGGTGTACTGGTTCTGCGAACGGGTCAGCAGGCTCGTCCTACCGTTGGCCGTCTGAGCCGATCGCCCTATGAGCTTGAGCTTTAGCTTTAGCTTTAGCCGGCCACCCTTTGAGCCGACATGGTCAGTAATGGTACCGAGCGTTCGTAAAGTGGATGGTGCCCTTCCGGACGACGTAGAGAAGGCGGTGTTCCTGGGTGAGGCGGCGAGACCAGAAGCCCGGGCCGAAATACTTCAGATGCTCGGGTTTGCCGATGCCGCCGAATGGTTCTCGCAGCACGGCCTCGACAAGCGCCATGAGACGCAGGGCAACGCGCCGGTCGGTTTCGATCCAGAAGCGCAGATCCTCGCGAAACTCTGCCTCGAAGATCGCTATAGGAGCTTCTGTCACCTGGGCACTGTTGTCGCTTCGAGACCGAACTCCTTGCGCAGCGATTCCACGGTCTGGGGCTTCGTCTTGCGCGACCTGACCCGCGCCAGCGCCGAAAAGATCCGCTGCGCGTTTCGAGGTGAGCGGAGAAGGTGCAGGGTTTCCTGAAGACTCTGAAGCTCGGCAGCCGAAACGATAGCAACGTCTTCTGCGCCCCGCCGATGCACAATGACGGGTTCAAGGGTGGATACGGCGTGGTCGCAGAGCGATGCAAAGTGGGCGCGAGCGTGTGTGTAGGTGGTTTCCAAAGCTGCCCCCGATCAATTGTACAGGGGTACTGTACCAACTTCGCTGCAAGGTGTCAAGGCTTCAGTGCTTGCGATGCTTGGCTAACGCTAACCCCCGCTGGCAGTGCTGTGCTAGTGGTGTCGGAGGCGCCAGCGTTTCTTTGATCGAACTGCTGGCACGCGCTTTGGACCCAGACGCGGATCTCTTCGAGGTCGCTGTCGGCGGCGAAGAGGCCCTTCTCCGCAAAGCCGTCGAGGATCCGCTGGCAAGTGGCGCAATGAGCGCGCGCCGACGCAAGATCGGCTTGGGCTAAAGCTAGGCCCGTGAGGTTCTGGTAGGCGAACAGGAGGTCGCGCTGGTACTGCGCGTTCTCGGGATCGGCCGCGGCCAAACGGGTGATGATCCGCAGCGCTTTTTCGGTGTGATGGCGAGCTTGGCGGAATTCCCCGTGTTCTAGCTCGAAACTGCCCAGGTTGTTGTAACTGAACGCCAGGTCGCGCAAGAAGTCAGCGTTTTGCCGGTCGGCCCGGACCAGCTGTTTGCGGATTGCCAGCGCAGCTGCGAAGTAGTCTTGCGCCGCTCGCACGTCTTTGGCACGCACCGCAATGTTGGCGAGGTGGTTGTAGATGAAAGCCAGGTCGCGCTGCGCCCGCGCGTCTTGCGGATTGGCAAACGCCAGCTGCCGACGAATCACCAGGACTCTTTCCCCAAACTGACGCGCCGCTAAAAGATCGCCTTCACGAGCAGCCAAAGTGCTCAGCCGCTTGTAAGTGAAGGCCACGCCGCGCTGGTCCCCAGCCCGATCCGGGGTGGTCTGGGCTAGGGCCTCTTGGATCGCTAGCGCTTGCTCAAAGTAGCGGCGAGCATCCGCAAAATCGCCGGCACGGACGGCGAGGTCGCCCAACCGCTCGCAATTGGACGCCAGGCTGCGCTGGGCCGGTGCATGGGTAGGGGTTTGCTGTACCAGACGCTCGGCAATCGCGCGCGCCTGCTCCAAATAAGCGCGCGCTTTGGCTACCTCACCTGCACGATCCGCGACTTGACCGAGCTTGCTGTAGCACAAAGCCAAGTCAGCGCGGTTAGACGGGTGGTCTGGAGCGCGCTCGCTCAAGAGTTGTGCCAGTTCCAAGGCGCGCTCGAACTCACGGCGCGCTCGTCCCAAGTCGTCGTGGCTCAAAGCCAGGTCCCCGCGCTGCCGATGGTGGAGCAAACGGGTCACTTGCGGAGCCCCGCGGGACTCCCCGCCGAGGATCGCCAGCAACTTGGTGCCCGCATCGAGCAGCTCGCGACGAATGCCCGCGGCAGCAGCAAAAGGCCTGAGCTTGCGGTCAATGTCGAACACGATGAGTTCGGCAAATTCGCGCGCAGCGTCAAAGTTGCGCTTTTCGACTTCCTGACCGCGCGCGACAAAAGCCGCTTCGAGCGGCGACAGCCGAATCCGTCCCAGCTCGACTTGCTCGCCGATCTGCCCCAGACGGCCGCCGCGCCAGAGGTCGTCGTCTTGCCGCTGGCCCGCGTCCCAGTGCTGGGCGGCTTCGCTCAAATCTGCGTGCAGACTCAAGAGCACCCGGTCTTCGCGCAACCAGCTCTTGAGGGTGGCCCAGTTCTCGATCAAGGCTTCGTGTGCGACCTCGACGCCGTCTTCTCGCGCGGTGAGCAGCCGCTCGCGGATCAACTGGTCAACCTGGGCCCCAGCTTGCGGCGCCACGCTTTCGAGCTCATCGCGGGTAGCCAGCCGTCGGGTGTCGGCCGCGCCTTCGCCAACTTGCACCAGACGGCCGAAGATGCGGCGCACGGTCAGCTGTCCTGGCGCGTCCAAACCTGCGACAAAAGCATCTGCCCGGCGAGCCATGGCACCGCGGACGCCGCCCAGGCGACGGTAAGCTTCCCAGGTCAAGCGCTGACCCTCACGTTCTGTCCACAAGCCGTCGAGGGTGAATTGCAGCAGGGGTAAATCCCCGGGTTGCCCCCCTACTTCCGCAATCAGGGTGTCGACCAGGCCATCGTCAAAGCGCAAACCCGCCTGGTGGGCCGGACGCAAGATGGCGCTTTGCAACTGCGCCGGTTCGAGCGGCAGGAGGATTTCTTGCGAGGCTTTGATCGCCGCGGCAAAAGGTCGGGACAGCTCGAGCGCAGCCCCCAGAAAATCCGCCCGCAAGGTGGCCACAACCACGACTTGCCCGCCCGCCAGCGTGGCTGCCGCGAGCAGATTCGCGGCAAAGGCAGCGCGCTCTTCGCGGTCCTGGCATTGGGTGAACAGCTCTTCGAGCTGGTCGACAGCAAGGACTAAACCCGCAGATCCAGTCGGTAAGAAGAGGTCAACGCTATCGGAAAGGGCGTTGTCCTGGCTGCTGAGCGCAGCTTTGGTGGCCGCGAGGTCTTGCGCACTGCCGCCGCTTGCGCGGGTGAGCTGAACCGCCAGGACGTGCAGCGGCCGCGGGCCTGGACGCAAGTAGAGGATGGTCCAGTCGTAACGGCCGTCGAGCTGGCCGGTGCGCAGAGCGGGCAGCAAACCAGCGCACAAGAGCGACGACTTGCCCGCGCCAGAGGCCGCCACCAAAGTCAGCCATCGCAAAGCCGGGCCAGTCCGCTGGCAGCACTGTTCAAGGCGCGAGAGCAGGGCCTGGACGTCTGGCTCGCGACCAAAAAAGCGCGCGGCATCTTTTTCTTCAAATGCGGCCAGACCCTGGTAAGGCCGAACCGCGCCCACCTCGCTGGCTGCAGGTCCTGGGGCCTGGCCCAAGAGCGCAGCCACCAAGCGCTTGACCCCAGCACTGCTGATCCCATCGCGCAGATCCACCCAAGTCCTGAGCCGCAAGAAGTCCGGGACTTCGCCCATGGCACCGGGGAGCAGCACTGGCACCACCAAACGATTCACGTCGCGCCAGGCGTGGTCGAGGGCGAGGTCAATTTCGGGCTGTTGCACCTTGCCCAAGCCGTGCGGACCGCAACACACCACCACGGCGTCGGCTGTGCGCAGCGCTGCGGCCAGCTCTTCTTGCCAGGGACGGCCGGCGATCAGTTCCCACTTGTCGAGCCACGGCCTGATCCCGGCGTCGCGCAGGGCAAACGCCAAGGTCTCGACTTGCGGCTTGTCGCGGCTGTTGTGGCTGAGAAAAACCAGCCGTGCCATCCGCTCCTCCCTGCCTGCCTGCCTGCCGCCCGACCCGGAATCAGGTTTGGCGCAACGCTGTGCCGGGGAGGTCGATCCCTAGATGCTTGATCCGGCGATAGAGGGTGGGACGGCTGACTTGCAAGTTGCGCGCTGCAATCGCGGTGTCACCGCCAGCCGCTTCGAGCGCCATCACGATCTCATCGCGCTCGACGCTTTCGAGAATTTCGGTCAACGAGCGCCCGCTTTGCTCTTGCTGCTCCCCGCGGATCGTCGGGTTGAGGCGTCCGGTGTCCAGCAGCTCGTTGTCTTCGAGGAACAGGACCGCACGCGAAATTTCGTTTCTCAGTTGGCGAATGTTGCCCGGCCAGTTGTAGCGGCGGAGCTGGATCAAAGCAGCCCGGGACACGCCGCGCACCTTGACGCCGTGGCGACGGGCTTCGCGCGCCAGGAAGAAAGCGACCAGGTTGGGGATGTCCGAGCGCCGACGGCGGAGGGGCGGCAGCTCGACTTCCCACGTCGCAATGCGGTGGTAGAGGTCGGAACGGAACGTCCCTTCGGCCAGCATGCGCTGGATTGGCCGGTTGGTCGCGGCGATCACCCGAGCGCGGGCCGGCCGTGGCGTATGGCCACCGATGCGAAAGACTTCCTGCTCCTGCAAGACCCGCAAGATCTTGGCTTGGGTTTCCGGTGCCATGTCCCCGATCTCATCGAGGAAAATCGTGCCTTGATCCGCGGCTTCGAACTTGCCGGCGCGCGCCTCGACCCCGGTCGCCACCCCGCGCTCGACGCCGAACAGCTCGGCTTCGAGCAGGTCGCGCGGCAAGGAGGCGCAATTGATCGCAACCAGGGCTTGCGCGCTGCGCGGGGAAGCGTGGTGGATGAACCGGGCCAAGACTTCTTTGCCCGTCCCGGACTCGCCGATGATCAGCACCCCGACGTCACCGCGCGCGACCCGGGTGGCTTCGTTGTAGATGCGCTGCACTTCAGGTTCGACGCTGGGCGGCTGCGGGGTGTCCGGGTGAGGCACGGCCACGGGCTTCCGGCCATAAACCTCCCCCTGGTCGCGGCGGTCTGCCAGGGTCAACAGCCGAGCGGCAGACTCGAGCAAGGGGCGAAAGTGGGCGGCGGCTCGCGCTTTGATGAAATTCGCCCGCACTTGACAGACGTCGGTCGCGGCTTCGCACCACAAAGCCCCGCTGGTCAAGTCATCGTGCTGCTCGGTCGCGTAGAGCACGCCTTTGGTGCCCCCACCGAGTTCGATGATCTCGACATCGGTGACCGGCAGCATGTCGAGCAGGGCCTGGCCGATCTGCGGCGCCAAGCGCTGCCGGTCGGTTTCATCGCACAGCTGTTCCAGGAAGCGCGGCAACCATTCGAGCGTGAACTGGTCGAGCACACTGAAGGATTGGGTGCGTTCACTCACGGCAGGTGGCGCTGCCGGGGTCTTGGCTTCTTCGCGCCCTTCCATCTCGATCGCGACTTCAACGTCTTCGTCGGTGATCTGCTCGAGCAGCACCACCACCCGGCCCAGCACAAAGATGTCGGATGGGCGGATGGTCGCTCGCTCAATCCGCTGCGAGCGGATCAGGGTGCCATTGGTCGAGTTCAAGTCCTCGAGTTCGATGCCCGCGGGGGTGATCGTGATCGCTGCGTGGCGCCGCGAAACCGTGAAGTGGGGGATGCAGACA
This sequence comes from uncultured Thermoanaerobaculia bacterium, assembly GCA_964499975.1. GTDB lineage: Bacteria > Acidobacteriota > Thermoanaerobaculia > Multivoradales > J023 > CAZCOV01. Next base: position 7,128 of record CAZCOV010000180.1, read on the forward strand.
TCACAGGTCGGGGCTGATCCCAAGATGTTCCTGACCTGGTGTAGGGTCGCGCGCAGCGTCTGATTGTCGAACCTGGCGAGCAGCCGATAAGCCATGATTACTTGCGCCCTAGCTTGGGTTAGTTTGGAGGTCGCTGCCCCAGAGCCTGCCGGCTTGCGGGCTGCGGTCAAGATGACGACGGCTTCTCACATTTGAGAAGTGCGCCCCTGCCATTTTTATCACTTCTGAGAAAATAAAGGGGCAATTCTATTAAATTGGCCAACCATAATGATCAAATCGTAGTGATCAAGCTGCAATGATCAAGCTGTAATGATCAAGTTGTGACGGTCAAATCATGGCGCTGGGGTCCAACCCTGGCGCACCAACATTGTCCTGGCTGTCCGGCTGGCCATTGCGGATCGCTGAGCAAGATCACGCATGGCTCAAGCCGGTCAACTTCGGGACTTCTTCCTGGTACTGCAGGAGATAGAGCTTGTGGTAGATGCCGCGCGCCGCCAGCAGTTCTTGGTGGGTCCCCTGCTCGCGCAACCTGCCCTTGTGCATGACCAGGATGCGGTCGGCCCGCTGGATGGTCGACAAGCGATGCGCGATGACCAGGCTGGTGCGACCGATCAGCAGCCGTTCGAGCGCCTTTTGGATGCGCTGCTCGGTTTCGGTGTCGATCGAGGCCGTGGCTTCGTCGAGGATCAAGATCCGTGGGTCTGCGGCCAAGGCGCGGGCGAAAGCGATGAGCTGCTTTTGTCCCACAGACAAGCCAGCGCCCCGTTCCCGCACGGTCGCAGCGAGGCCGCCCGGCAGCCGTTCAATGAAATCCCAAGCCCCGACTTCGTGCGTCGCCCAGCGCAGGGTCTCGTCAGAAATCTCATTGCCTAACCGAATGTTGGAAGCGATGTCCCCCGAAAACAAGAAGACGTCTTGGAGCACCATGGCGATTTGCCGACGCAACACCTGCAAATCCCACTGCCGGACGTCGACCCCGTCGATGCGGACGTTGCCCGAGTTGACGTCATAAAAACGCAAGAGCAGGTTGGTCAGCGTGCTCTTGCCCGCGCCGGTGTGGCCGACAACCGCCACGGTTTCACCGGGCGCCACTTGGAAGCTGACGTCTTCGAGTACCGGCTCTTCAGGGCTGTAGCTGAAGGACACCCGGTCGAAGGTGATTGCCCCTTTCACTTCATGGGCGCTCCAGGCATTGGGCGGCGAGGTGATTTCCACTTCGGTGTCGAGCAGCTGGAACAGCCGCTCGGCACTGGCCATGGCGCCTTGCAGGATGTTGTACTTTTCTGAAAGGTCGACGATCGGCTGGAAGAACCGCTGGTCATATTGGAGAAAAGCGATGAGCGCCCCCAAAGACAGCTCATGGCGCAGGATCTGGCCGCCGCCGAACCACACGATGAGGGCAAGACCGAGCGCGGTGATGGCGCCGACTGCGGGGAAAAAGACCGCATAGTAGAAGATCGAGTGGACGTTGGCGTCGCGGTGAAGAGCATTGACCGCAGAAAACTCGGCGAACGCCCGATCTTCGCGGCGGAACAGCTGCACGACTGACATTCCGGTCAGGTGCTCTTGGAGGAACGCGTTGATCCGGGCCAGCTTGACCCGAATCTCACGAAAGCTCTGTCGCACCCGGGATCTGAACCAGATCGAGGTGAGCAACAGCAATGGCAGAATCGCGAAGCTGACCAAGGCGAGCTTCCAATTCATCAAAAAGAGCACCACCACAATGCCGACGAGCAGGAGGAAATCGCCGAGGATGGGCACGAATCCCGAGGTGAAGAGCTCGTTTAAAGCTTCGACGTCGTTGGTCGCGCGGGTGACCAGCCGACCGATCGGGTTGCGGTTGAAAAAAGCGATCGGCAAGCGCTGCAACTTGGCAAAGACCTCGCGCCGCATGTCGTACATGATGTTTTGGCCCATCACCTGCAGCACATAGCCTTGAGCAAAAAGCACCCCGAAAGTGAGGATCAAGGAAGCCAGGAAGATGCCCGACATCAACATGATCCCGTCCATGGGCTCGAGTGCCAACCCCCACTGCTGCAAACACTGGTCGACCCAGCGCGAGAGGGGCGAGGTGTTTTCATCGGCAAATGGGCGGACGTACAGATCCAAAGCGACGAGCGTCGCCAGCGGTCCGACCAGCTGGAGCAGGGAGGCGAGAATCATCATGCCGAGCGCGGTCCAGGCGGCCCAAACGTGGGGACGCACGTAGTGCAGCAAGCGGCGCAAGAGCCCCCAGTCGTAGACCTTGCCGATCTTGTCTTCTTCGTGGAATTCGCTAGCTTCGCTCATGGGGGTGCTACGATACCTCAAGCTGACGCGTCATCGGTAGCACCCTGAGGGCGTATCTTGAGAACGTCATACGCGGAGCAGCGCTCGCGCTTCGTCCCAATCCGCGCTGGCGGGGCTTTCATCTGCGCTGCACAGCTCGCGGAGCCGGGTTTCGGCCGCGTCGAGCCGGATGGGGTCTGGCCAGGGATTCTCGGCTGAACGCAGCCAGCGGACCAGACTGACCATCGCCCGCACTTCGAGCGCACGGGCCTGGCTCTCTGCCGCCAGGGTTGCGGCTTGCGCCAAGGAATCGGCAGCGACCAGCTGGTGCGGCAATCCGCACTGCGCTTGCAGCTCACCGCGCAGCCGATGGATCTCGGGCAGCCACCACCGCTGTCCGCTTTGGGTCGCTATGGTCAGGGCTTCCGCCAGAACCTGCAAACCCTCTTCAAACCGCCTCGCCCAGCCACATGCCTCAGCCAAGAGAGCCAAGAAGTAGGGACGATTGAGCACCGTCATGGTCGAGTCGAGAACCCGTAAGCCCTGGCGAATCTGCAGGATTCCGGAATCAGCGTCGGAATGGGCCTGAACCCAGCCGAGCATCACCTGGCCGACCCCTTGAAACACCGGAAAACCTTCTGCCTGGGAAAGCTCGAAGCAGGTCTGCGCCATGCTGCGGGCTGCCGCTGGATCGCGCTGGAACTGGCAGATCCAGGACGCCAGGGCAAAAGCAAAAGCGCGGGTGAAAGGGTGGCCCAACTGGTCGGCGAGCATCAGTCCCTGCGCCAAGCGTCCGCGCGCTTCCTGCGGATAACCCTGCAGCCACAAGGACCACGCCGCATAAAGCAGCGCAGCGACTCCGGGGTGCTGGCCAGAGTAGAAGGTGTCGGGGATCGGCTGACCAGCTGGTAGTTCCAGTGCGCGATAGTGCTCGCTGCTGGCGGTGAGCTGGCGAAGAGCCAGCGCTGGCTCGCCCTGGAACAACAAATTGGTGCCCAAGGCATACTCGGCCAGCACGCGAAAAACCAAGTTGCCCTTGGCTTCGGCTTGTTGCAGGAACTGCTCGGCCAGCTCGCGCGCGGTCTTCAGCTCGCCCCGCACCAAGTGAAAACGCCAGAGTCCGAGCAGTACCGCCAGCAGCTGGTCGGTCTTGCCCAGTTGCTCACAGAGCTCACGCGCACGGTGGAAGGCTGTCCCCACTTCCGGCGCTGATTGCCCCTTGATCATCAAGTAAGCAGCCCCGAGGTCGGTTTGCAGCACGATCTCCTGCTCGCCAGCGACCGCCGACGGCAAGTTGGCGTTGAGCTCTAAGCCTTCGCGCAGATAGCGTTCGGCCTCCCGGTTGGCGAAGCTCTCGAGCGCTTGCCGCCCCGCTTGCGCCAAGTAAGAGACCGCTTTGCGTTGGGCTGGTTCCTCGCCCAAGGTGGCAGCCCACCCCCAGTGATAGGCCAGGGCCGCGGTATATGGCGCGCGCTCTTTGGGGTCGGCTCCCACCACGACTTCGAGGGCTAAAGCCGTGCGCTGATGGAGCCGGGCCCGAAATTCCGGTGACATCCGGCGCAACAAGGCCTCGCGCAGCTTGTCATGGGCGAAGCGCCACTGTTTGCCGCGCACTTCGAGCACGGCAACGTCAGCACAAGCGCTGAGCCAGGTTTCGAGGTCTGTCTCGGGCAAAAGCGTCCGCAAAATCGCCGTTTCCAACTCACGACCGCCCACCGCAGCAAGGTCGAGGAGGGGACCCGCTGCTGCGGGGACGCGGTTCAAGCGCCGCTCGACGATCTGACGGATCCCACCGGTGGAAACCTGGGCTGGCAGTTCATCGCGGCCAATGTCCTCCAGGCTTCCCGCTTCTTCGGCCAAAGCGCGCACCACCTCGACCACAAAAAAGACGTTGCCCTCGGTTTCCTGTTGCAAAAGCCGCAACACCTGGGGATGGCAACCCGCCTCGCCCAACATCGAGCGAGACAGCACCGCGATGCCTTCTTGGTCCAACCGCCCCAAATGGAGCAAGGTGGCGCCGGGCACTGCTGCGGGTAGGTCTGGACGTTCATCGGGGCGGTAGCTGGCGACCAGCAGCAGCGCGTTTTGGCTCGCGGTCTGCTGCAGCCGGGCCAGGGCCGCCAGGGTTTCGCTGCCCGCCCAGTGGAGATCCTCGAGGATGATCACCAGCGGCTGCCTTTGGCCTGCAAATAACGCCGCCAGATGCGCGAGCAGGCGTTCTTGGGCAGCTTTGGGTGGCAACTCTTTCGCCTTGGGGATAAAACGTCCGAGCAACTGTTCGAAGTCGGCAACGAGGGGGGCGAGCACCGCAGCCGTGAGGTCGTCGACTTCGCGCAACAAACAGGCCCAACGGATCGGCTGCTGCCAAGCTTGGTAGAGGTTGCCGCCGCCCTGCACCGCCTGTCCCGTCAAGACCACCGCGCCTTTGACCAGCGCCAGGCTGCGCAGTTCCTCCAGCAGGCGCGACTTGCCCACCCCGCTCTCCCCCGCGACCAGAACTGTCTGCCCATGGCCCACCATGGCCTGTTGCAAATGCTGAGAGAGCTGCTTCAGCTCAGCGGTCCTGCCCACCAAAGTGGCGGCGTGGAGAAAGCTGTTGCGAATCGCTATGGTCTCTGCCGACGGCGGCAAACCCAGGACCTGGCTCAGCCGGCGGGCGACTTGGTGCGCATCGCGAAAACGCTGCGCAGGGTCGGCCGCCAGGAGCCCTTCGAGCACCGGGACCAAGCGCGGGTCTACCCCCTCAGTAGCCAGTTTCTGATGCTGCGCGCGGCTCAAATCCCCGAAGCTGCGGACCGCAAAAGGATGGCGTCCGACCCACAGCTCATAGGCCAGCACGCCAAAGGCATAAAGATCCGAAGCCTCGCTCGCCAACCCGCCGTTGAGCAGCTCTGGTGCCATGTAGGCCAGGGTCCCGGTGATCCCCTCTTCGCGGGTGACCCGCTCGCGCAGCTCCGAGATCCCAAAATCGACCACTTTGACCTGGCCGCGGTCGACCAGCACATTGCTGGGCTTGAGGTCGCGGTGGATCACGCCGCGGCGATGCAGGTAGGTCAAAGCGAGGAGCATCTGGACCAAGAGGCTGACCTTGTACTGCGGTGAGGATGGTCTGGGGTTCAGCGATCAGCTCCATGGTGTAGTAAGGCCGCTGCTGCTCGTCAAAGCCATAGTCCAAGACGCTGATGATGTGGGGATGGCGGAGCGATGAGAGCAGCCGAAACTCCCGCGCCAGAATCAGCCGCGGGTTCGAAAAGCTGGAAGGGCTGGCCGCTTCGTCCTGATCGAACCAGGTCAACCCCTCACCGGGCTCAGGGGTC
>CAZCOV010000181.1:0-12678 GCA_964499975.1 uncultured Thermoanaerobaculia bacterium
GCGCCATCGCGACCCCGGGCCGCTGAGCAATGATCTTGCGCCCGTCGAGGTAGATGTCGTAGATCGCGTTATAAACGATCAAACCGGGAAAGTCCGCTTCCTTCTGTAGAGCCACGCAAAGGCTTTTCGGCTGGATCACTTGTTGGGAAGCCGAGAAGGAGACATGGGCGCCCAGGAACTCGCTATAGCCGAACAGCTCCCATTCGCGAATGGTGAACTCGAATTGACGGTAACCGATGGTGTTGCGCACGGCAGGCTCGCGTTCGAGCTTCATGAACGCGGTGAGCTCGATAATCTCCCGCGGGCTGGTATCGCCCCCCAGCCGGACCGGGATGCGGATGACCGATCGCTCATACTCGACCTCTGCATACCTGGGGAAAGTGTTGCCCACCGGTTTCGGGGCGATCGGAGGCGAAGCTGCCAGCAAGATTTGAGGCACACTGAGCGCGGCCAGGACGACCACGACCAGCAGGATCGCTGTGGAGGGGTGTCGCATTTGGGTTCTCCTTTTGTTTTCTGCGCGGTTCCCGAATTTCCGGAAAGGCGACCTGAGACCAGAACAAGAATGAAGTGAATTATAGCACAGCTCGGGGGTGTGGTCGGGACAGGAGGGCCCCCAATCCCAGCAAAGTGAGGATGCAGCTCGCAGCGAGCGCAGCGGCCACCAGCCAACCGAGGTGGGCGTTGGCGGGAACTTGGGAGAACATCAGCACGCCGAACCCCAAGGCGTTGAGCAAGGTATTGCTGACGATGGCCGGCCCCACCTCGTTCAGGGCCACCTTCGCTCGGATGGAGCTATCAGCAGGCTCTGCTCGGCGAAAGCGCGCGATGAAGTGGATGCCGAAGTCGACCGCGATGCCCAGGGCAATGGCGCAGAACATCGACGTCGCCACCCCCAAGGGGACGTTGGCAAAGCCCATCAAGCCGAACACCCACAGCACGGACAGGGCCGCGGGCAGGAGGGCCAGGCAGCCCCAGGTCAAGGAACGATAAAGCCAAATGAGCACCCCGAGTTCAGCGAGCAGTGACAACAGGACCGAGGACACTTGACTGCGCACGATCGCAGGAATCATGGCTTGGCTCACCGCGAGGTCTCCGCCCATCCGCAGCCGGCAGCGCGGGACGAGGTGCTCGCGCTCATAGGTGCGCAGGTTTTCCAGCAGCTCGGCGGTGTGGAAATAGTTACCAACCCGGACGAAGATCGTCACCACCGTGCGCGCCAGCTCCTCGTCGACCACTTCGAGCCGTTGGTAGAGGCCGCGGCTGAGGTCGAAGCGCCGCAGCAAGCGGTCGAGATCATAAGCGTCTGCGGGGAGCACCCGGTCGGCGCTGGTCATCTGCCAGAAATGCGCCAGTGCCGTCAGGTGACGGTGCAGGCTCAAGGTTCCGCCAACCCCGGGCTGCTGCTCGGCAAAAGCCGCGAACTCGCCCACCGCGTCCACGGCAGCCGGGTCGAGCAGGGGACCCGCGCGCTGCCAAGATCGAGGATTACCCTCAGGTGGCGGCTCGAACTGGAGTTCGACTTGCAGGATGTGGGTGCCCGCGAGCCGCTGGTTGACTTCTTCGGTGGCCCGGCGAAAGGGGCTGCCCGGGGCAAAACTCTCGATCCAGCTATCGTAGACAAACAACCGCGTGAGACCGAGGACGCTGAGCAGGGAGACCCCGGAAAGCCCAGCCAACACCCACCGGCGACGGCGCCACAGGGGCAGCACCAGGCGGTCGAGCAGCGGAGCCGACGCAACCTCCAGCTCTGCTGCTTGCGGGCGGCGCTGGTCCGGGCGCACCATCTTTGCGGCGGGCAAGAGCGCCAGCGCCGCGGGCAGCACGGTGAGCGACCACACCATGCAGAACAAGACTCCCAGCGCAGCGAACAGGCCCAGCCAGAAGATCGGCAGCACCCCCGAAGGCGCAAACGAGAGGAAGCCGATCGCGGTGGTGAGGGAAGTCAAAACCACCGGTCGGGTCAGCTGTTCCAGGGTGGTCCGCAAGGCCGCAAGCGGTTCTTGTAGCGCAGCGGGCGCTGCTAACAAGCGCTGGTAATGCCAGTAAATGTGGATCTCGTCGGCCAGTCCCAACGTGGTGAGGATGACCGGCAAGATAGCGGTCGAGAGGAAGATCGGCACGCCCGTCCAGCCCATCACCCCAAAAGTAAAGATCAGGCACGCTCCGACTTCGGTCAGCCCGAGGACAACCCCCCAAAGGCGGCGGCAACCGAGCCACAGCACGAGCGCCATCACCCCGAGCGCGAGGGGCAAGAGCAGCGCCAGGTCTTGCAGAATGTGAGCGCCGAGTAGCGTTTCAGCCACGGGTGCGCCAGCCACCAGGATGCGGTCAGGAGGTGCTGCGAGCCGCTCGGCTGCAGCCATGATTTGTCGCACGATGGTCGCGCGGTCAGCACCGACACCTTCCCGTTCGTGGGCGTCCGGCACCTCGACCACCACGGCCACCGCGCGTTGGTCGGCCGCGATCAAGGTGCCTTCGAGGATCGCGGCCGACGGCCGGGCGAGGTCTTGGCGCAGCAGTTCGAAGGCCGCGGGAGTTTGGGGCAAGGGGTCGAGAAATGAACGGAAAGAAAGCCCAGTGCCCGGATCGAGCCGCTCTCGGCTCTCGGTGGCCAGGCTCATCACGTGACGGTAACCGATGCCCTCAAGGCCGGCGAGCGCTCGCGTCAATTCCCTGAGCCGCCCGAGCGTCGCAGCGTTGTAGATCCCGTCGGGGTGGTCGGTGACCACCACCACCAGCACGGGATCGCGCAGGCCGAAGTGTTCGCGCATTTCCGCGTCGATGCGCACGGCCGGATCATCGGGTGGGACCAGGGCGTGGCCATCGGTGCGCAGTTCGAGGCGCAAGAGTCCGGGTAAAGCGAGCAGGGTCAAGGCGACCATCACCCGGATCGCGCGCTGCGGGTGCGCGATCGACCAGCGCGCCAGGCGTTCCCCCGCCGCGATCACCGCTGCCTCCCCCGTTGCTCGCTGAACTTGCGCACCCGCATCGCACTCGGTGAGGGCAGTACTTGAGTCGCGACTTAGTCGCGCGAGAAGACTTGCACCCGGTGGTTGCCGGTATCGGTAATGTAGATCTTGCCCTGGTCATCGACCGCGACGCCGTAGGGCCTCAGGAGCTGTCCCTTGCCCCTGCCTTCGCTGCCGATCGCGCCGAGCGGATGGCCCAGCGGGTCGAAGACTTGCACCCGGTGGTTGCCCCGATCTGCCACATAAACCTGTCCGGCCTGATCCACGGCAATGCCGGCCGGGCCCGCGAATTCGCCGGGGCCGTTGCCGGGGCTGCCCCACTGTGCGAGGAACTTTCCTGCGGCGTCAAAGCGTTGAACCCGCTGGTTGTTGGAGTCGGTCACGTAGAGGCTGCCGTCGGGCGCCAGCGCGATGCCCAGGGGGTGGTCCAACTGGCCGGGCCCCTGGCCCAAGCCACCCCACGCAAAAAGGGGCTTGCCCTCTGCGGAGAGTTTCTGCACTCGGTGGTTTCCGCTGTCGACTACGTAGCAGTTGCCGGCAGGATCGAGGATCACATCGGTCGGAGACTGGAACTCCCCCGCGCCCGAGCCAGGACGGCCGAACTGACCGAGAAAGTTGCCGGAAAGGTCGGTCATTGCGTTGGTCCAAGCGTTGGTCTGCTGCACCCGGTGGTTGCCCGAGTCGGCCACCAGCACCTTGCCCGCCGGGTCAACCGCCACGCCCCAGGGCGCGCTGTACTGCCCAGGACCTGGACCTGGCTCGCCCCATTTCTCCAGAAAAGCCCCTTGGTCGGTCAGCACCTTGATGCGGGCGTTACCGCTGTCCGCCACCACCACATTGATCACTCCAATGGGATTGCGGTAGACCGCGATGTCCGTGGGGTTGCGGTACTGTCCCAGGCTCTCGCCATAGTGTCCCCAGCTAAAGCGGTAGCGGGCAAACTCGCTGGGGTGGTCCGCGGCCAGGATCCAGGCGCTCGAGAGGCCCAGCAGCAAACCCCAACGAACCACCCGTCGACTCGACCCGCTCGCTTGAAATCTTTCAGCGCTCACTGCGTTCCTCACCTCTTTGGGACTGCCCTTGGGGGGACTGGTTGCCTCTGCCGCGCATCTCCCGGAATCTTCTCGACCTTGTACCGCGCTGCCGCGGCAAAGTCAAGGCACGAGCTTGGGCAACGAGAAATGGTGTGGCGTGCAGTGATGGCCTTGTTCCTCGGCCCTGGCAGGGCGGGAGCGGCAGGGTGATGGGTTCAAAGCACTACGGTCGAAATAGAAGTTAACTTGGCGAGACGGGAGAATGTCGACGCCAAATATGCCTAACTTCCTGTGGGATCCCGCGAGGTTCACTTGGTAGCGAAGCAGGAGACAATGGGATGACAACCGGTTCCCGCACAGTCATATAGACTATATTTTCTGGCCGACTTGCCCACCCTTTTCCAGTAAGGGCGCGGAGCTGCTGCTCCTCATTCGGTCCGCCCTCTACTCATCACAAGGAAAAGGGGTCTACATGAAGAAGCTACAGCGATCTTGGATCACCACCTGCACCACAACCCTCGTAGCAAGCTTGCTGCTCAGTCTGCCGGCCTGGGCCGGGGAGCCAGAAGCCACCAAGAAAGCCAATGACCAGCGCCAACGCGAGGACTACAAGAAGATGGTCCCGCCGGGCAATGTGCCCGTGGATTTCGAGAACGACATGATCCGGGTGCGCGCCGCGCGCAACTGGTCGTTGCTCACCTACCCGACGGGCCGGATGCCGTCGACGCCGTGGAAAGACGCGCAGGAATGGGTCAAGTTCAACGTCGCGGATGCGCCGCTGTGGCAAGGTGAAGGTCTCCGCTTGGGCAAAGGGTTCCCCTGGCAAAAAGCGCTGGTTGTGCCCAACACCAGCACCTGGACCGCCGTGGGCCCTGCCCCCTTCGACTCGGTCGGGACGACCAACAATGCTTATCGCTATGGCATTGTCGCGGGTCGGGTCAGCGCTAGCGGCCTTGCCGTTGATCCCACCAACACCGACGTGGCTTACGCCGGCTTTGCGGCGGGTGGTTTGTGGAAGACCACCAACCTGAGCGCCGCCACTCCGACCTGGACACCGCTGTGGGAATCGGCCGATACCGTCACGCAAGCAGCCAGCGCGATCGAGATTGATCCTAACAACAGCAGCGTGCTCTATGTGGGCACCGGCGACTGGCCCGCGGTCGACCAACACAGCGCCGGGATCATGAAGTCGACCAATGCGGGCAGCACCTGGACCTTGCTCGGCTCTGACGTGTTCGTACCCTACTCGCCAACCCTGCCAGCAGGTGGCAATCGCTGGGCCAACCAGAACATCAAGACCGTCCAAGTCGATCCCAACGATTCCAACAAAATCTTGGTCGGCACCCGCTACGACCTCTACATCTCGCACGACGCGGGAAGCACCTGGCAGATCTGCGGCTTTGGCCCGGGCTACACCAACCCCGCAGCGAGCAATCCCACGGTCAACGCGATCAACCGGATCAGCAGCATCTACCTCGACGGCCGCAGCAACCCCACCACGGCCTACGTGGCAGTGGGCTACCAGTTTGAAAACGGCAACGGCAACAACGGGGTTTATCGCTTCACCATGCCGGCTTCGGGCTGCCCCACCCCCACACTCCTCGCCACCGGCTTCCCCGCGAACACCGGCAACGGCGTCAATTCGCAGAGCGGCGGCAGCAACACCGGCCGCATCGAGCTCGCGGCTTCCCTGGCGAGCGGCGCTTTGACCCTGTACGCCCAGGTCGAGAACGCAGCGCTCAACACCTACACCAGCCTCGGCACCTACGTGTTGCGGCCAGACGGTGGCTCGACCACCTGGACCAAGCTGACCGAGACCTACAGCCAGTGCAACAACGCAGGAACCGGTCAGGATTGGTACGACCTCTTCATCGGCGCGGATCCGACCAACGACAAGGTTGTCTACGTCGGCCACATTGACGTCTACAAGCTCGCGGTCAACTCGACTTACACTACGGCCACTTACACCAACTTGACCGACGTCTATGGCACGACTTGCGCCAACTACGGCAAGGTCCACCCCGACCAGCACGCGATCACCTTCATCGGTAACACCAGCAGCTTCTTGGTCGGCAATGACGGCGGCGTGTACAAGAACACCACCGGCACGGCCGCGGGCTGGTCACAGCTCAACAACAGCTTCAACACCCTGCAGTTTTACGCCGGGCAAATCGGCCGCGATTTTGCGGGCGGGGGCATGGGCGGCCAGCAGTGGCTGTTCGGCGGCATGCAAGACAACGGCAATGGGTCTTGGGACTCGACTGCGTCCACTTTCCAATGGACCGGCCGCTCGGTGGGTGGTGACGGCTTCTTCACCACCTTCGATGTGCTCGGCGGTTCGCTCACCGCGGGCCAGTGGATGACCGAGTACACCTACGGCTCCATTTACGCTTCGCGCACCGGCGCTGACGGCCCGTTTAGCACCTGTTCCGTGGCTTACACGGGTTCTCCTGACTGGTCGATGCCCTTCATGCTCGACACCTTGCACTGCAAGAACACCACTTGCTCGAACTACATGCTGGGGGAAGACTACGTATGGGCTTCGGTGAGCATCAAGGCAAACGGTTGCCCGACTTGGAAGAAAGTATCGGCCAGTCAAGTCAAGACCTCGGCCGGCTCGATCTTGACCGTGGCCATGGCACCGTCTGAGCCTAAGGCCGCAGCCACTGGCACTTCGGATGGCCGGGTATGGCTGACCAACAACATGCTCTCCGGGGCCAGCTGCACGCAGGCTGCCGCCAACACCGCTTCGTTCAGCTGCACGACCAACACCGGCGCCACCTGGGTCAATGCGGACCCCACCAACGCGGTCCTGCCGGATCGTGCGGTGCTCCAAGTCGCTTTCGACCCGACCAATACCAACGTGGTCTATGCCGCCGTCGGCGGCTTTGACCAAAACACCCCGACCACTCCGGGCCACCTTTTCCAGGTCACCCGCAGCGGCTCCTCCGCCTCCGTGGCCAACAAGACCGGCAACCTGCCCAACGTGCCGGCTTCCGGCGTCGCGGTCAACCCGCACAATCGCAAACAGGTGTTCGTGGGAACCCACTTCGGTTTCTACTACACCGATGACATCGACGCGGCCACTCCGGTTTGGGTGCGCTACAACGCGGGCCTGCCCAACACGGTGATCAACTACTTGACGATCGATCGCGGTCCGGCGAGCGACCCGATCAAGGGCACCACCCTGGCGGCCTTCACCTACGGCCGCGGGATCTACCTGCTCAAGCTGCCGACCCCCTGAGGTCGCGGCTCACCGTCGATTCGCAGCCCCGCATCTGGCGGGGCTTTTTGTTTCTGGGCTGGGTTTCTGGGCTGGGGTGTCCTGAACTTTCAAGGCTGAGCCAGCAGCCGCCGCAGCAGCCGGTTGCCATGCCCCGCTATTTCGCTGTATTTTGGTCTTGTCTTCTGCGGGAGTAGGGATCGGCAACCTGTGCGGTTTCGCTGGAGGTAAGGTTATGACGGCACCGAGCATTTTCATCAGCCACTCGCACCATGACGGGGCGATCGTGCATGAGTTTAAGAAGCTGATCCAACTCAGCATCGACGGGGTCGGCAAGAAAGATCTGCGGGCGACCAGCGAACCCGCGACCGGACTGGTGGCCGGGGAGTGGATCACTGCCCAGTTGCGCACGGACGTTCGCTCTTGCCGCTGCTTTATCGCGGTGGTTTCCGACGCTTACCTCTCGTCGCGCTTCTGTGCTTGGGAACTCGGGGTACGGCTTGGCGCGGAGAACGCCAAGTTCTTTGCCGGCTACTTGCCGGGGATTGATCCCAGTAAACTGGGTGACGTACTTTCGGGCGCAAATGTGGTCCCGCTCAGCGATGCCAAAACCGTCGAGCAGTTGTTGCACGACATCACGATCGCCTTGCGCGGTGAAGACAAGGGGTGCCAGCCCGATCAAGATGAACTCGAGACCTTCTGCAAGAAAGCCGCCCAGCATCCACCCAATCCCATTGAAAACTGGCGCAAGAGCCTGGTGCAACTCGTGGCGACGGACAAGGTCTTCCTCAACGCCTATGGGCTGGGCGAGCCCGGACGAGGCCCTGTCTTTCAGGATTTTCGGCCTCAGGGCGCCAACATCCAGCCAGTGCAGTACCTCTGGGCAGACCCAGGACTAGGCAACTGGATCCGTGCCGAATTGAAGACTGCGGGAAAAACCAAGAAAGAGAACTTCCTGCGCATCACGTTCCACCACGCCCTCAACTCTTTTGGCTGTAATTTGGCGATCCGGCCGCAAGGGCAACGGGCGATTTTGACCGAAGGGGCCAAGGGGTTGACGCTCAGCGCGCGGGTAGCCGACGAATCGAGCCTTGGAGAAGTGGGGATCCGCGCGCGCCTAGTCAACGGTTACATGCAGCACTGGGAATCCACCACCGCGGAATTTGCCAAGGTGGTGAAGGGTAAATTCCGCAAAATCACCCTCCCGCTCACCCCCTCGGGTTGGTCTCTCTTCGGCGCGGACGGCACCGGCACGGCTGGCCCCAAGGCTGCGGACTTTTCGATCCTCACCTCGGTCAATCTGGCGCTCGGCGGATACACGGAGAATGCCCGGCAGCCGACCGCGGGCGATGGCGTGCTGGACATCCGCGAGATTCGCTTGACTTGAACGAGCGGCCAGCAAAGCCCCGGCAGCCCCGGCCAACGAAGAGGAGCCCTCAACCCACGCCGACCACTTGCCCGTCGACCAAGTCGATACTTTCGGCCTGAGGCACTTTGGGCAACCCGGGGAGGCGCATGATGTCGCCCAAAAGCGGGATCGCGAAGCCCGCGCCAGCAGCGAGCAAGAGGCGCTGCACTTTGATCTTGAAACCGCGCGGACGGCCGAGCAAGCTGGGGTCGTCAGACAGGGACTTTTGCGTCTTGGCAATGCACACCGGCAGCTGGCCGTAACCCAGGTGTTGGCATTGCGCCAGGTCCTGCTGGGCTTCGCTGCTCCAGATCACGTCGTCAGCTCCATAGATTCGGGTGGCGATCGTCTGCACCTGATCGCGAATTTCGGCCGTTGCCGGATACAGCGGGGTGATCGGCGCGGTGGCCAAAGCAGCTTGCGCGATCACCGCAGCCGCCAGCTCACGGCCACCCTCGCCTCCGCGGGTGAAAACTTCGGAAATCGCCGACGGCACGCCCAGCGCTGCACATGCGCGGCTCATTTCTGCCAACTCCTCGGCGCTGTCTGCGGGGAAGCGGTTGATCGCCACAACCGGCGTCCGCCCGAACAGGCGGACACCCGCGATGTGCTGCTCCAAATTGGCAAAACCGCGGACCACGGCTGCGGGGTCCGGACGTTCGAGATCGGGACTTTTAACCCCGCCGTGCAGTTTGAGCGCGCGAGCGCTGGCCACTAAGACGACCACCGCTGGGTCGAGGCCAGCGCTCCGGCACTTCAAGTCGAGAAATTTCTCGCCCCCGAGTTCGAAACCGAAACCCGCTTCGGTGACCACCCAATCCGCATGAGCCAAAGCCATGCGGGTCGCGAGCACGGAATTGCAGCCATGGGCAATGTTGGCAAAAGGTCCGCCGTGGACAAAAGCGGGCACCCCTTCAGTGGTCTGCACCAGGTTGGGCAAGAGGGCGTCCTTGAGCAGCACCAGCAGCGAACCCACGGCCTTGAGGTCTGCTGCGGTCACCGGCTGACGCTCCCAAGTCAAAGCCACGATCATCCGGGCGAGGCGGCGGCGCAGATCTTCTTCGTCCGAAGCGAGGCAGAGCACGGCCATCACCTCCGAAGCCGGGGTGATGTCAAAGCCCGCTTCGCGCGGGATGCCTTGACCCGGTCCGCCGAGCCCGATCAGGATTTGACGCAAAGCGCGATCGTTCAAGTCGATGACCCGCCGCCACAGCACCCGCCGCGGATCAATGCCCAAGGGGTTGCGATAGTGCAAGTGGTTGTCGAGGAGGGCGGCCAAGAGGTTGTTGGCCGCGGCCACGGCAGGGAAATCGCCGGTGAAATGCAAGTTGATGTCGGCAAAAGGCTCAACCCGCGATCGCCCACCGCCGGTAGCGCCACCCTTGCGTCCAAAAACCGGACCCAACGAGGGTTCGCGCAGCGCCACACAAGCTCGTTTTCCGCAAGCGGCCAGCCCCTGAGCGAGCCCGATCGTGGTCACGGTCTTGCCTTCCCCAGCATCGGTGGGGTTCGTCCCCGAGACCAAAACCAGCTTGCCGGGTGGGCGTCCGTTGGCGAGTGCAGCCAGCTGCACCTTGGCCTTGTCATGGCCGTAAGGTAGGACCCAATCTTCAGGGATTTCCAGGTCTTGGGCGATCTGACGGATCGGGCGGAGGGACTGCTGTGTCATTTGGGTTCTCCTCGATCGACCCTCGCGAACTCGGGCAGTGGGCCGGCGCAGCGGTAGGGTACCATGGGTCCACTGCAGCTCGTAAATAGGGTACACTGGTGCCTCTTTCGCGGACATGCTCAGAGGAGGACGGATGGACGCCCCAGAAACCAAATCGCTGCCGGAAAATGCCTATCGACCGCTGGCTGAAGGCGAAACCTATCAGCCCCTGATCGCCGCCACCGAAAGCCCTGCTGAAGGCACGGGTCGGGCCCTCGGCTGGGGACTCTTCCTCTGCGTCATTTTTGCGGTGGCTTCCGCCTACTCCGGACTCAAAGTCGGCCAGGTCATGGAAGCGTCGATCCCGATTTCGATCCTGGCGATCGGCCTCGCCCGGGCTTACGAGCGGCGCTCGACCTTGCTCGAGAACGTGATCATGACCAACGTGGGCGGGACTGCGGGCGCCATGGCCGCGGGTGCCATTTTCACCTTGCCAGCGCTTTACATCTTGAAACTTGACCCCCATCCCTTGCAGACGACCTTTATTCTGATCGCGGGCGGGGCCATGGGCGCGCTGTTCTTGATTCCGCTCCGCCGCTACTTCGTGCGCGAAACCCACGGACAATTCCCTTATCCCGAAGCGACCGCCATCACCGAGGTCCTGGTGACCGGCGAAAAAGGCGGCTCCAAAGCCAAGCTGCTGCTGCAAGCCACCGCGATCGCCGGGGTCTATGATTTTCTGGTCACGACCTTCCAAGTTTGGCGGGAAGCCATCGACTTCCAGTTTGTGCCCGTGATCAAGCAACTCGCGGACCGCGCCAAAATGGTCCTGAGTTTCGACGCCATCGCTTTCATCCTCGGGCTCGGCTATGTCATGGGACTGCGTTCCTCCATGGTGCTGTGCGCGGGCGGCGTGCTCTCCAACTTCATCCTGGTGCCCCTGGTATGGATGATCGGGCGCGAGTTCCCGGATGCCGTGGTCTATCCCGCAACGATCCCGATCGCCGACATGAGCGCGGGGCAGATCTTCCGCGGCTACATCCGCTTCATGGGAGTGGGCGCGATCGCGACTGCCGGCATTTTCGGCATTATCAAGTCGCTGCGCATCCTCGCGGGTTCTTTTGCGGTGGCCGCGCGCACCTTCCGGCAAGGTGAGGAGCACAGCCGCGAACGCACCGACCGCGACCTGCCGGTCATGACCCTGCTGATCGGCATTTTGCTGTCGACGCTCGGCGCTGGTATTTTCTTCACCACCGTCGCCGCCAGCCTGACCGTGGCCTTGATCGGCCTAGCCTTGACCTTGCTCTTCTCGTTTTTCTTTGCCTCGGTCGCGGCCAACGCGATCGCGATCACCGCCCGCAATCCGGTCTCGGGCATGACCATGCTGACCATCATCGTGTCTTCGGTGATCCTGCTGCGCTTCGGCGTGTCCGGGACCTCGGGGATGTTCTTTGTGATGGCGATCGCGGGCATGGTCTGCACCGCGCTATCGGTTTCAGGGCAGCTGGTGACCGACCTCAAGACCGGCTACTGGTTGGGGTCCACCCCAGCCACCCAGCAGCGCATGAAATTCCTCGGCATCGTCGCCTCGGCCGTGGCCGCGGCTTTAACCATCGCGCTCCTGGCCAAGGCTTTCCAGTTCGGGGAAGCCGCTCCCGGCGATCCGCGCACGGTCCTCGCGGCGCCCCAGGCAGCGATCATGAAAGCGCTCGCTGAAGGCTTCATGAGCCAACAACCGGTTGCTTACATCCTGTTCGGCGCGGGTGCGATGGTGGCGCTGGTCATGGAAATGCTCGGTGTTCCGGCCTTGCTCTTTGCGCTCGGCATGTACTTGCCGCTCGAGCTCAACTCCCCAGCTTTAGTCGGCGGCTTCCTCGCCCACTGGCTGAGCCGCCGCGCCGCGACAACCGGCGGCGACACCGGTCAGACGATCCGCGAGCGCGGCGTGATCATCGCGTCCGGGCTGATGGCGGGCGGGGCATTGGGAGGAGTTCTGGGCGCGGGGTTCCGCTTGATCCCAAGCTACAGCGAAAGTTGGATCACCACCCCGTTTTTTGACTTCGACCCGGTTTCCCAGCTGGTTTCAGCTTTGGGGTTCTTGGCACTGTGCTTTTACGTCTGGTTCGGATCGCTGAAAGCAGAGGGCTCCAAATAAGCCGGCGCGCAGCCGGCTGCGCAGCTCCCGCTCCGGCGCAGCCATCATGGCGTAACCCAGCAGCGGGCCGCGGAAAAATCCCCGCGAGATCGGTCATCGCTCCACTCGGCACAGGAAGCGGCCGGTGGCCTTGCCGACGCCGCGGAGGGTGCGGAGGGTGGTATCCTGTTGACATGGATCGAAACCGCACTCAATACCGACTTCACGCGCTAGGTGCTGCGGTCTCAGCTCCCTCCTA
>CAZCOV010000182.1:0-1001 GCA_964499975.1 uncultured Thermoanaerobaculia bacterium
GGCTTGGCGCTCCAGTTTGGCGAGCATGCGCTGATACACCGTGAGCGCGTACCAGGCCGCGGGATGGACCGCGCGCACGGCCGCCGCATCGCGGGCGAACTGGTCGCGCAGTTGGTCGATCTGGGTCAGCCGAGTGGGCAAGGTGTCGGCGCCGGGCAAGCCGAGCGCGCGGGCAAACACCGCGAAGTTGGGGCCGTAAGTCGAAACCGACCGCACGGCGAGCTCGCCCAGCTTGCGCGCGGAGTCCGCGCGGAAGAGGTGGGCACCGCCATAGACGGTGTGGACCGGTTGCCAGCGGCCGGGATCGCCAGGGTAATCGGCGGCAAACGCGGTTTGCGCCGGATGTAGACGATCGAGGATGGACTGGGTGGTAGCTGGAGGTAGGGTCGCCATGGTTTTAACCTTGCCTGCTGGGATGGGTGGATTGCTGAAAAACGGGCCGGGGGTGGATCATTGCGCGGACTCCGACGGCGCGTGCCCAGCTTCAGTGGGCAGGGGCAGGCGCCGTTGGACCGCGAGCGCCTGTTCGTAGGTGGACAAAAAAGCATCGTCCTGCGGCGACCACTGCGCTCCGGCTTGCCGCTTGGCCGCGCGTTGGGTTTCCGCTGCCAGCCGAAAATTGCTTTGCTCATAAGCCAGCCAGGCAATCATCCGCTGCAAGGTGATGCGGTCTTTGAGGTAGGTGTCGAGTTCCAGGGTTCGTTCGAGGTAGGGACGCGCCTGCCGTGCGTAACCCTGGAGCAGCAAGATGCGGACGAGCGCCAGGCAAGCGCGCGCTTCCACTGCGGGCTGGCGCTGCGCGACCGCCAAAGAACGCAGCTGCTGCAGCATTTCTTCGGCGGCGGCGAGTTCGTCGCGCGCGAGCAAGGACTCGGCCAGCCGACGGCTGAGCTCGAGTTCAAGGACGCCTTCGTGGTGCTGCTGGGCGAACCGGAGCGCTTGACGCCAGTGGGCTTCGGCCGCCGCCGCATCGCCTTGTCGGGCGGCAAGGTCGCCGCGGC
>CAZCOV010000182.1:1011-7456 GCA_964499975.1 uncultured Thermoanaerobaculia bacterium
GATGAGCGCCTGATGTTCGAGCCAGGAGTCGCCGAGGTCTTGGGCGATCGCTTGCGCTGCGGTCAAGCGCTCTCCGGCCGCATCCAGGTCCTCGGTTTGGAGGTGGAGCTGGCTCAACTCGAAGAGGACGGTGGCGGCGCCGATGCGGTCGTGTAGCCCTTCGCGGAGCACCAGCTGCTCTTGCAGCAACTTGGCGGCTTGCGCGGTTTCTCCCGCAAGGATCAGGCTGGTTGAGAGGAGGCCCAGCACCGCGGCTTGGCCCGGCTGATCCTCACGGTTTTGCAGGATGGGGACCGCTTGCGAGAAGAGCTGGCGCGCCTCCTCCCCGCGGGCAGTCGCAGCTGCCAGTTCGCCCAAAGCGATCAGCGTCCGGGCTTGCAGGCGTTGGTCCGCCCGCGTCTGGGTTTCTTGTAAGATCTCGAGGTAAAGCTTTTCGGCGGCTTCGCTTTTGGCGTCAGCGGCAAGGCATGCTGCGAGCCGAGACTTGGCGCGGAGAAAGCCGGGTTGATGGCGCAAACAGATCTCGAAGTAAGGTCGCGCAGCGGCAAACCGCGCGGTGGGTTCGTCGGTGCCCACAGGGGACCGGGCCAGCTCTTCCACGCCCATGCCGTAGAGGCGATTCAAAAACAGGCTGCTCGACAAGACCTGTCGCATCGGGATCAAGGCACTCCCGGGGGCGAGCAAACTCGCCACGGCCTGAGCGAGGGCCGCGCCCAGCTCAGCTGGGTCGGTGCCCGTGAGTTCGGCGGTCAAAACCGGCCGGGTCGGATCGTTCAAGGTGTAGGCCAGACGCAGTGCCGGGACCCCGTCTCGCGAGGTCGCGCCGCTGCGCGACACCACGGCTTCGAGCACCAAGTCAGCCCCCAGGGCAAAGGCCAGCTGGCGCATCCGCGGCCTCACCCCCTCATCGTCCGGGAAGAGCAGGGAGCGCTGCGCCAGAGTGGTGCGGACGCGTTCGGGATCGATCACCGCCAACCCTGGATGCTCGCTCAAGGTCTCTGCCACCATTTCGGTCAAGCCGAGTTGCACCCAGTTGTGTTCGACTTCGCCCGTGGCATTGACGAACGGGAGGAGCGCGAGCCGGCCGCCAGTGATTTCGGGGACTGCGACCGGGTCGTCGCCCAGAAGTTGGGGGAACCAGGTGAAACCCACGACCGCGGCCAAGATCAGCAGCGCAAGCCCCGGGAGCAGCCAGCGCCACGGCGAAGGCGCGGAGCTTTGCCTGCGCGGGGTGCGGGCAAAGCGCGAACGACGTCCGGAGGCGCCGTCGTCTGGGGGGGCTTCAGGGGTTAACTCAGGGGTTGATTCGGGGGCGCTCATCAGGTGGTTGCGGTTACTGGATCCCGCGGCTTTTGCCGAAAGTGACGGTGAGCTCGGTGCGCAGGCTGTCGCGGACCACCACGGCTTTCACCGTGGTTCCGGGCTTGGCCTGGCGGAGCACGAAAACAAAGTCGTAGATGTCGCCGATCGGATGCCCCGCGAGCTCGACCAGCAGATCCCCGGGGCGTATCCCAGCTTTTTCTGCCGGGCTGTCCGGACGCACCCCTGAGAGCAAGACACCTTTGACCCCTTCGGCGGTGTAGTCGGGGATGGTGCCGAGAGATGCCCCGTAAGAGCGGGTGTCGCCCGCGGGTTCTTGGGGTCGGGCTTTCTGGTAGGTGAGCCGCTCCGGACGGCGGGCCAGGGTCATTGCGAGATCGCTCGTCAGTTCGGCGATCTGA
Source organism: uncultured Thermoanaerobaculia bacterium (assembly GCA_964499975.1). GTDB lineage: Bacteria > Acidobacteriota > Thermoanaerobaculia > Multivoradales > J023 > CAZCOV01. Next base: position 2,733 of record CAZCOV010000182.1, read on the forward strand.
GCGATACCCGCGAAGTGGATCAAGTCGACGTCGTCCGTGGGTTTGTGGTACTCGCTGTGGGCGCCGGTGAACAAATGCAGCACTGGCACGAGAGCGGTGTAAAACGACATCTGATCCGAAGGCCCGTAGCCGTCGCCGCTCAGCTTGCAGGTCAAACGCGCCTGGGCGCAAGCTGGCTCGACCAAGGACGGCCATTCGGCCGCGGACTCGACGCCCAAAACCGACAAGCGGTTATGGCGCAGCCGGCCGACCATGTCGAGATTGATCATGGCGACGAGCGATGGGATGTCGAGCCCGGGCGGGGGACGGCGGACCAAGGCTGCCGAGCCCAGGAGCCCGGTTTCTTCACCCGAGAACGCCACCAGGATCACGTCGCGTTGGAGTTCCTGCTGGCGGGCGACCAGCGCGCGTCCGATTTCGAGCAGGGCGGCCGTACCCGAGGCATTGTCGTCAGCACCGTTGTGCGGCGCCTGGACGTCGGGCATCAGTGAGCTGGGTCCGCCCAGGCCCAAATGGTCGTAGTGGGCGCCGATCAGAATCGCCCCAGGCAGCCGCTCTTCGGGTGGACTGCCCGCGGCCACCCGGCCGACCACATTGTGCGCGTTGCGGCGCTCGATTTGCAGGTCGACCCGCAGGCGCGCCCGCTGCGCTCCGGAAAAAAGCGGCTCGGCCAACCCGCGCTGGACGATCACCACCGGCAGCCCAGCGTCGCCGCGGGTTTCGACCCGCAAGCTGGGCAGCGGCGCTTCTTCCGGCATTTCCTGACCCGCGGCCGTGAGTGGCAAGTCAGCGATGATCGCCCCAATCGCCCCGTGCTCGCGGGCATTCCAGGCTTTGTAGCGCAAGTCCCCGTAGCGACGCTGGGCGTGGTCGTCAAAGGCTTCGCTGCTGGGCGTGAAACGGCGGACGAGCACGATCTTGCCGGTCACGTCCAGTCCCTGGTAGTCATCGACTTGCAGTTCGGGTGCGCTCACCCCATAACCGACCGGCACCACCTCGCCCACCACTTCGCCGGAAGCGGAAAAAGCTGCGGGAACGAACTGGTCAGGGCTGATTTCGCTGCCGTTGAGTGCGAGGTGTGTGTCCGGGCCAGAGCGCACCGCGATCGGCACTTCAAAGGCGTGGAAGTACCCGTCCTCGCCGGCCGGAGTTAAACCGACCGCCGCAAAAGCTTGCGCCAGCCAGTCGCGGGTCTGCTCCAATTCGAGGGTGCCGATCCCCCGCCCGAGCCGCGCATCCGCGGCCAGCCAGCCCACCGCAGCGGCCAGCCGATCCGCGCTGCTCGCGACCTTCGGGGGGACGACGTCCTGAAAGCGGGCGACGTAAATGTCGGTTTCCCCCGGCTTCCCCTGATTGCGGTTGGAAGCGAAAGCTAGCCACTGGCCGTCTTGAGAAAACATCGGAAAACCGTCGAACTGCGGGGTATAAGTGATCCGTTCGAGATCGGTCCCGTCAACGTCGATCGCCCACAAATCGAATTCACGGCCGCGCGGATCGCCGTAGTTGGACGAAAAAATGATGCGTTTGCCATCGGGGAAAAAATAAGGGGCAAACGAAGCTGCGCCGAGATAGGTCACTTGTCGGGGCTCACTGCCATCGGCATTGGCGACCCACAGCTCGAGCGCGGTGGGCCGCACTTTGTTGTCCGCGAGCAGGCGCTGATAGTCGGCCAACGCTTCCTCCTGGGGACGCGCGGCGCGCCACACCAACTGCTGACAATCCGCGGAAAAAAACGCGCCGCCGTCATAGCCCGGCGTTTCGGTCAGCCGTTTTACCTTGCTGCCGTCTGGGTCCATGCGATAAAGCTCGAGGTCACCGTCGCGTGTCGAAGTGAAAACGATCGAGCCGTCGCGCGGGCAAATCGTGGCTTCAGCGTCATAAAACGAATTTGTGGTCAGCCGTTTTATATCGCTGCCATCGGGCCGTGCGGTCATGATTTCGTAAGTGTTATAGAGCGCCCACACATAACCTTGCGAAAAATCTGGCCGGGGAGGGCATTCAGGCGAACTGAGGTGGGTCGACGAAAAAAGCACGCGATCGCCCGCGGGGAAAAAATACGAGCAAGTAGTACGTCCTTGACCGGTCGATACCAGCTGAGGCGTTCCTGAACCATCGACTTTGAGACGGAAAATTTGATCACAAGCCCATGGCGGTGCGGTTCTCTGAAAGATCAATTCTGTACCGTCGGGCGACCAGTAAGCTTCGGCATTCTCTCCACCAAAAGTCAGCTGTCGGACGTCGGCCAAGCGGACCTCCCGCGGATCATGCAGCTGCGGTTGGGCCGTGGCCAGACTGGCCCAGCCGGTCAAGGTCCAAAGCGCGATCCCGAGCGCGCGGGCGGGTGACCGCTTCTTCATTTTCAACTCCCCCGTGCAGTCTACAAAGCTTGTGCGCGAAACGAGGTGCGGTTTTTTTTCATGGCTGTGCCTTCATGGCTGTGCCTTCATGGCTGGACCGCGGCGAGCGCTGCTTGCCAGGGGACAAAACGCTGCCCGAGTACGAGAAAGTGCGGGTTGCGCAAATCTTCCTTGTTGTAGCGCAGCGGTGCACCGGTGGTGTCCAGCACTTGTCCGCCGGCGGCTGCCACCACCGCATGCGCCGCCGCCGTGTCCCATTCCATGGTGGGGCCGAGCCGCGGGTAAAAGTCGGCCTGGGCAGCAGCGACCAGACAGAGCTTGAGTGCGCTGCCCATACTGACCAGCCGATGGGCCGGCAAGTGCGCGAGTAAGGCGGTCACTTCCGGACCCGCGTGGCTACGGCTGGCCACCACCTTGAGCTCAGGGTCAGTGGTCCCGGTTGCGCGGATCGGCTGCCATTCGCCCACCCCGTCTTGGCGAAACGCGCCGTTGCCTTGCGCCGCCAAGTAGGTACGGTCGAGCACTGGCGCGTGGACCACGCCGAGCACCGGTTCGCCGTTTTCGACCAATGCGATATTGACCGTGAACTCGCCATTGCGGTGGATGAACTCTTTGGTGCCGTCCAGCGGGTCGACCAGCCAGAAGCGGGTCCAGTGGCGGCGGACCGCGTAAGACAAGCCAGCGCCCTCCTCGGACAAGAACGGCAGCTCGGGGGTGAGCTTCCCCAACCCCGCTTGCAACGCGCGGTGGCTTGCCAGGTCTGCGGCGGTCAGCGGTGAGCGGTCGTCCTTGAACGTCACGTCGTGGTCGTGGCGCTGATAAACCTCAAGGATCGCGGTCCCGGCGCTGCGGGCCAGGGCTGCGACTTGTGCGAGTAGCGAAGTGGGGTCGTCCATGCCGTCCTCGTTGTCCGTGGGGATCATATGCGATCTCGGCGCGCCGCGGCGCGTCCCTCCTCCTCCAGCCGTCCCGCGCGGGGTGAGCAAACAGCGCGATCCTCGACGTCGCAACAGCCCATTGACAGGCCAGAGTATTTACCCCGTTGGGTTTTGACAGCTGGCTGCGGGGTGGGGAGGCGTGCGTTGCCGCGGGGAAGCGATCTCCGCCTATGATAAGACGCGCGGGGAGATGACACGACTTCATGAACGAACGCGATGCCTGACCACAACTACTTCGCCAACCTGATCTGGCAGATCGCCGACCTTCTTCGCGGGCCGTATCGCCCGCCGCAGTACGAACGGGTCATGCTGCCCATGACCGTACTGCGTCGCTTCGACTGCGTGCTGGCTCCGAGCAAGGCGAAGGTTCTGGCCGAGTACGAGCGCTCGAAGGACAAGTTCAAGGACAAGGCGCTCGCCGCGTGCCTCAACAAGGCCTCGGGCCAGCGCTTCCACAACCACTCGCCGCTCGACTTCGAGAAGTTCAAGGGCGACCCGGACCACATCGCCCAGCACCTCGTCAGCTACATCAAGGGCTTCTCGGCCAACGTCCGCCACATCTTCGAGGACTTCGAATTCGAGAACGAGATCGAGAAGATGCGCGAGGCGAACATCCTCTACCTCGTGGTCGCGAAGTTCTGCGACGTGGACCTGCACCCCGATCACGGCGTGCCGAATGAGCAGATGGGGCTCATCTTCGAGAATCTCATCCGCCGCTTCAACGAGCTGGCGAACGAAACCGCGGGCGACCACTTCACGCCGCGCGAGGTCATCCGGCTGATGGTGAGCATCCTCTTCATCCAGGACGACAAGCTGCTCGCCACGCCCGGCACCGTGCGCAAGCTGCTCGACCCGGCCTGCGGCACGGGCGGGATGTTGGCCGAAGCGCAGAACTACCTGCGCGACCACCACCGCCAGGCCCGGCTCTACGTCTACGGGCAGGACTACAACAAGCGCGCCTTTGCCACCGCGGCTTCCGACATGCTGATGAAGCAGGTCGACCCCAACGGCAGCGACAAAAACGACAACATCCGCTTCGGCGACAGCTTCATCGAGGATCAGTTCGCGGGCGAGCGCTTCGACTACTTCCTCACCAACCCGCCCTTCGGCGTGGACTGGAAGAAGCAGCAGAAGGAGATCCAGCGCGAGCACGACAAGCTCGGCTTCGCCGGCCGCTTCGGCGCCGGCCTGCCGCGCGTGAACGATGGTGCGCTGCTCTTCCTGCAGCACATGATCGCCAAGTTCGAGCCGGTGCGCCCAGCCGAGCGCAAACACGGCTCGCGCCTGGCCATCGTCTTTTCCGGCTCGCCACTGTTCACCGGGGGCGCGGGGTCGGGCGAGAGCGACATCCGCAAATGGATCATCGAGAACGACTGGCTCGAAGCGATCGTCGCCCTGCCCGAGCAGATGTTCTACAACACCGGCATCG
>CAZCOV010000182.1:7466-12635 GCA_964499975.1 uncultured Thermoanaerobaculia bacterium
CTACGTCTGGATCGTCACCAACCGCAAGGCCAGGCGTCGGAAAGGCAAGATCCAGCTCCTCGACGCGCGCGACTTCTGGACTGCCGGGGGGAGCGAGGAAAGCAAACGCAGCCTCGGCGACAAGCGCCGGCACATCACGGCGCGCCAGATCGAGGAGATCGTCCGGCTCTACGGCCGCTGCGACGACGGCGAACGCTCCAAGGTTTTCGCCAACGCCGACTTCGGCTACACCCGGGTCACCGTCGAGCGGCCGCTGCGCCTCACCTACCGGATGTCGACCGAGGACAAGGCGCGCTTTCTCGATGCCTGCCCGCACCTGCAGGGCGACGTGCAGGCGATCGACGAGGCGCTCGGCCGCGAGCCGCAGCGCGCCTGGGACGCCGTCTGGGATCGCATCCAGGATCTGCTGCACGACAGGAAGTCGCGCTGGAAGGCGCCCGAGCAGAAGCTCTTCCGGAGCGTCTTCACGCAGAAAGACCCCGAGGCCGAGCCGGTCGCCAAGGGCGGGCGCGACGACGGCTACGAGCCCGACCCGGACCTGCGCGACTGCGAGAACGTGCCGCTCAAGGACGACGTCGACGCCTACTTCGAGCGCGAAGTGCGCCCGCACGTGCCGGACGCGTGGATGGACCGCGGCAAGGACAAGGTCGGCTACGAGATCAACTTCAACCGCCACTTCTACAAGTACACCCCGCCGCGTCCACTGGCGGAGATCGACGCGGAGTTGAAGCAGGCGGAGGAAGAGATCCTGCGGTTGCTGCGGGAGGTGACGGAGTGACCCCACCGCGGCCAAAGGCAACCGTTGCGCTCAAGCACGTGGCTGTGTCGATTCAAACCGGGCCATTCGGCAGCCAGCTCCACGCTGAGAACTACTCCGCTGGCGGTCGGCCCGTGGTGAATCCCGCTCACCTATTGGACGGGCGTATCGAACCGGACTTCGATGTAGCAGTTGATGACGAAACCTTCGCTCGACTTGCGCAACATGAGCTCTTGCCGGGAGACGTTGTCATTGGGCGACGAGGCGAACTCGGCCGTTGCGGGGTGGTCCGAGCAGAACAACAGGGCTGGCTCTGCGGTACCGGAAGCATTCGGCTTCGCCCGAACAGAAGCAAGCTTGAGCCGCGTTGGCTTAGATGGCTGCTTTCTTGGTCAGGAACACGCGATTGGCTCTCGCTTGCGTCCGTCGGCACGACGATGGAAAACCTGGGCGCAGAAGTAGTCGGGGGAATGCCGGTACCGGCGGTCGACGCTTCGACTCAACGCGCCATCGCCGACTACCTCGACCGCGAGACGGCGCGACTGGATGCGCTGGTGGCGACGAAAGAGCGGGTGCTCAGGCTGCTGGCCGAGAAGCGTCGGGCGCTCATCACCCGCGCCGTCACCCGCGGCCTCGACCCGCACGTCCCGCTCCGCGACTCGGGCATCCCCTGGCTCGGTGAGATCCCGGCGCACTGGGAAACATGGAAGCTCGGACACCTCGCGCGCATCGGGAACGGTTCTACTCCGAATCGCGATAATCCGGGGTATTGGCTCGAGGGCTCGATTCCGTGGCTCAACAGCTCTGTTGTGAATCAGGATGAGGTGACGGCATCTGAACAGTTCGTTACGCCGACTGCCGTGCGAGAGTGCCACCTTCCTTTGGTCCCGCCCGGGAGTGTTCTGGTAGGCATCACCGGGCAAGGTAAAACCCGTGGTCAGGCGGTGGTCTTGTCGTTCGCGGCGACGATCAACCAGCACATCGCGTACATCACGCCGCGTGCGGAATTGCTTGATGCCTGGTTTTTGCGCTGGATACTTCTGGCTGCCTATGGGTTCCTGCGGAGTATCAGCGACGACACCGGTGGAACGAAAGGAGCACTCACATGTGAAGAGGTGGGCAATCTTCGGGTCCCTCTGCCCCGGTTCAGCGAGCAGCTCATCATTGTTGCCCATATCGCTCGCGAAGCCGCCAAGCTCGACAACGTACGTGTCGCCACGGAGCGCACCATCACACTCCTCAAGGAGCGCCGCTCCGCTCTCATTGCCGCGGCCGTGACCGGTCAACTCGACGTGGAGGCGACCGCATGAATCGCGTTCCCGTCCGACCGGCAATGCTTCGCTGGGCCTGCGAGCGCGCGGGCTACGACGTGCGCGACCTCGCGCCGCGGTTCCCCCAACTTCCCAAGTGGGAGCGCGGCGAAAAGCAGCCGACGTTCAAGCAGCTCGAGGCGTTCGCCAAGGCCACGCATACGCCGTTCGGCTACCTGTTTCTTTCCGAGCCGCCCGAAGAGCCAGTGCCGATTCCCGACTTCCGCACGGTCCGAGACGTGCGAATTCGACGACCGAGCCCGGATCTGCTCGACATCGTTTACTTGTGCCAGCACCGGCAGGACTGGTATTGCGATTTCGCTCGCGCCCAGGGCGAGGAGCCGTTGCCCTTCGTCGGCGCCGCGACCGTGCAGGATGATGTGGTGCAAACGGCTGCAGCGATCCGCGAGGCCCTAGGGTTCGATCTCGAGGCCCGCCGCCGGCTGCCAACCTGGACCGATGCGCTGCGGCGGTTTATCGAGCAGGCGGATGCGCTGGGCGTGCTGGTAATGGTGAGCGGTGTGGTGGGAAGCAACAACCGGCGCAAGCTCGACCCGGCGGAGTTCCGCGGCTTCGCGCTTGCAGATCCGCTCGCGCCCCTCGTGTTCGTCAACGGTGCCGACACCAAGGCGGCACAGATGTTCACGCTTGCCCACGAGCTGGCACACATCTGGCTCGGGCAAACGGCGCTGTCGGATTCGCAGCCAGCCGAGGTGCCTGCGCAAGCGGTGGAGCGCTGGTGCAACCGCGTCGCGGCGGAACTGCTCGTGCCGCTGGATGCATTCCACTCGGAGCATCACCGGCGCGCGGAACTGCGGCATGAGCTCGACCGGCTGGCGCGCCGGTTCAAAGTGAGCACACTGGTGGTTCTTCGCTGCATGCACGACGCGGGCGCCCTGCGCGGCGGCGCCTACTGGGACGCGTACGAAGAAGAAGTGCGCCGCCTTCGCGACCTTCCCAAAGGAAGCGGCGGAGATTTCTATCTGACACTCGGCGCGCGTGTGTCCAAGCGCTTCGCCCGCGCTCTGGTGGTGAGCACGTTGGAGGGACAGACGCTTTACCGGGACGCCTTCCGCATGCTCGGTATCAAGAAAGATGCGACCTTTCGAGAGCTCGGTGCGCAGCTCGGGTATCCGGTGTGATGGCCTACCTCCTCGATGCGAACGTGTTCATCGAAGCGAAGCGGCGCCACTACGGCTTCGATTTCTGCCCCGCATTCTGGGACTGGCTCGACCACCAACACAAGGCCGGCACGGTCTTCAGCATCGAGAAAGTGGGTGACGAACTGCTCTCGGGCAACGACGACCTGAGCCAGTGGGCGCGCGAGCGCGGGGCAACGTTCTTCCTCCCGCCGGACGATCGGCTGCTCCCCAGCCTCGCCGCCGTCGCGGAATGGGTACGTGGCCAGAGCTACCGCCCCAGCGCCATCCGCACGTTCCTTGAAGACGCCGACTACTATCTCGTGGCGCACGCACACGCGCACGGCCATGTGGTCGTCACGCACGAGGTGCCAAGCGACGGCGTGCGGCAGGTGAAGATCCCGAACGCTGCCATTGGCATGAAGCTGAAGTGCATGACGCCCTACGAGATGCTCCGATTGAAACGGGCGCGATTCATTCTGGGGTCGACGCCGTGAACCGGACCAACGAAGCCGCCTTCGAGACCGTCATCGAAGCGCACCTTCTCCAGAACGGCTACGTGACGGTCCCCCGCGACGGCTTCGACCGCGAGCGCGCGATCTTGTGCGCCATGACCGGTCAACTCGACGTAGAGTGTGCGGAATGACAGACCTGGCGCCACAGGATGGCGAGATCATTCTTTACCGCACCCCGAACGACGCCGTTCGCGTCGAGGTGCTGTATGAATCCGAGACCTTCTGGCTCAATCAGAAGCGGATGGCCGAGCTGTTTGGCGTCGATGTCCGTACCATCAGCGAGCACCTGAGGAATATTTTTGGCGCGGGCGAGTTGAACGAGGATGCAGTTGTCCGGAAAATCCGGAACACTGCCGCCGACGGGAAGTCCTATCTCGTCAGCTTCTACAACCTCGACGCCATCATCTCGGTCGGGTACCGGGTCAACAGCGTTCAGGCCACCCAGTTTCGCATCTGGGCGACCCAGACCCTGCGCGAGTTCATCATCAAGGGCTTCGTGCTGGACGACGAGCGGCTGAAGCTGAACAAACGGTTCGGCAAGGACTACTTCGACGAGCTGCTCGAACGGATCCGCGAGATCCGGGCCAGCGAGCGCCGCTTCTACCTGAAAATCACCGACATTTTCGAGCAATGCAGCATCGACTACGATCCGAACGCCGACACCACGAAGACGTTCTTCAAGACCGTGCAGAACAAGCTGCACTGGGCGGTCACCGGCAAGACCGCCGCCGAGATCATCGCGAAGCGCGTCGATGCAGCGAAGCCATCGATGGGCCTCACGACCTGGAAGAACGCACCCAAAGGCAAGATTCTGAAGTCTGACGTCAGTGTCGCGAAGAACTACCTGATCGAGAAAGAGGTCAAAGAGCTCGAACGCATCGTCTCCATGTATCTCGACTATGCCGAGAACCAGGCCGCCCGGCAGATCCCGATGAGGATGTCAGACTGGGCGAGCCGACTGGATGCATTCCTGCGATTCAACGAATACGAGGTGCTCACCAACGCGGGGGCGATCTCGGCGGAGGTGGCCAAGCGCCTCGCCGAGGAGCAGTACGAGCAGTTCCGCGTCCGACAGGATCGGGAGTTCGAGAGCGACTTCGAGGCGGAGGTCAAGCGCATCGAGGCCAAGCGAACGTCACGTCGGAAGAAGGACGCGCCCCAATGAGTACGCCGTGTCACTCCGAAGCCGCCTTCGAGACGGTCATCGAAGCGCACCTTCTCCAGAACGGCTACGTGACGGTCCCGCGCGACGGCTTCGACCGCGAGCGCGCGATCTTTCCCTCCACGGTGCTCGGCTTCATCCGCGAGACCCAACCCAGCGAGTGGACGAAACTGGAGGCGCTGCATGGCGCCAAGACCGGTGAGCAGATCCTCGCGGACTTGTGCAAATGGATGGACGCGAACGGCTCGCTCGCCACGCTGCGCCACGGCTTCAAGTGCTACGGGCG
>CAZCOV010000183.1:0-1373 GCA_964499975.1 uncultured Thermoanaerobaculia bacterium
GCGGCGTCCCATTCCAGATCAAGCTTCGGTTGGGCTAGGGAGACCGCGATCCCGCCGAGGCCAGCACCGAGCAAAGCGCCTCGATCGCCAGCGACCGTAGCGCCGACCAGCGCGCCGCCTATGCTGCCGGCCAGGAACTTCCAAGCCTGCTTTTTCTCCTGCCGTTCCATATACTCGGCGGTTCCGAAAATGAGCATCGACTTCCATTTCCAATGCTCCTGGTAAACGTGTGCCATCTCATGCGCCAAAACATAGGCCAATTGGGCTTCGTTGTCGAGCAGCGCGATGAGGCCGGTCGACAGATATATCGACCCTGTGGACAACGCCTCGGCATAGGGAATAGGAGTCGCCACCAAGCGAAAGGTGAAGAGAGCGTTCGCATCAGCTGGGGCAAGCCGCTGGCCGAGCCGGTTGACGTACGATTGAATCGCCAGATTGTCATAGAGGGTTAATGGGTCGTCGTGGTGTCTGCGGAAGCGGTCTTCGCGAATGACCACCACTTCAGACGACTGCGAGGTGTTGATCTGATAAGCGCGCTCACTGTGTTCCCTGAGAATCTCTTGATAGTGATTGTCGACCGCATCTTTGAAATCGGGGTCAGTGCCATACAGCTCTTGCGCGAGCGCTTCGATCTTGGCACGTTGGCGAACCTGCTGTTCCTCGGTTGGTTTGCGTTTCAGAGCGTTCTTGATGGCCTTCAGCTGGGCCTCGCCAGGCTCAGGGCCGAGCATGGCAAGAGCGATCAGTATCGGCAGAAAACGAATTCGCATGGTCGTTAGCCTCCTGGTCCTATAGTAGGAATTCATGGATGAGCTCCAAGACGATCCGAGCCTCGGATCTACTGAGCGTTCCGGTACGGATGAGATGGTGCTTTCTGTCTTCGGCACGCAGCATGAGAACGCCTGCGGAGTTCGGTTTTTTGTCCCCTGCTGGGACGATACTCGCGAGTTCTTTCGAGCTGAGTGAAAAAGAGTGTTCGGAGAGGGAGGTTCTATACTGCACGCCGCTGCTACTCAGAATCAGCTGACCGGAACAGTGGTCGTCGGGGCTGATTGCCCAGCGCAGGCCACGGTGCAGGTGCTGGGCGAGGACGGTGACCTGGCCACCGTGCGCGAGCGAGAACCTCATGAGATCCTGTGCTTTCTTCAAGGCTTCGTCTCCCGGGGGTATCCGCTCGTAGAGGTAGGCCAGGGCGAGGTGCTCGGCTACAATCGGATTGGAAGGATCACGCTCCCACGCATCTTCCAGGGCATTGATGGCTTCACCGAAGCGCCGCTCCTCGGTGTAGCGCAGGCCGTCCTGCACCAAAAAGGCGACGGGGCCGGTGTTCGGCGACTGGCTGACGAGTGGCGTTGGGGCGAAGGTCAATCCAG
>CAZCOV010000183.1:1383-12632 GCA_964499975.1 uncultured Thermoanaerobaculia bacterium
GCCATCGCGACGCGGACCCGTCTTGGCGAGCAGTACCCGGACCAAGGTCGTGCCAACGCGTGAACCGTTCGCTGGCGATGAATGGATCGGCGGAGCAAGATCTGTCTCAGCGCTAGCCTCTCGAACACCTCTGCGACATGTTCAAAGATCTGATTCACGAGTTTCTCTCCTTCTGATGTACTCAAACCAGTCGCTGGCTTAACGGAGACCGGGACAGAATTAGTCTCGGCAATATAGACACGGTCTCATAGGTTTTGTTCAAGCCTGCGGGGAAGGATCGCTATGCGGTCGAAATTTTAGGCGACTTGGGGTGTCAATGAATGCTGCGATGCTCAGCCGCCATCTCTCTACGGCTGACAGGAAGCTTCAAGATCTGAACATGCAGGCAACGCTAATCACAGAGTGACCCCGGATTTCCAGATCGCGATCTCGCGGTAGCCTTCTTGTTCGTTGCGGGTGAGTTCACCCGAAGCCACCGCCACAACCTGCGCTAAGAGTTCTGCGGCCAGAGGCTCAGGTGCTGCGCCGTGCAGCAGACGGCCAGCGTCAAAGTCGATCCAGCGGGGTTTTTTGGCGGCTAGCGCTGAGTTGGACGCGATCTTGAGGGTGGGTACGGGAAAGCCCATGGGGGTGCCGCGGCCGGTGGTGAACAACAGGAGGGTGGCACCGCTCGCTACCATGGCGGTGCTGGAGACACCGTCGTTGCCTGGGGCTTCGAGCAGGGCCAAACCGACACCGGTGGGGTCCCCGTAACGGAGGACCCGCTGCACGGGCGAGCTGCCCCCTTTTTGGATCGCGCCCAAGGACTTTTCTTCGAGGGTGGTGATCCCGCCTTCGCGGTTGCCGGGCGAAGGGTTCTCGTCGATCGGCTGCTGGTGGTGCCGGAAGTACTGCTTGAAGTCGTGGATCAGCGCCACGATCTGGGCAAAAACCTCGGCGTTGACCGCCCGCTGCATCAGCAAGTGCTCGGCCCCAAACATTTCCGGCACCTCGGTCAAGATGGCGCTGCCGCCAGCCGCGAGCACTTGGTCCGCCACCCGGCCAACCAGCGGATTGGCAGTGATCCCGGAAAAGCCGTCGCTGCCCCCACACTTGAGGCCGAGCACTAGGTCCGCGAGGGAACAGGGCTCGCGCCGGTCTTGGGAGAGGACCGCCACCAGCTCACCCACCTGCTCAACCCCGACCGCAATCTCGTCTTCCACTTCCTGAAGGTTGAAACTGCGCAAGCGCTCCGGCGGGAGGTTTCCCACCTGTTGGCACAAGGCGTCCAGCCGGTTGTTTTCACAGCCCAGGCCGAGCACCAGGACGCCGCCAGCATTGGGGTGACGGATCAAGCCAGCAAGAATTCGTCGGGTGTTTTCCAGATCATCGCCCAGCTGGCTGCAGCCAAAGGGATGACCCCAAGCATGGATCCCGTCGACTGCCGCACCAAAGCGGGCGCGGGCCTGCTCGGCAATGCGCGCGGCCGCGGGGTTGACACAGCCGACCGTGTTGAGGATCCACACCTCGTTGCGGGTGCCCACCCGACCGTCCGCCCGGCGATAACCGCGGAAAGTCGCGGGAAGAGCCAGGTTGCTGGGCGTGGGCAGCCCGGCCGCCGGGCAGTAGCTGTACTCGAGATCCCCCCCGAGGTCCGACTCCAGGTTGTGGCTGTGAACCCACGCGCCGCAGGCGATGGCGGTGGTGGCATGGCCGATCTTGAAGCCAAATTTGATGACAGGCGCGCCGCATGCGAATTCGCCGAGCGCCACTTTGTGCCCGGCGGCAACCGGCTCCCGCAGCGTCAAGACGGTGCCGTCGCTCAGGGTGAGGGTCTCGCCAGCCGTCAAAGGGCGGAGCGCCACCGCCACGTTGTCGCGCGAGTGGACGCGAATCAAGTCGAGCGCAGGCATTCAGGGCCCCCCCAGTCCCAGTTGCTGTGGCAACCACAAGCTGATGGCAGGCACGAAAGTGATGAGCAGCAACACCAGCACCATGGCCACGAAAAAGGGTAAGAGGGGACGTACCACCTCGGCAATCGGAATGCGGGCCACGCTACAGCCGACAAAGAGCACGCTGCCGACCGGCGGGGTACACAGTCCGATACACAAATTCGCCACCAGGATGATCCCAAAGTGGATGGGATCGACCCCCAACGCGGTCACCACCGGCAAGAAAATTGGGGTGAAGATCAAGACCGCGGGGGTCATGTCCATGGTCGTACCCACCGCCAGCAGAATCGCGTTGATCAGCAACAGGATCAGCGGCTTGCTCGCGGTCAGCCCGAGCAGGGCTTGGGTCAAACTCTGGGGCAGGTTCGCCGCCGACAAGACCCACGACATGCCGATCGAAGTCGCGATCAAGAGCAGGACCACGGCGGTCGTGGCTGCGGCATCGCGCAGGATCTCGGGCAAGTCGCGGACCCGCACTTCGCGATACGCAAACCCCAGGACCAGGGTGTAAAGCACGGCAATAGCTGCGGCTTCGGTCGCGGTGAAGATCCCGGCGATGATCCCGCCGATCACCACCACGATCAGCAGCAGGCTGGGCAACGCCGCCGCAAAAGCGCGCACCAGCTCACCCCACGAGGGGGTTGCTGGCCGCGTGGGCAGACCGCGCGCCAGCGCCGCGACCACCATCAAAGCGAGGCCGACCAGGATCCCCGGCAAGTAGCCCGCAAGGAATAAGGCTGCAATCGACACGGAGCCGCTCGCCAGCGCATAGACGATCATGATGTTGCTCGGTGGAATCAGCAAGCCGGTGGTCGCCGCACTGATGTTGACCGCAGCGCTGAAGCTGCGCGCATAGCCTTCGCGTTCCATGCGCGGCGCCATGATCCCGCCGATCGCCGAAGCGGCGGCCACTGCCGAGCCTGAAATCGCGCCAAAGAGCATCGCCGCAACAATGTGGACCTGAGCCAGTCCGCCGGGCAAGCGGCCGATCATCGCCTTGGCAAAGTCGACCAGCCGGCGGGCCAGTCCCCCGCGGTTCATCAGCTGGCCGGCGAGGATGAAAAACGGCAAGGCGAGCAAGGAGAACGAGTCGAGGCCAGTCGCCATTTGCTGGGCCAGGGTGGTGAACGCCGGGCCAGCAGGAATCGCCAGCAGGAGGGTCAGTCCAGTGCTGATACCAATCGCGAAAGCCACCGGCACCCCGAGCGCGAGCAGCCCCAGGAATGAACCCGCCAGCACCAGCAGGTCCAGCCAAGCGATCACGTCGGGCCTCCGGGGCGCGGAGTGGGCTCCTCCGCCAAAGGGTGCCAGCCGACTCGTGCAGGACGGGGCGCAGGAGGGTGCCAGCCGACCCAATGCTCCGCCGCAAGGACCGCGCAATAGAAAAGGATCAGCAGTCCGGCGATGGGCAACCCGAGGTAGACATAACCGAGGGGAAGGTCCAGTGCTGCTGAGGTCTGGCCGAGAAAGAAGCTGAGCTGCACCAGCAAGATCCCGCCGCCGACCATGACCGCCAGGGCAAAGCTGGCGATCGCCACCTGGATGAACAGCCCCAGCGCATGGCGGGAGCGAGACGACCAGCGCACAGCCAGGAGGTCGATCGCGAGATGCGATTTCTGGCCCACGCCATAAGCAGCTCCCAACAGACCGATCCACACCAAGAGGTAGCGGACGAATTCGTCCGTCCAGGTGCTGGGACTGCCGAGCCCATAACGGCTCATGACCTGCCACCAGACCGCCAGCACGGCCAAACCCATGCCGGTCGCGAGGGTCCAGCCAACGACCTGATCGACCCGTTGCTTGAGCGCGAGGAGGGCGCTTCCCGGTGGTCCGGTCACGGGTGCGGCCCCAGGGTCGGCGCTCGCAGCGTTGGGAATCTCAGCAAATGCGGTCAAACTTCCTCCTCGAACCTCAGAGTTGGCGAACCGGACGACGCTCTAAGCCTACCTGGCGATGTCGGGCGGAGCAACTGCGAATCCGCAGCTGAGTGCCTCAACCGTGAAGCAGCGCACGTAGGGTGGGCGCCAGCCCACCGTTCTTCCGCTCCAGGTGGGCTGGCGCCCACCCTACCCCGAACCGCGGCTACGCAGGCGCTCACCCTAAGTCGCTCAAAACCCGGACGGCAAGCCTTTGGGGGTGGGCAGTCCGCACACTTCGAGCGACCGCGTCCGGCGGCGCGAAGCGCCAAGCCGGCGAGCCGCGGGCGGGGCCACTGGCGGATTGCCGGAACTCAACGGCCGACGGGCGAGCGAGTTGCCGGAGAGGCAGCGGCCAGACGGCTCGGGGTGCGCACGCTCTGGCACGCTCGTCAGCCCCCACTCCGTGGGTGCGACGCGGTAGCGACAGCGCGGGTTGTCCGCTGGCGGTAACGCAGAGTTCTGCAAGGGTTTTGCGGGCTTCACGGGCAAGGCGTAGATGCGCTGGACCAGGGTTTTGAGGACGGCGGCGAAGTTTTCCATGACGGTTCTCCTTGGGTTAGTTCATGACAGGAACCGTCTAAAACAACTCCCGTGCCACCTCGGTCAGCGTTGTAAAACCTATTATTTTCAATGATTTAACCAAGATCTGCTGGAACTGCTCGCGATCGCCCCCGACGGCAATTCAGCGGGGCAACGCGCTCCTGGCGGCCGCTCTGGCCCGCAGACTGCGCCTGCCGCGAGGACGCCTCGATGTCCAAAGATCTGGTCAAGTGCGCAATTTTTTGCGGGGGCTGAT
The DNA here is from genome assembly GCA_964499975.1 of uncultured Thermoanaerobaculia bacterium. Lineage (GTDB taxonomy): Bacteria > Acidobacteriota > Thermoanaerobaculia > Multivoradales > J023 > CAZCOV01. Next base: position 6,030 of record CAZCOV010000183.1, read on the forward strand.
CGCCCCAAAGCACAGCCTCAGACCTGCGCAGCCTCAGACCTGCGACAGCTCGGTCAAGGCTGCGGCCAACTGCTCGATTTCGTCTTCGGTGTTGAAGTAATGGGGCGAAATGCGCAAGGCCCAAGGCACCCGCTTGTCGGTAAAGTCGATCACCGCACTGCTGTAGTCGGTGACGCTGACGTTGATGCGACGCTGGCGTAACTCGGCTTTCAAGCCTTGGGGTTGGCAGCCCGGCAGGTGGAGAGTGATGATCGCGCCCAACTCGCTGCCCCGGTCGAGGATGCGGATGCCGGGGACTTCCGCCAAACGGCGGCGGATCATTGCGATCAGCTCGCGGTTGCGGGCAGCGATGCGAGCAAGGCCCACGGTGCAGGCGTAACGCGCCGCTGCGCCTGTGCCCAAGACCAGGGCATAAGCAAATTCCCAGTTCTCGAAGCGCTGGGCCGTGGGTGCCGGAACATAGGTGTCCGCGGTCTGCCATTCCGCCCCACGCAAGTCCGGAAACAGCGGTTCGTAGCCCGCGGCCAGCGCGCGCGGCGCCACGTAGAGCAGACCCGCACCGCGCGGACCGCGCAAGAACTTGCGCGCCGTCGCGCTCAAAAAATCGCAGCCGATCGCCGTCACATCGAGCGGTAACTGGCCGAGCGACTGGCAAGCATCGACGAGGTAAAGCAGATCGAGCTGGCGGCACCACTGGCCGATCGCGGCAACGGGTTGAATCAAACCCGAACTGGTCGGGATGTGCGTGACGGCCACCAACTTGGGCCGCCGCTCTCGCATCAGCTTCACCATCGCGTCGACGTCGACCCCACCCGCAGCCGTATCCGGGGCCCGCTCCACCGTGATCTTCAAGCGCTTGGCCAGAGAAAGGTACATGAGCTGGTTGGAGACGTAGTCGTTGCGGGTGGTGAGGAGCACGTCACCCGGGGTCCAGGGGATCGCGGAAAGAGCTAGGGCAAAAGCAGCCGTCGCGTTTTCGACCATGGCGATCTGTTGCGCTTCTGTGCCCAGCAACTCGGCGACTGCGGCATAGCTCGCCTGAATCTCCGCAGCGCGCAGTTCAGCAGCTTCATACCCGCCGATTTGCGCTTCGAGCTCCAGATGCTCACGGATCGCGGCGAGCACCGGCTGCGGCATCAAGCTGGCACCGGCATTGTTGAAGTGGCAGAAATTCTGGCAGGCGGGGGTTTCCGCGCGCAGCCGGGCGAGCGCGGCCGCGTCAATGCTCTGGTCGATTGCCCTATCCATCAGCATTCCAGTCGAGTTTGCCTAAAAGTTTGCCTGAAAGTTTGCCTAAAGCCGATCGCGCAAGAAGGCCGTGGCCAAAGCGTCGGCGTACTCGTTCCAGCGCGAGCCGTTGTGGGCCTTGATCCAGCGCAGCTGCACTTGGCGGTGGCGTTTGGCCAGTTCGAAAGCGCGCTGGACCAGGTCGAGATTTTGCACCGGACCCGTCTTGCGTTTCCAGCCCCGCCGCTCCCACCCGGCAGCCCACTCGTTGAGGGTCTTGACGCAGAGCTCGCTGTCACTCCAGACGATCACTTGGGCATCTGCCGGCAACATTTCATAAGCCGCGATCAAGGCGGTCAGCTCCATGCGGTTGTTGGTGGTTGAGGTTTCGTGACCGTAGCGCTGATCCACTACCTCATTATTGCGGACATAAACCGCACCCCAACCTCCGGGTCCTGGGTTGCCGCTACAAGCACCGTCGGTGAAGACCCCGTCGAACGGTCCGGTGGTAAAGCGCGCCAGCACCTCTTCGACATGCAAGTTGAGCTCGCCTCCTGACACCTGGGGTTGGGCCGCCCGGGATTGGGCGGCTGGCACCTTGGCGGATTTCACCTTGGCGGGTTTCACCTTGGCAGGTGCCGCGGTGGCTTGCTGCACAGTTTTCGCAGATGAGCTGGTCGGCATGGCTGTCGGCGTAGTCCGCGGCGCGGAAGACGATGGATTGCGGCACTTCCAGCAAGTGCGGGGAGTCCATCCTGGGTAACGGTCCAAGACCTCGGCCTTGACCGAGAAGGGTTGCTGGCAGACTTGGCAGGTGAATGTCGAAGGCATCGGGGATCGAAAAGAATTGAGATTCTGTGCTGTCGTGCTGAGCGTCAGCGGTTGAGCACCGCTTTGACCTGCTCCGCGGTGATGCACAAGGTGCGGCCACCGCCCGGGCGTTGGGTCAAGCCGTTGTTGGCTTCAGGATCGAATTCAAAGGGGTTGATCAGCTCCGAGAAGATCGGGCGCAGCGCGCGCGCTCCCGTGCGGCTGTCCTTGCCGGCCTCTTCGGCGATCAAAGCCGCCGCCAGATCCTCAATCTCGAGATGAATATCCATCACCTGGAAGAATCGGCGCGAGCGGACGAACGGCGAGTCAAAGGAGTGGTAGAGGATTTCCTTGAGCACCGCGATCGTGAGGTCGTTTAAAAGTACCGTGCTCTCGAAGCGCGCCATGAATTGCGGCACCATGCCGAAATCGAAGAGGTCCTTGGGCTTGAGGTAATCGCTCAGGGCGAACTTGGTCTCGATGCGCACTTGACCTTCGGCGGTGCGGATCGTCTGGGTGCGCAATTTCTCACCGCTGCCTGGCTTCAAGACCCGGTTGTAGACTTGGTCGTAGAGCCCTTCGAACGCGCCACCGCAGATGAACATCATGCGGCCGGTGTGGATCTCGAGAGTCACCTTGCGTTCTTCGCCGTCGACCCAAGCATGGATCGGGTAGGCCACGGCCTCCTCTTCCATCATGGTCAAGAGCCCCTGCTGCAGCACCACCCCGATCGGGTTGGGCTTGCCCGCCACAATCGCTGCCATTTTGTCGACCTCGTCGACGCAGATCGTGGCTCGCTCAATCGCTTCTTTGAGTTCTTCAGGGGAGGGTTGCTGGCCGACGATCGCCCGCGCTCTTTGCTCGACTGCCGAGAGCAGCCGGTCGGGGCGAAATTCCATGCGGTCGACGTCTACCAGGAGGTTGGCATTGATGATGGTGACTGCGCGGAACGGTCGGTACTCCGGCACTTCGTTGTAGAGGCGCTGGAGGTTGTTCATGATCGTCGTCTTGCCGGTTCCCGAGCTGCCGATCATCAGCAGGTTGCCGGACACTTTGCCGGTCGTATGTTTGTAGACCGCGACCGCAACAAAGCGCAGGGCCTTGTCTTGTCCCAGGACTCCACGCTTGAGTTCGTCGAAAATCACCCGCGGCTTGATGTCCTCTAGCGACCGCAGCTCCAGCTCGCTCCTGACCATCGTTTCGACACTTCCTTCCATGGCACACTCCTCGAAATCAAAGCCAACGCCCCAAAGCCACCCGCCAGATCCCCCGGCCAGGGTCAGCCACCTTTTTCTACGGGAGCCGCTGCGGTTTTGTCTAGGAGGGGGCGATGGCCCGGTGGCCCGGTGGCCCCGGTGGCACCTTGCGTTGACCGTCCACGCCGCATTCGCGTAGAATCTTGACGCCTATGATTGCCTGAACTCGCCTCACTCCACTCCTTAGCCCCATGGTCGCGGTCTTTTTGACCCTGACGGGATGTGGTGCGCCTGCGCTTGCCGGCTTGCCACCGAACAAATCGTTCTGATCGAGTGACTGAAATGATGGAGCCTCTCACTGGCCGCTGGTCAACGCCAGGGCCGGGAGAGGCATGGAGATAGCTACACCATGAGTTCTACTGTGGACTTGCGAGATTATGGCTGGGCAAGTTGTTTTGCCGAGTCTTTGGCTCAAGCGGCGCCTGGGTTGCGCCCAGGTCGGGTGGTCCGCGCAGACCGCCAGCTCTTTCAACTCCAAACCGAGGACGGCGTCTTTCCCGCCCGCTTGCCCGGACGCTTTTGCCATGCGGCAGCGTCCGCGCTGGACCTACCCACGGTCGGCGATTGGGTTGGCTGGCACCCAGAAGACGCTGCTCGGGGCGATGGCTGCGTCCGCATCGTCACGGTCTTGCCTCGGCGCTCCCAGCTGGTGCGCAAAGTGGCGGGCAGTCGCACGGAAGAACAAGTGCTGGCCGCCAATTTCGCTACGGTGTTTCTGGTCATGGGACTCGACGCCGACTTCAACTTGCGGCGGCTCGAGCGTTTGCTGACCACGGCCTGGGAGAGCGGCGCGCAGCCGGTCGTGGTGCTCAACAAGACCGACCTCTGCGCGCAAGCTGAGGAGCGGCAGCGAGCCGTCGAGAGGCTAGCGCCCGGAGTGCCGGTCCATGGCGTGAGCTGTGCCCGGCAGCAGGGACTCACCGCGCTCGACGCTTACCTCGGCCGCGGGCGCACGGTGGTTTTGCTCGGCTCTTCCGGAGTGGGCAAGTCGACCTTGATCAACCGCTTTTGCCAAGCTGAGGTGCTGCGCACCGGCGCGGTGCGATCGCACGACCAACGCGGTCAACACACCACCACCCACCGTCAGTTGGTGCTCTTGCCCCGCGGCGGACTGCTGATCGATGGTCCAGGGATTCGCGAGCTCCAGTTGTGGACCGGTGAGGAGAGCCTCGAAAAGGCTTTTACCGACCTCGAGGCCCTGGCCGTCGGGTGCCGTTTCCGCAACTGCCAGCACCAGCACGAACCCGGTTGTGCGGTCCAGGCCGCCGTCCAAATGGGCACCCTGAAAGCGTCACGGCTGGCGAGCTGGCACGCCTTGCAGAAAGAGCTGCGGGTGCTCGCCTTGCGGCAAGACGGCCTGGCCCGTCAGCGCGAAAAGAGAAAGGTCGCAGCGCTGCACCAGGCGGTCAAGCGCTTCAAACCGCGCGGTTGACGTCTGCTGAGCTCCTTCAAGGGTGGTCTGCCCCAACTACCTTGCTACCTCCTCTGCACCACCTCGGCGAGCGCCTCCTGTAGGAGCTCAAACGTCACTCCATCATGGTGACGTGGATTCTCCCGTGCCTTGTCGCAGTGGTAAGGAGTCCGCGATCTGCGCCAACCGATGATCCAACCGCGCCAGCTCGATGGCCACTTCGAAGGGGGGGCTAGACACCCCCCGGCTACCCGATTCGGCCCCACTTACGCCTGCCGCGAACCGTCCAACAATGACCAGCGTTGTCGCGGCGTTGTCAGGTGCATGCGCAGGTTAGACACCGACTTCAATTACCTTGCCTGGCTTCACCGTCTTCAGCGCAGCCATTGTCGCATCTGCCAATGGAACGAGGTCCTGGAGGCGATTGCCATGTGCCCTGAGCACGACGACACCAAAAGGAAAACCGCGAAGGTTCTGTTGGTGTGGTAGGTTCTTGTCCACCGTGAGGAGCGCGTCGAATCGAACGCCCATGGCACGAAGCAGTTCACCGTTCTTCTTTCCGGCCAAGCCGGCCTCAGGCGCTGTCAAACATTCATGTCCACGGAGATACTTCTTGAAGTCGCGCGGCATGCACTCGTCAAGTAGAACGCGCATGCCGCATCACCGCCGCCTCACCTGCAAGTTCAAGAAACGCTTCTGTCTGTTCGCGCGTCACGGTGGGGAACTGGTCGAGAAAGTCGTCGATCCGGTCGCCCGCCTTCAAGTAATCCAAGAGCGTCTTGACCGGCACTCGAGTGCCCGAAAAGACTGGGGTCCCTGACATGATTTCAGGGTCGATGCAGATCACCGATTGCGTGGTCGCCATGGTCAAATCTCCGCGGCCATGTTACTCGGAGGTCACGCCGGGCAGAAGGTGAAAGGGCTACCTGATAATCCATGACGGCAGCTCGCGCTCGATCTCCTCGATCGGGATGCGCTCGCCGTGGTCAATCTCGGCAAGCCCCTGACGCACCGCTGCGACAAACTCGATCTCCTGTGCAACGTCGTGGAGCGACACGTCCTCGGGAAGCTTCTGGAGCAGGTCTTGAACGATTTGCTTGGTGCCCATGGTTGCAGTATGCATTGCGGGGCGGGGAAACTCAAGGCTCGGTTTCAGAGGACGCGTAGAAGACGCCTAACGGTATGCCCCTCAGCGGACCCGGCAAGCGAAGCGCGCCCGGGTTATGGCTTCCTCGGAGCCAGTTGTTGCGTTTCATGTTCCGTGATAATGCGACGCAACTGCTCTGCAGAGATGTCTCCCTGCTCCGTTTTGGAGTAGAGGGTAATCAACAACACCATTGCTGGCGTTTTAAGGTAATAAATCATGCGGTACCCGGCCCGTTTGCCCTTCTGCAGGTCCGTGTTCTTGATACGCGTCTTAAAGACCGTGTATCCCGTGCGCGGTATCTGTGTCCCCGGCGTCTGCCCAGCTTCCAATTGCGCGATGACCGGCTGCACGTCGGCGTGCAGATGCCGATACTTCTTGGCCAACTGACGCACGTTCCGTTTAAACTCTGGAGTGAACTCGACCCGGACCGGCGGTGTGGCCTTAGCTGGCATGCACGTCTTCCCAGAGTTCTGACACTGGGCGTGTTTCCCCACGGAGGGCTTCCTGCCAGCCTCGCCGAAAACTCTCCTCGGCGCAGGGCAATGTTACACTCTGACGAAACGCCCGCATCATCTCCAGAAGAAATGGCAGATATTCCGCAGGAATGTGTGCGACTTCTTCTAAGACCTTTTGGTAAGTGGTATCGGATTGCATCACATGAAGACCTTTTATTTTGTGGTTTTTATTGTAATGCCCAACGGTATGCCCCTCAGCGGACCCGGCAAGCGAAGCGCGCCCGGGGCGCGACAGCC
>CAZCOV010000184.1:0-12596 GCA_964499975.1 uncultured Thermoanaerobaculia bacterium
CCCTCTGCGGTACTTGCCCACGGCTGCCTAGCTGGCCTTCCACGCCAACCAGATGTGGTTCGGCGGCCAAATGCTTTCCGGTCCGGCAAGCGTCGCGACGTGGATGCGCGTCGACCAACTCGAAGTGCTGCTGCTGGTCGCCTTTTCTTTGGCCGCGGCCTTGACTTTGATGGTGCGCTTGAACCGCGAGCAAGGGATCGAGCAGCGCCAACAAAACCAGTGGTTATTGGCCGGTTTGCTTGGGGGATACGTGCCGTTCCTGTTGCTCTACCTGATCCCCTGGACGCTGGGCTGGAACTGGGCCCAGTGGACCACCTTGCTCGGGGTCGTGCCCCTCGGCTTGGTGCCCGTGGCTTTTGCCTGGGCGATCCTCAAGTACAAGCTGTGGGATCTCGGCGTGATCCTGCGCGACAGCATTTCCTACTCGCTGACCGCCCTGGTCGGCCTCTTGGGCTTTTCCCTGATCAACCTGGTCATCCAGCGCGAAATGGCTGCTGAGCTGCTGGTCGTGCGCAACCTCCTCGCCTTTGGCGCGGGCCTAGCGATCGCCGGGGTGATGGTGCCGACCCGCAGCGCGATTGCCGCAGGCCTCGAACGGTTGCAGTACCGCGGTTCGTTCGGGTCTCGCCGTTCCCTGGTCGGGTTAGGTCAGCAGCTGCTGCGCGAACGCCAGCTCGATCAGCTATTCAAAACTTTGACCGCTGGCCTGAGGCAGGGCCTGGAAATCAACCGCTTGGCCCTGTACTTGCGCCAGGGGGAGCAGTTGCTGCCGGTCGGCAGCAGTGCTGGCCTGCCCGCCGCGCTCGCCTTGAACGCCTTGGGGGAAGAGCTTTGGCAGCACGAGAACGAAGGCATTTCTGCGGTCGAACTGCCGGAAGGCGACCCCTCCCCCAGTCAGCTGCTCTTTGCCGCGGGGTTTCGTTATGTCTTCCCGCTCACCGTAAGACAACACCAAGTCGGCCTAGCGTTCCTCGGCTACAAAGCCAAGCAGCGCCCTTTGAGCAGCGAAGATGTGGATCTGATCCGCGGGCTGCTCAATCAAGCCGCCCTGGCGGTCGAGAACGCGCAGCTCCTCGCCGAGGTACATCGACAGCTCGCAGAGGTCCAGGAGCTCAAAGAGCACAACAAGGGCATTATCGAATCCTCGCCCGCGGGTCTTGCGGTGCTCGACGAAGCCGGAAACATCGTCTCAGCGAATCAAGCTTTTGGCCAGATCGTAGGCCAAACAGCTAGCAGCTTGATCGGCCGGACCTTGGAAAGCGTGCTGCCCGTCCGTCCCCTGCCGCCGCCCGGCAGCGGACTCTTCGAGGTCAGTTTTTGCGACCTCCGGGGCGCCGAGCACTATCTCCAGCTCAGCCACGCAGGATTTGAGCGGCGCCAAGGGCAAGAGCAAGAGCTGCCCGCGGAACGTGCGCCCGAGTGGCGTATCCTGGTGGTCCAAGACGTGAGCGAGAAGACCGCGATGGAGATGGCCCTCAAGGAAAAAGAACAGCTGGCTTCGTTGGGTATGCTGGCTGCCGGGGTCGCCCATGAAGTCAACACGCCGATCACCGGCATTTCGAGTTACGCGCAACTGCTGCTCGCGGATACCCAAGAGAGCGATCCGCATTATTCGATCCTGCAGAAGATGGAGCGACAAAGTTTCCGCGCAGCGCAGATCGTCAACAACTTGCTTGAGTTCGCGCGCAATCGCCGGGGCGAATTTGAGCCGGTTCAGCTGCACTCGCTGCTCACCGAATGTGCGCAGTTGCTCGCGGTGCGCGCGGGCCACGCCAAGGTCGAAATCGACCTCGACCTCGCGCCAGAAACCGCAGCGATCAAGGTGGCCGGACGCGAAAGCGAGCTACACCAAGTGTTCACCAACCTGCTGGTCAATGCAATCGACGCGATGAAAGGTGGCGGCGCGGTTCGGGTGACGACCGAACTCGCTGGGCAGCGGATGCTCGTGCGCATCGCGGACACCGGTCCGGGAATTGCTCCCGAGCGGCTCGAACGGGTGTTTCAGCCGTTCTTTTCGAGCAAGCTCGACAAGGGCGGAACCGGGCTGGGACTGGCGATCACCTATAATATCGTCCGTCGCCATGGCGGCGAAATTTCGGTGGCCAACAATTCCCCCGCCAAAGGTTGCACCTTCACCGTGGCCCTTTTGTGCTACCAGCAGCTCAGAACCGCATCATGAACATCCTGATCGTCGATGACGAGGAAGTTCTGCAGGACGTCCTCTCGCTCCTAATCCGCCGCGAAGGTTGGAATTCGCTCAGCGCCAAAAGCGGAGAAGAAGGCCTCGCCATTTTGGAACGTGAAGAGGTGGACCTCGTCCTCCTCGACTTGATGTTGCCGACCATGTCGGGGATGGAAGTGTTGCGGGAGATCCGCCGCCGGGATCCCCAGCAGATCATCGTCATCATCACCGCGTTCTCTTCGATCGAGGGAGCGATCGAAGCCATGCGCGAGGGGGCGTTCCACTACATCCCGAAGCCCTTCAAGAACGAAGAAGTCTTGCTCACGATCCGCAAGGGTTTGGAACAACGACGGCTGACCCAAGAGAACGAGTCCCTGCGCGCCCAACTGCGCCAGCGTTACAGCTTTGGCAACTTGATCGGCAAGAGCAAGGCGATGCAGAAAGTCTTTGATCTGATTCGCCTGGCAGCGCCATCGAAAAGCAATATTTTGATCCTGGGCGACAGCGGGACCGGCAAGGAACTGGTAGCCAAGGCTATCCACCATCATTCGCGCCGGGCAGCGGGTCCGTTCATCACGGTCAATTCCGGCTCGATGCCACACGACCTTCTCGAAAGCAATCTTTTTGGACATGTCAAAGGGGCGTTCACTGGCGCGATTGCCAACAAAAAAGGGCTTTTCGAACTGGCATCCGGCGGTTCAATTTTCTTTGACGAAATCGGCAATGTCCCGATCGAGACTCAAGCCAAGCTGCTGCGGGTGATCCAGGAAAAAGAGTTCATGCGAGTAGGCGGGGTTGAAACGCTCAAAGCCGACGTGCGGATCATCGCTGCAACCAACGCCGATCTCGAGGTGCTGGTCAAAGAAGGCAATTTCCGCGAGGATCTCTATTATCGCCTCAATGTGATCACCATCCATTTGCCAGAACTGTGCAAGCGAGTAGAGGACATCCCCTTGCTGGCCCGGCACTTCTTGCAGCACTATGCGCGCGAAAACGAAAAAGAGCTGACCGAAATCACCCCGCGGACCATGGAAATCCTGATGGATTACCGCTGGCCCGGCAATGTGCGGGAGCTGGAAAACGTGATTGAGCGAGCAACCGTGCTCGCCACGACCAACCTTTTCGACGTCGACCTCTTGCCCCCTTCAGTCCGTGAACGGCGCACCCTAGCCACACCGCAGCAGCCCATGCCAGCCAATGGTCTGTCGTTTCGCGATGCGGTTGCCGCTTATGAACGCCAGCTGGTGACCAAAGCGCTGAAAACAGCAGGGGGTGTCCAGAAACGGGCAGCCGAGATGCTTCAGGTCAAACCCACCACCCTGCACGAGATGATGAAGCGGCTCAAGATCTCGACCGAAGCAGTGGAGTCGTAGACACCCAACCTATAGACTTCAGCCCAGTTTTAGTATCCACAAACTGTAAATCCAATCTAAAAATCTAATCTAAAGATACCGTTCAAGGTACAGTTCAAGATGCAGCCGCGTCGATCGACCCTGAGGAGGGAGCCAGTGAATTGGCGACAGATCAACAGCGTAATACTTGTGCTATTACTTAGCACATTATCTGAGTCCGCTCTCCTGGCCCAGCGGCAAGTCCTGCCAGAACCTCCGCTGGAACCCGCGGGACAGCAGCAAGAACTCGCGCTTTTCGCGCCCACAACGGATGGACGCATCCCGGAAGTGCCCGCGCTGGCAGCAGGGATGCCACATCCCGCTGCTTTTCTGGGTTACCCGCTGGGAACCCGCTTCACCCACCACTCCCGAATCCTCGATTATCTGGCGGCTCTGGCGAGTGCTTCGGATCGGGTTCGACTGGAAGAGTATGGGCGTACCTATGAAGGTCGGCCCCTGACGTTGGCGGTTTTCAGCAGCCCGAAAAACTTGGAACGACTCGACCAGCTGCGCGCCAATCAACTGCGTTTGGCCAACCCTGACGGGCAACCTGCAGAGGTCTTGAACCGACTCCAGGCGAGCCAGCCGGTGGTGGTCTGGCTCGCTTATGGGGTCCACGGCAACGAGTCCTCATCCACTGAGGCCGCTTTGGCCACCGCTTACGTTCTCACCGCAGCCGAGCGTGAGGTCGCTTCATGGCTCGAACATACGATCGTGGTCATGGATCCGCTGGTCAACCCCGACGGGCGAGAGCGTTATGTCCACTGGTTCGAGACGCAGCAGGGACGGTCTCCCAATCCTCAGCTCGCAGCCAGCGAACATTGGGAAGCTTGGCCTGGTGGGCGACAGAATCATTATCTGATCGACTTGAACCGCGACTGGGCCTGGGCCAGCCAGCGCGAATCGCAGCACCGCCTCGCAGCCTACCAACGCTTTGAACCACAGGTTTTCGTCGATTTTCACGAGATGGAAGCCGATTCGAGCTATTTCTTTCCCCCGCCCGCTGAACCGATCAGCGCCGCCATCGACCCGGGGCTCATCCAGTGGTTTGAAATCTTTGGACGGCAGAATGCCGCAGCCTTTGACCGCCACGGGTGGCTGTACTATGTGCGCGAGACTTTCGATGTATTTTATCCCGGCTATGGGGATGCCTACCCTAGCTTGCGCGGTGCAGTCGGGATGACCTATGAAATGGCTGGTGGCGATGAAGCCGGGCTGGTGGTCGAACTGACCGATAAACGGCGGCTCAATCTCGCCGATCGAATTGCGCGCCACTTCACGACCTCCCTCACGACGATTAAGACTGCGGCCGCCAACCGGCGAGCGTTGCTGCAGAGTTTTGTCAAAAGCCGCACCGCTCGGGCTGCGGTCCAAACCTATTTGTGGACCTCCGACCAGGCTGAATCGCGGTCGCTTGTAGATTTGCTCACCCTGCACGGCATCGAGGTTGGCGTTTTGAACAAAACGCGCAAGTTTGCAGTCTCGCCCGTCGGCGAGGGCGAGCCCCATGAGCAAGAGTTTCCCGCAGGTACTTTCACCGCAACCGCCGATCAACCGCTGGGGAACCTGCTGCAGACGCTGCTCGAACCGCAAACCGCAGGGATTTCACCGAGCTGGCTCGAAGCGCAACGCAAGCTGGTCGAAGCCGAGCAGGAGCCGGAGTTTTTCGACATTACTGCGTGGTCGCTGGCATTTGCTTTCAATCTGAAAATCTGGAAGTTGGAGGACACCCTAAGGGCTGGCGGGGCACTCCCGCCACCAGCGGCCCGAAAGATCGACGGTCAAGGGGAAGTGGGGTACCTCGTACCGCCCCAGGGCTTGGCGCACTACCGTCTGGCAGCTGCACTCCAGCGGAACCAGATACGTTCCCGCCTAGCCCTGAGCGAATTCACGTTGGGTGGACGCAGCTATCCGGCAGGAACCCTCTTCATCCCTCGCGTCGACAATCCACCAGAACTGGACTCGTTGCTCGAGCGGCTGGTCCAGGAAGAGCGCCTGGCGGTTTTCCGAGCTGCGACCTCTTTTTCTGAAACCGGCTTGGCGCTCGGTTCGAACCGCATGCTGCCCATACATACCGCGCGGGTTGGGCTTGTCGCGGGCGACGGGACTTCACCCACGTCTTTTGGCTTTACCTGGCACTTGCTCGACGAGCAGATCGAAATGCCGCTCAGCCGTCTCAACCTCGCCCACTTGGGCCGGATGGATTTGGCTGATTTTGACGTGTTGATCCTGCCCGATGGCAATGGTTACGAGCGCTACCTTTCCGGAGAAAGCCGCCAATCGCTCGCCACCTGGGTTCAGCGTGGAGGCGTTTTGGTCGCCATCGGCAGTGCGTTCGAGTGGTTACACCAAGTCGAGCTGACCAAGATCAAAGCCTGGAAACCACCCGCCGAGGACAGCAAAGACGGTGAAGACGGTGATTCCGACCCGCTGGCAACCTCAGACACAGCCCCGCTTGAACGGCAAGAACTGCTGATTCCGGGGTCAATCCTGGCCACCGAAATAGCGGCCGAACATGTGCTCGCAGTGGGCGTGAGCTCGCCGCCGCCGGTGCTTTTCTATGGCTCCCAGATCCTTCTCCCGACCGGTAGCTCAGCGGTGGACGTCTTGACCGTCCGGCACAAAGATCCTGTACTCGGAGGGTTTGTCTGGCCCGAGGCCGTGGATCGGCTGCGCGATGCGCTCCTCGTGAGCAGCGAACAGGTCGGCCAAGGGCGAGTCATCTTGTTCGCTCAAGAGCCCGCCTTCCGCCTGTTCTGGCGTGGGACCATGCCGCTGTTTCTCAACGCGGTGATGTTTGGGCCCACTTTCACCGCAAGGTGACCAAGGTGACCTGGGCGGCGCGTCGAGCAGCCGGTAAAGCGATCTACCGCTACCGATCTCTGACCTTGGCAAAGGCGGCGGCGAGCGCATTGAGGCCGCTGCCCTGGCGATGCTGATTCTTGAGGTACTCGCGGAAGTCTGACTGGCTGCCCTCGGCCTTGGATTGCTCGGTGCCGAGCGAGATCCGCCGTTTCGACCGATCAATCCCCAAAATCCGGACCGTAACTTCGCGTCCAGGGGTAAATTGACGCCGCAAGTTAGCATTGGGGGCCGAGGAAAGCGACGAGAACGAGAGTAGGCCCGAAAGTCCGGGCTCGAGTTCGACGAACGCGCCGAAAGCGGCGACTTTTTCCACCTTACCTTTGATGACTTCACCTTCCGAGAATCGTTCGGCGACCTTCTGCCATGGATCCTCCGTAGCCATCTCGCGCAGTGCCAAGGAGAGCCGGCGCTTCTTGACATCGATCTCGTGAATCCAGCCAGTCACGCTCTGGCCGACCGCCAGAGACTCATCGCTGAGGTTCTTGCCCAAGGGCAAGCGCGAAACATGGACGAGACCCTCGAGTCCGGACTCCACTTCGACGAAAAGGCCAAAGTCCGTCTTGCGCAGAATCGTGCCGGTGAAAGGCCCACCGACGAGAAGCCGTTCGTCGACCGCACTCCAGGGATCCGTCTCCAGCTGCTTCATCGACAGCGAAATCCGCTCGCCGTCATTCTCAACCTTGAGCACGCTGACTTTGACCTTCTGCCGATCCTTGAGCACATCCTTGGGGTGTTCGACCCGTTTCCGACTGATCTCGGAAATATGGACCAACCCTTCAATGCCGCCACCCAGGCTGATGAAAGCGCCAAAATCGGTCAACGAACTGACCCGTCCTTCGAGTACCGCCCCCGGCTGCAGCCGAGCGCGCACGTCGGCTGCTCTGGCTTCGCGCTCCACTTTGAGGACCGCGGCGCGCGAGACCACGACTCGCCGCCCGCCGTCTTGAATTTCGAGGACTTTGAACTTGAAGGTCTTGTCGAGGTATTTCTTGGGAGTTCGGGGATTGCCGATTTCAATCTGAGAAACCGGGCAAAACGCTGCGACTCGCCCCATCGCCACGTGGTAACCGCCCTTGTTCCATCCGATGACCTGGCCTTCAACCGGCGCTCCGTCCTCCAGCGCTTTCTGCAGCACCATCATTTCGGCGGCCATGGCCTGCGCGGCTTCGGGTGAGGTGTCGGCTGCCGCGGTCGCCATCAACGGACCTTCCTGCGCAGCGAGTTCGGCCGCCGGGGTTCCTGCCTCAGCTTCAGCGAGCAATTCAGGCTCTGCCGAGGAAGAAACTGCCGTCTCCGTACTCAGGGTGGCTACTGGCGCGGCCTCCGTGGGGTCAGGACTTGCCGACACCGGTGCCGCTGGCTCGGGGCCAGAAGCTTCGCTCAGGGCTGAGTCGGGCGTAGCGGGCGAGGCAGTAAGGTCAGGGGTTTCTTGGGCACGGCTTTCGACAAGTTGGTCGGACATACATGTCCTCCGGAAGATTTCACGGATTCGAGGGGGATAAGACGAGAGAAGGTCTCGAAGATTTTCCTGATTTCCTATCTTGAAGCGCGGTTATCTCGTGTCTTGAAACACGCAATCTCAGAACGAACCTCAGAGCGAGCCTCAGAACGAACCTCAATCTTCAGGGCGGGTACACCTTCGAGGGCGGACACACTCTTGGCTCCAGGTACAAGGGCCTGGAAATTAGGCATCCTAGCACACTTGCAAGCAGACGGACAAATCCCAGTTGCCTTCATGGATCATCCTGCAGCAAGGCGTTCGGCGACTTTTTTGAGCCCGCGCAGCTGACTTGCGAGCGAAATCTGGGCCAGATCGCCGCGTTGGAACACGCGCATGATGAAAATGAGCGGCCCTTGAAATACACCCCGCACGGAAACGCGGGTCTGATCCGTCAGCGGTTGCAATTGCCAGGTCACCGTCGCCTGCACTCCGAACGACCTCTGCGTGAAGCTGAGCGTTTTGCGTTCGGTGTAAAGATCGACCAGCGGGCGAAAGGTGTGCTTGAGGCGTCCGGGTCGCACCACCAGCTCCACCTGGGACCCTTCGCCGAACTGTCCCCGGGTTTGATTTTGCGCGAAGTAGCAGTCAGGCCACCAACTCTTCCAGGCTGGAAGATCGGTTAAAACGCGCCAGATGACCTCTGGCGGTGCCACGATCTGGATGGACTTTTCTGCGATCAGAGTCATCGGGGGGTCCTGCTAACCTCAAAGATCAGGCGGCGCAGCTCAGGCGACAAAGTAGGCGCTAGCGCGAATTTGCAACCGCGTCCGGGGCTCAAAGCCGCTGCCGTAGAGCGAAAAGGCGCTGAGTGAGGCGAGAATCGGCAAAACGATCCAGCCATCGAAGCTGTCGCCGGCGGAATAGGGCGGGACCACTGGCTCAATCTCTGCCAATTTGACCCAGTGTTCCTCTTCTGGATTGAAGGACCCTCGCAGCTCGGAATAGGCGCGGTCCAGGTCAATGGCCTTCTTGTTTGAGGGATGCCAGATGGAAAAAACAAACCGCGCTTCGTCGTAGGGCGACGTGTCCAAGTTGGCCTGACCGTGATCGAGCAGGGGGAAAACAAACGCACCGCTCGAGTCAGTGGCAAAAATCTCGGGCGTAGGGTCGAGAATGATATGACGTGGAGGAACATCACGGCTCATGGTGAGAGAATCTCCTCGGGAGCAACGTCTGATTAGACCACTTGCGAGGCCGTCAGGGCGGGGAGTGTATCATTTCCCACGGTGCAAGCGCGTCATGGTGCTCCCTGCCCTGCCGGCCTTGCGCCGGCAACAAGCCACTTGACCTTGACATTCTCCCCGTCTACGCTCCAAGGGCACCAAGAGAGGACGCACGATGTCATTGCAAACCGAGTCCAAGACCAGGTCCCAGTCCCCCCGCGCCTACTTGCTGTTCACCGGATCCGGCCCCATCCTGGCGCTGTCGACCTACCCCGAATTGACGGACGATCGCTTGATCCGCAAGCTGCGCTACAAGGGGATCGACAAGTTCATCGCCTACAGGGTTGATCTCGAGGCAGTAGCTGCCCGGTATTCTGAATCCTTTCAGGACGTCTTAGAGGACCTGGAAGGGGACGAGGACATCCGCGTGCTCGATTTCAACGGGCACCAGATCATGGCCAATTTTTCCCTCGAGTCCCTCGGCGACCCGATCAAGATCGGCGGCTGAACCCTCGCGGCGTGCGACCAAAGGCGCGGAGCTGACCGCAAGCTGCGCTGACGTCGTTGCCGCGGCGCTGGCGCACCGAGGCGAAGATGCCCCGAGCGAGCAGGCGTTCCCGAAAAGCGTCGACTTGGGCTGGCGCCGGGGGGACCAGATCTTTCGCCAGGACGGGATCCGGATTCATCGGGATCAAATTGACCTTGGCCCGCAAAGGCCGAATCAGCCTGGCCAGCGCGTCTGCATCGGCCAGCGCATCGTTCCAGTCGCGGATCAACAAGTACTCAAACGTCAAACGCTCACGCTGCGCCAGAGGATAACGCCCCAGCACCGCGAGCAAGTCGCGCAAGGGGTAGCGATGATTGATCGGCATCAGCGCGCTGCGCCGCTCGTCGTCCGGGGCGTGGAGAGAGATCGCCAGTTTGGGCCGACGACGCCAGGAAATCAGCGCCTCAATCCCAGGAATGACCCCTGCTGTCGAAAGGGTGATGCGTTGCCATGAGATGGATTCGCTCAAGAGGTCCAGCGCCACAGCCAGATTTTCGAGGTTCAAAAGCGGCTCGCCCATGCCCATGAACACCAGATTGAGGCCGTCGTGTTCGCCTTGACCACCGCTGCGTACTTGCAGCACTTGGCCGACGATTTCGCCCGCGGTCAGGTTGCGACCGCCGCCCCAAAAGCCGGTGACGCAGAAGCGGCAAGCCAGCGCACATCCTGCCTGACTGGACAGGCAGAGCGTGCGCCGACGACCTGCGGGGATGTCGACGGTCTCAATGGTCGCTCCGTCCGCAAGACGCAGCAGGTACTTGACGGTGCCATCGGCGGACCGCACGAGCTGCTCGATCGTCGGCCGTTTGAGGCTGAAATGTTCAGCCAGGCGTTCGCGCAGTGGCTTGCTGAGCTCGGTCATCGCAGCAAAATCGCTGCGATGATGCTGGTGGATACCCCGGTAAATCTGTTCAACCCGGTAAGGTTGGTCAATCCAGGGAGCAAGCGCTTGGGCGAGTTGCTGTCGGTTCAAACCCAACAGGTCAACCCGCGGTGGTGAGCCGGACAATGCCACGGCCCCAAGCCCAGCTGAAGGGGAGTGCGTGGTCAATGCTTGGTCTTGCAGTTTTGCCAAGGTTTGGCTTGCCCTCAGCTGCGCCGCCTTCTGGCCGGACGGGTGGCATCGATGCCCACCGACTTCAAGAAAGCTACATCCCGTCCATCCAGCAAGAAGGAAGGTTCGGGCGGTAGCTGGGCTGCCAGTTCGATTTGGGCGCCTTCCTCCCCGCGATCCAAAACCAAGCGCAGAGTGTACCCCTCTTGACGGATACGCCGCAGGGCCAGGTTGACCTCGGAAGAATCGGCGAGGGCGCGGCTAAACACACTGACGATCTTGTGCAGCGCGCGGTGAAGTTTAGTGTCTGCGGCCTTCATGAGGGGTCCATCCGGTAACTTCACGAGAACGCCCTGGGAAGCCATCCCATGCGTCCGGTGCAGCCCCGGATTATGGCCTGCGCGAGGAACCGGTGTCAAACCGCTTCCACCACCGCGGCCCAGGTCTGTTAGACTCAACCCCATGAAGAGGAGGCCATCATGCCCCACATCGGATTTCAAGAGCTCGTCCTGATTTTGCTGATCGTCATTTTGTTGTTTGGTGCTTCGCGTCTGCCCCAGCTAGGCCGCGGGTTGGGCGAAGGCATCCGCAACTTCAAGAAGGGATTGAAAAGCGCTGAGCAAGACGACAGCCTGTCCGAAGGTAGCGCGCCGCTCACGCGCAATTCGAGTGACTCGCCTTGACCGCTGCTCGCTGCTGAATTAGAGCGTCGCCAACAGTTCGCCATCGGCAGTGGCGAGCCAGACCTCTTGGTGAAGGCCAAAGTAAGCGTGCAGCACTTTGTCGAGGAAGTCTCGGGTCTCGCGGAAAGGCGGGACACCGCCATACCGTTCGACCGTGGTGGGGCCAGCATTGTAGGCCGCGAGGGCTAACTCCAGGTTGCCATCAAAGTGGTCGAGCAACCAGCTCAGGTAAGCTGCCCCAACTCCGAGATTGGTGGCAGGATCCAAGAGTTCCTCGACGCCATGGTCACGGATGTTCTCCGGCATCAGCTGCATCAATCCCACCGCTCCCCGCGGCGAGACCGCGCTGGGATCGAAGCCTGATTCGACTTGAACGATCGCCGCGAGCAGCAAGCCATCGAGTGAATGGGCTTCCGCTGCCTGACGCATCATCTTGCCATAGGGAAAGACACTGAGCGCCGCATGCCGGGTCTCGCGATCGTGGTACTCTCGGAAGAGGTCAAAGCTACTCCGTCGGTTGCGGATTGCCTGGCGCAAAGGCTCCGATTTTGCCGAAAAACCAGGAGCTCCGGCGAGCGAGTCGCTGGGGTCATCTGCCAGCCAAACCAACAGATCCTCGATCAGCGCGATCTCGGCCGCATCGGGGGTATCGGTTGGGAAGTCGATGGTCGCCGGACCACAAGGAGCGCTGGACAAAATCAAAGCCCACATGAGCAGGGCTGTCGGTAAACGAAGTAAGGGGATTTGCAGCGAGTTGAACATTGGGGTACTCACCAAGTTGAACGCCCTAGTCGGTCGAGCTTAGGTGTGGTTGGAAGAAAGTGATGAAGGGTAAGTCAGCGGGCGCGTCGAGCCAGAACTCAATGGACGTTGGCTTCTGCGGACTCACGGTCCACGCTGCACCCCTTGAGCAAGATGTATGCCACATTGTGCCGCGCGACGCGCGCGCGTCGCGGTTTTCCTGGGTTTGATGGACTTGAAACCGAGTACCGTGGCAGTTTTGCGCTTGCCCCATGCCCAGCGCGGCACTCGGATCCAGCAGAAAGTGCCAATTCGGGTAGGAGCGCGCCCTTTTGGCAGCTTAAAGCGAGGAAGCGCCGGGGAGGGCAGGCACGGGGGCCTGCCCCTACGGGAACGTCAGAATTGCCTGACGGTCAGGTGGGATTGCGACCGTAGGGGCAGGCCCCCGTGCCTGCCCTCCCCGGCGCAG
>CAZCOV010000185.1:0-12523 GCA_964499975.1 uncultured Thermoanaerobaculia bacterium
TGAGTACGGAGAAAGCCGTCGGTAGCTAGGCGCCTCCGCCCTCGAACGGCGACGCCTAATCGGGTAGCCGGGGGTGTCTAGCCCCCAGCCCCCACACCATCTGGCATGCGGGCCCGCACCGGCTAGCTGTCTTCAGGCTTGGCTGGCGCGGCTTCGTCTTTGGGCGCGGGTGGGGCCACGATCTCGAGCAGCTCGACCTCGAACACTAAGGTCGATCCCGGCTTGATCTTGCCGGCTTGCCGATCGCCATAGGCGATGTCCGCTGGACAGACCAGCTTGCTCTTGCCGCCGACTTTCATCCGCTGGATGGCTTCGGTCCAACACGGGATCACCTGGTTCAAGCCAAAGGTCATGGGTTGACCGCGGTCGTACGAGCTATCGAACACCGTGCCATCGCGCAGGGTGCCCTTGTAATGGACCTTGATGCGATCGGTCGGCAGCGGGCTGGCACCGGTTCCTGCCAGGATTTCGGTATAAAGCAAGCCCGAAGCCGTCTTGATCACTCCCGGCTCAGCCGCCATCTGCTGGAGGAACGACGCTGACGCCGTGCGCTCCGCTTGAGCTTCGGCCTTGGCCGAAGCAGTCGACCGTTCTTGCGCCATCTTGCGCAGCTCTGTGCCATAGGTCTGCATGTCGATGCCGGCCGTCGCTTCAGCTTTGCTGTAGCCGTCCTTGAGCCCGCGGACTACGTCTGCGAATTCCGACTCGCTCAACTTGTAAAAATCGAGTTGCTGCGCCATGAGCACGCCCAGCGCATACATCATTTTGGCGGGATCGGCCTTGGGTGCCGCTGGCGTGGCCGGAGCCGCAGGGGGTGTGGTGGGCTCTGCTGCCCCTGCCCAGCCAGCTCCGTTGAGCGTCCAGGCAAGGAACAAAACCGCAAGGCTGCTAAGGCGGGACGAACGAAACGAAGAACGATATTGCGAGAACATGATCACTCCTTTCTCATCAGAGCCCCAGAAGATAGCAAGTGGGGACCTTGATGTCACCTGGCAAGACCTCACATCCTGCGATTTCAGAGTAGAATCCTGCCGAGCCGTCACTTTCGCTGCTGCAGCACCCTGCTGCCGCGCCCTGACGCAGGAACTCCCGCGCTCGCGCGGTTTTCGACCCGGAGGATCCCCATGCCCATCGTCCGCGCTGGTTGGCTGACCCCGCTCGCGCTGGGTTTCCTGGCGCTCATCCCGCCGACCCACGCCCAACTCGCCTCGCCCGTAACCTACCCCGAGCTGCCGAGCGAAATCCCGGAGGAATTCACCCCGGTCACCGACAGCTTCGACTACGTCCGCCGCGAAGTCATGATCCCCATGCGCGATGGCGTCCAGCTGCACACCGTGATCATGGTGCCCAAAGGGGCAAACCGCGCCCCCATCCTCCTGACCCGCACCCCCTACGACGCGGACAAGCTCACCACCCGCACCGACAGCGCCCACCTCGGCACCAGCTTGCAGGGGTATGACAACGCGACCGACGTGATCGTCGAGGGCGGGTACATCCGGGTGGTCCAGGACGTGCGCGGCAAGTATGGCTCCGAAGGCGACTACGTGATGAACCGTCCGCTGCGCGGGCCGCAGAACAAAACGCCGGTCGATCATGCGACCGACACCTTTGACACCATCGACTGGCTGGTGAAAAACATCCCGGAAAGTAACGGCAAGGTCGGCATCCTCGGGATCTCCTACAACGGTTTTCTCCCCTTGATGGCGCTCATCGACCCCCATCCCGCGCTCAAGGTTGCGGTCCCGATGAATCCCATGGTCGATGGCTGGATCGGCGACGACTGGTTCCACAACGGCGCTTTCCGTCAGCAGGGCATGAATTACATCTACCGGCAAGAAGCCACCCGCAAAAACGAACACAAGTGGTGGAGCAGCCATTTCGACGAGTACGACACCTGCATGCAGGCAGGGTCTGCGGGCGAGCTCGGTCGACGGCGCGGCCTCGAACAGGTCGGATTCTGGCGGAAGCTCTTGGCACACCCGAGCTACGACGCGTTCTGGCGCGATCAAGCCGTGGACAAGATCCTGGCGGCGCGCCCGCTGAGCGTGCCGGTGATGCTGGTCCACAGCCTCTTCGACCAAGAAGACATCTACGGCGCCATCGCGGTTTACAAGGCGCTCGAGCCGAAGGACAAAAACAACGATCAGGTGTACCTGGCCATGGGCCCGTGGTCGCACGGTCAAATGATCCGGGACGGTAGCGCCCTCGGCGCGGTCAAATTCGACAGCGACACCGCCTTGACCTTTCGCCGCGAGGTCCTCCGCCCGTTTCTCGACCGCTACTTGCAAGACGGCGCGCCCCCGGCCGAAGTCCCGCCGGTCGTGGCTTTTGAAACCGGCACCAACCGCTGGCAGCGCCTGTCCGCTTGGCCGGCCGGTTGTGTCAGCGGTTGCAAGGTCGAGCCCCGGCCGCTCTACTTGAACGCCGGGCTCAAGCTGAGCTTCAACCTGCCCCAAACCGGAGACGCCGCCTTCGCAGAGTACATTTCCGATCCGGCCAAGCCCGTGCCCTACCGCCCTCGTCCGATCGACAACGACAGCTGGTCGCGCTGGCTGGTCGACGACCAGCGCGAGACCTCGGGCCGCACCGACGTGGCAGTATTCATTTCGGAGGTCTTGCGCGCGCCGCTCAAAATCAGCGGAGAACCGGTTGCGCACCTGGTCGCCGCCACCAGCGGCACGGACTCGGACTGGGTGGTCAAGCTGATCGACCTCTATCCCGACGAAGTGGCGGCGCAACCGCCGATGGGCGGCTACCAGCTGATGGTGTCTGCCGACATCTTCCGCGGGCGCTACCGGGAAAGCCTCGAAGTCGCCCAACCGCTGACCCCCAACGTGCCCTTGCTCTATCGCTTCGCCTTGCCCACGGCCAACCACGTGTTCCGACCGGGACACCGCATCATGGTGCAAGTCCACTCGAGCTGGTTCCCGCTCTACGACCGCAATCCGCAGACGTTTGTGCCCAACATCTTCTGGGCGCAGCCGGGCGACTACCAGAAAGCCGTCCAGCGCATTTACCACGCCGCGGACCATGCGAGTTTCATCGAGCTGCCGGTCGTGCAGTGAACCCACAGCGTCTCGACGCGGAAGAAACGCGAGACCTGCTGTGGAAGAACGATGTGGAAGAAATTGAGTGATCGACCCCAAAACCCACGCCAAGCTGCAAGCGTCCGTGGCCGATTGCATTGCGGCTGATCGCGCAGTGCTGGATGCCCTGCGCCAGGAGATTCAACCGCTGAAACGCGCTACCCGCCGCATTCAGCCGCGGGCGACCACGTCGATCTCGCTGGTGGGCACCGACGGCGGTAACAACCAGCTCCAATTTGATCCCTTCTTGATCCAATTCGTGCGGGTTGTCGACAGCAGCAACAACGAGTACTGCTTGGAAGTGGTTTCGCCCACGACCCCGCTGGAGCAACTCAAGAATCGCCAATTCGGCCCCGACGGCAAACCCGCCACCGCGTTGGGCGAGATGATGAGGTTTCTCGGGGTCGACAGCCTGCCCGCACTCTCGCACATGATCCGGCCGCCCGGCAAGGGACAGAGGCCCTCAGCGCGGTGGGTCGGCGCTTACCGCGATTTGATGGAGTGGGCGATCTTGTTCGCCCTGCTCAAGCAAGACTTTGGCACCGACACCCTCATCGTCTACGACGGGCTGCTGCGCAGTTTAGTCTTCGCCGGGGATCTGTTCCCGCGCCTTCTGCAAGGGATTGAGCAGCGGATCGCGGCGCAATGGCAGCGGCGGCGCCGTCAGGTGTACCTCGTGGGGGTGGCCAAGCACAGCCAGGTGCTGTCGCGTTATCGCCTGGCCATGTCTGCGGAAAATGTGCTGCAGACCGATTACCCGGCTTATGCGGAGCTGCCCCGCGAACTGGAGGAGCGGGCTTACCGCGACGCCACCGTGGCCCGCGGGGACGATTTTCCCGCCAGTCGGGGGACCGCCAGTCGGGGGACCGCCAACCGGGGGACCGCCAACCGGGGGACCGCCAACCGGGGGACCGCCAACCGGGGGACCTGGTTCGTCGGCGGCAAGATGTTCTTGGTGAAATTCGGCTCCCACCCGCAAGACCCGATCTGGCCGGTCGACATCTTTGCCCCGCAGGTCGGCGCAGCGCAGATCATCCTGGGTTCCCTGCTGGCGGACGCGACCCATGGTTTCCCTGTCCCCCACTATCCCATGTGCTTGCAACGAGCGCATGAAAACGCAGCGCTGGTCGATTTCGATCGCGAAATCATCCAGGACGCCATCTACAGCGCTCTGCGCCAAGCCCTGCATCCCAACACCGACGCCCTCGACAAGCTCCAATTGCGGAGTGCCGATCCGGCTCGCCAACGCTACCAATGAGGAAGAATGAGGAAGAACCCGCATGTCAGGTATCCAGCTTTTCCCCAAGGAAAAAGTCGTCGGCATTTTCCGCGGCTTCCAGCACGCTGGCATGGAGTTTCATGCGGATTTGGTGCTGCCCTATCGTAACGACTTTCAGAGCATCCCGATGCATGGGCAATTCCTTTTGGTTCAGCTGGAAACCCCCGATGAAGCTGTTTTGGGACGCATTGCATCGTTTTCTTCCGAAGGGAAATTATCCTATGGTTCGGGCGAAGAATTCAGTCTCCGGGCGGTGCGCGAGGATCGCCCGATCCCCGAAGATCTCCGCGAGCAGTATCTCAAATATCGCGTCAATATCCGCGTCTTGGGCGTCCTCCGCAAAACCGACCAAAACCTCACTTTTGTTCCCTCGCACCGCCGCCTGCCGCATGTCGGCAGTCACGTGGCATTTCCTTCGGCGGAAGTGTTGCGCGAAATCGCCGGGCACAACAACCCCGGAACGCTGATCGGGCACTTGGCCTTCGGCGAATACATTTATGCCGCAGGGAATGCCCAGTTTGAAGCTCAGGACTGGATGCAACTCTTACCGCCGGAGGTGATGATCCGCTTTCCGGTCGAGTCGTTGGTCGCACGACGCAGTTTTGTGTTCGCGCGCGCCGGTTTTGGCAAATCCAACCTCAACAAATTGCTGTTCAGCAAGCTTTATGAAACCACCCCGCACACGGTCAAACGGGGTGATCGTCGGGTGCCGGTAGGCACGGTGATTTTCGATCCGGACGGGGAATATTTCTGGCCGGACGATAAAGGCCGGCCCGGCCTTTGCGATGTCCCTCACCTGGAAGACAAGCTGGTGGTTTTCACCGAGCGCAAAAGTTCGAGCCCGTTTTACCAGTCGTTTGTCGCGGGCGGAATTCGCCTGGACATCCGCCGGCTGAAACCGCAAGACGTGATCGCGATTGCGGTGGCTGCCGAGCGGCAGGACCAGCAGAACATCCGGAAACTGCGCGGGCTGTCAGCGGAGCGCTGGGAGTCGCTGGTCAACCTGATCGACGCGAACGGTAATGCCGCGCCGCTCGAAGATGTTTGCGGCCTCCTCGATCTCGACCCGCAGCGCCAGGAAGCAGAAGCTTTGGCGGCTAAGGGCAATATGACGGCGATCGTCAAGATGCTCCACGACAAGAGCAGTCAGCTCATGGACATGCTCCTGCATGCGCTGTCTCAAGGCAAGATCTGTGTCGTCGACGTTTCGCAGATGCGCGGGGGTCAGGCGCTCGTCCTTTCCGGTCTCATCTTGCGCCGAATCTTCGACCGCAATCAGCAGGAATTCACCGCAGCTGAACCGAAAACGATTCCCACGATCGCGGTGGTGGAAGAAGCCCAAGCGGTCCTCGAAGAAGGGACATCCTCTGCCGAACCCTACATCGCCTGGATCAAAGAAGGCCGCAAGTACGACCTTGGCGCGCTGCTCATCACCCAGCAACCCGGCAGCATTCCCGTCGAGATTCTCAGCCAAGGCGACAACTGGTTCATCTTTCATTTGCTGTCGGCAGCCGACCTCGCTTCGCTCAAGCGGGCCAACGCGCACTTCAGCGACGATCTTTTGAGTTCGCTGCTCAACGAGCCGATTCCAGGGCAGGGTGTATTTTGGAGTTCGGTCGGCGGCAAGCCCTACCCCATCAGTTTCCGTGCGCTGTCCTTCGAAAAGATGTTCCGGTTGCACGATCCGCAGTTCAACCTCAAGCCGGCCGCTACCTATGCCCAGGTGCTGCGGCAAGTTTTTGGTCTGCAGCCAGCGCTTCCCGGGGCACTCCAGCCCGGGGCACTCCAGCCCGGGGCGCTCCAGCCCGGGGCACGCCAGCCCGGGGTAAAAATGGCGGCTCAAGTCGCGGAACAGGGCAACGCTCAGAGCGCGTCAGCGCTTTTAGCCGATGCAGCTGAACCCATCGACGTCAAGGCGAAAATCGAGCAGAAGGCGATCGCTGCCTTACGCGCCAACAGCAAATTGGTCGAAAAGCTCAACACCGCAGAAGGGATCGCCTGGGGTACCCTCAAAGCATTCTTATCCAGTCAGCTACCCGCCCACCTGGACAACCGCGACGATCTGGCATTCCAGCTCGTCAAGAAAGCCATGAATCAGCTTTTTCAGGAGCAGGGGTGGGAAACTTACCGCGATCCCGCCAACAAGACGACTTATGTCAGGACGAAGGGCCAGCCCTCAAGCTGACTGCTTGAACTTGACTCTGCTGCGGCGAGCCTTTAGCCTCACCAGCCGGACTCGTGGTGAGGGCGGCAATGCCCGAGGAGGTTCTGATGGCCAAGTCCTGGCTCTTGACAGTTTTCACTTCTGGATTGTTTTTGGCGGCGGCAACGATGTTAGCGAGTGAGCCCATGACCGAACTCGAAACGAGCCAAAACGCAACCGCAGATCCCGCCGCAGAAAAGGCGACTGCAGCCACCGCCCACGCTGCGACTACGACCCAGCCGGCCGCGGCCGCGCGGCGGCCGATGACCGTCGAAGACTTGTGGGCGATGGAACGGGTGGCCAACCCCACGCTGACCCCGGATGGACGGTGGGTGGCTTTTGTGGTCACCACGTTCTCGTTGGCCGACAACAAGAGCCAGAGCAACTTGTGGCTGGTGGCGAGCGACGGCAACACCCCGCCGCGCCGTCTGACCTGGCACACCGGACGCGACTCGAGCCCGACCTTCAGCCCTGACGGGCAGTTCCTGGCGTTCGTTTCCAAACGCGGCGAAGACAAGCCGCCGCAGCTCTATCGGCTGGCGCTCGGCGGGGGCGAAGCCGAGCCGTTGACCGATCTGCCGATCGCGGTCAGCTCGCCCAAGTGGTTTCCCGACGGCCGCCGCTTGGCCTTCGCCGCCGACACCTTTCCCGACTTGAACGACGATTTTGCCGCGGTCAAAGCCCGGCTCGAAGAGCGCAAAAAAGACGAGGTTCAAGCCAAAATCAGCGAGAATCGCCTGCTCCGGTACTGGGACCACTACTTGACGGACGGCACCGCCACCCACTTTTTCACGCTCGATTTAGAGTCGCGCGCGGTCAAGGATCTGCTGCCGGGGCACACCCGCATTTTGGGGCTCGAAGGCGCCGAGTGGGATCTCTCGCCCGATGGTCGGGAGTTGACCTTTGCCGCGAACTCCACCGAGCCGCCTTACCAGCAGCTCAACGACGATCTCTACTCGCTGCAAGTCGAAAGCGGTGAGGTGCGCCGGTTGACCCCGGACAACCCGGCCTCAGACGGCAACCCGTACTACACTCCGGACGGCAAGTACTTGCTCTTTGGCCGCACCCTCCGTCCCGAAGTCTCGCCGGATTTCACCCGTCTCGCGCGCCTCGACCGCGAGAGCGGCAAGATCGAGTTGCTCACCATGGACTGGGATCAAGAACCGGGCGACTGGACCATGGCTCCAGACAGCCAGCAGATCCTTTTGCACGCAGAAGACCGCGGGCGGCGCAACCTCTATGCTTTGCCCCTCCAAGGTGGCACTCCCCGCTTGCTGCTGCGCGGCGGCCAGACCAGCGCCGTCCAGGCCGGTCCGCAGGGCTTGCTGGTCTTCCTTCAGGATTCCTTGACCCAGCCCACGAATTTGTGGTCGTTACAGCTGACCGCGTCTCCCGACCGCGAGAACACGCCGCGCCGCTTGACCGCGTTCAACGAAAAGCGGCTCGCCGAATTCGAGTTCGGCCCGGTCGAAGACATCACCTACGCTGGGGCTGATGGCCATCCCGTGCAGATGTTCGTGGTCCACCCGCCGGGGTTTGATCCCCAGCGCAAGTGGCCGCTCCTGCTGATGCTCCACGGCGGCCCCCACGGCGCCTGGCTCGACACTTTTCACTATCGTTGGAATGCGGCCCTGTTCGCCGCGCAAGGTTACGTGGTGGCGGGTCCCAACTTCCATGGTTCGACCGGGTCAGGGCAAGCTTTCAGCGAGTCGATCCAGGGCGCGCACGCGGACAAGCCGTTCCAAGACGTGATGAAAGCGACCGATCTGCTGCTCGCCCGTGGCTATGTCGACCCGCAGCGGCTAGCCGCGGCAGGTGGTTCGTATGGCGGGTACCTGGTGGCGTGGATTTTGGGGCACACCGATCGTTTTGCCGCGCTGATCAACCATGCCGGCGTCTACGACTTGATGGGGCAGTTCGCTTCCGACTCGACCTGGGGCCGCAGCAACAGCTATGGCGCCGAGCCGTGGGAAGACCCCGACCGGATCGATCTGTGGTCCCCCAGCCGGTTTGCCAAGAACTTCAAGACCCCGACCCTCATCCTCCATGGCGAGCTGGACTACCGCGTTCCTTATGCCCAGGGCATCAACTTGCACGGGATTTTGACCGGCAAGGGCGTTCCCTCTCGCATCGTGATCTTCCCCAAGGAGAACCACTGGGTCTTGAAACCCCAAGCCGCACAGCTGTGGTGGAATGAGGTGTTCGGCTGGCTGGAACGCTTTATCGGCAAGGGTCCTCAGTGAGAAGCGGCCGACCTCACAGCTGAGCGAACGCTGCTGCGAGATCGGCAAGCAGGTCATCCGGCGGTTTCGAGTCCGATTGATCGGAAAGGTTGGTTACTGTATTTAGTGCTAGAACAGAAGCGGTCATGGGCGATTATACTTCACGCCACCGATCGGCAGCCGTCGGACACGGATGCTTTGAGCCGTTACTGAAACAATGCAGCCCGAACGGAGGTCGTCGGCGAGGTGGCTGACGATGTTGCGCAGTAGAGCGGTTGTCCGAGCGTGGTTCGTCTTCTGCATGCGAAGGTGTATGACCGAAGGTGCTATGCCTTCGGTGGCCGCGAGAATCCGAGTGAAATCGCGATCAAGGGTTACGACGCAACGGGCGTTCTTGGCTGCGTATGCGACGATCTCCAGATCGCCAAGCCCGCCCATGCTGAGGTCATACACATGCACAGCATCCCAGCCCTCCTCCCGAAGGTCTTGAGCGGCCCTACGTGGTAGGCCCTCGTCCAGCAGGAGGGCGATCACGCGGCGTCGTTCTCGAGCGGGATGTGCCGGGTCAAGTCCAGCGTCTCGGCAGCAAAGGCCAAAGCCTGTTCAATGTCAGCAGGGCTCAGTGCCGGGTAGTCTTCGCGCAGATCGTCCCAACTGGGGTTGTCGGCGAGGATCTCAAGGACGCGTTGGACGCTGATGCGGGTTCCGCGGATGCACGGCTTTCCACCCAAAACATTCGGGTTGACGGTAATGCGGTCGTAGCCTTGGAAACGTCCGGTCATGGAGCCATTCTACTCGCCGCGGTTCATTTCGTCGAGGCGGGGCCGTCCCTCTCATGCCTCCACCCTGCCTGCGGGGCAGGTGCATCGCCTGGCTAGCCTGATTAAATTAAAGTTATCGGAAAGCGACGCGGATCGGGCGACCTATCCGGGTAGCGTTGTCTCGTGCAGCAGCAAAAGGGCCACTGCGAAGGTGGCCCCGATGGCGCCCTGAGGGCGCGTTGGTGAACTCGCTGGCTCAGTGCGTGGCAGGAGCCGCGAGAACTTCGGCCAAGTCGCGCTTCAAGCCAGGAAGCCCCACGGCTTGGAGCTTGACTGCGAATTCCTTGTCCGACATCGCTTGCAAGCGCCAGCCATTGATCTTGAACCGGCCTTCGGGAGAGACCACGAGGTAGGTCCCATCTTCCCGCTCGGTGAGGAAGAGGATGTATTTCTCTCCCACTGCGTACGCGGGATCGCGATCGAGCGCGAAGCTCTCGTTGCCGGTGTGGAAGAGGTCAAAAGTGCTCGGCATCTCGCCCTTGAGGGCACCCTTGAGGTTCAGGCCGATCCGTTGGGTTGGAACGCGATGCTCGTCGTTGGGCATCCCGGCCATGCGCACCACGATGTCCGCAGAGTCGACCACACTCGCCACTTCGGCGACCACGATCTTGGACGAAAGTGCAGCCACTTCACCCAGGGTCCTGGGGTTGTGGTACCAGACCGCGTGGACCGCCGGGCTATCCCCTTCGCCGTGCTCGTCCCCGTGCTTGAACAGCAAGCTCGCTGGAACGTTGCGGTACTTGTTGCCGATGTCTTTGATGTTGTGGGAAACAACGTTGTAGTTGGTGTCGATCGAATAGTAGTAACCGCCACCCATGCAGCCGCCGTCATTGGAGTGGTCCAGACCGAAGAGGTGACCGACTTCCTGGCAGAAGACGCCGCGTTTGCCATTCGCAGTATAGCTGTAGAAGGTGTTGAGCACCGCCGTCCCGTAGAGGATGGTGCAACCGCTGTACTGCTGGATGGTTGCCAGGCCACCCCAGCCAGTATTTCCATAGTTGCCATCCGAGACCAGGATGTCGTTGCTGCTGCTCGACACCATGGTGAGAATGGTATCGGCATCCCACTCGTTGACTGCCGCTTGCGCGAGCGAACTGTTGCTACCAGAAATGCGGTAAGTGACTGTGCGATCTGGCTGGATCCAGCAACCCCAGTTGTGGGCCATGGCTGGGCCAGCGACGAGCATCAAGACCACGAGCGCGGCCAGTACTGAGAGCTTCTTCATGAGCACTTCTCCTCTTGCGGCCCTGGGCAGAGCCGGTTCTCGTTCCGTGAGACGGAATCCCATTTTTGTGAACATTGCGAACACTTTGACCCCGATGCCTCGGACAAAACCCCCTGAGCCAGGGCTGCGCGCCCCGGGGCTTGCTGGCTCTAAAGATTTGAGGGTGTCAGCGCGCGAGGTTTGATATACACGGCTGAACAAGGACAAACCTTGGGGCGTAGTGGAACACAGAGAACCAACACCTTAGGGAAAGGGCCTTCATGGAAAATCATAGCCTCGGACGATTGCTCGCAGTGCTCCTCTCCCCCCAAAAAACGTTTCAAGCGATTGCCGCGCGACCGACCTGGCTGGCCCCGCTGATCGTCTACTCCCTTTTCGGCCTGGCTGCGGCCTGGGTAGTGGGGCCCAAGGTCGACTGGACTGACACCCTGCGCGCGCAACTCGAACGCTCGGGCGCCCAGGTCGCGGCGGAAAAGCAAGAGGCCCAGCTCGAGGTGATGGAAAAAGTCAGCAGTACCATGCTCTACGTCGGCTACGTCTTGTCCCCGTGGCTCACGATCCCCCTGCTCGCGCTTTTGTTTTTGGGCGTGGGGAGAGTGCTCGGCAGCCAGCTACCCTTCAAGACCAGCCTCGCGATCCAGACCTACAGTTGGACCCCATGGGCGCTGGTCACGTTGCTCACGATTCCCGTGGCCCTGAGCCGCGACGAGATTGCCGCCGAGCAACTGCAAAACGGCGTCTTGGCCTCAAACCTCAGCGTGTTCGCCACCGCAGAAACCCCCAAAGCGCTCGCTTCGCTCTTTTCGAGCCTGGACTTCTTTTCGTTCTGGACGATGTTTTTGCTCGTCGTCGGCTACACCGCAGCGCTCAAGATCGGGCGCAATCCAGTAGCATTCTGGGTGGTGGGCCTGTGGCTGGGCTGGGTGGTGATCCGGGTGGCCTTGGCCGCTATATTTGGCTGATATATTGGCTGACATATTGGCTGACATATTGGCTAATATATTGGCTGAGGTTCGGCTGAGGGGGACGCCATGAAAAAATTCCTGATCGCGACGGGGGTCTTGCTGGTCTTGGCGGGCATCGTCACCGTCAGCATTGTCCAGGGCAACCGCCGGGGCAAAGGCAAGCAGGTTTATCTCGAACCGGCTGCAACCCGCAGCATCTCGCAAGTGGTCAAGGCCAGCGGCCGGATCGACCCGCGGATCAAGGTGAACATTTCGGCCCACGTGATCGGCAAGATCGAGCGGCTCTACGTGGCTGAAGGCGACCACGTCCAAGCCGGCCAACCTTTTCTCGAACTCGAAAAAGAAGCTTTTCTGGCTGTACGCGATCGCGCCAAAGCCCAGGTCGAGATCCACCGCTCGCAACTCGCCCAGGCCGAGATGGATCTCGCTGACGCTGAACTCAAGCTGCGCCGGGCCGAGCGGCTAGCGAAAGAAGGCATCACCCCCGCCGAGGAGCTCGAGGCTGCACGGCTCCGCCAGCGTTCGGCCACACTCCGCCAAGAACAAGCGCGGGAAGAGATCGAGCGGGACCAGGCCGACCTCGAAAAAGCGCAAGACGACCTCGAAAAGGTCACGCTCTACTCGCCCATCTCCGGCCGGGTGATCGAACTCAACGCGGAGCAGGGCGAGGTCGTGGTGTCTGGCACCATGAATAACCCAGCATCGGTGATCGGCACCGTGGC
>CAZCOV010000186.1:0-12446 GCA_964499975.1 uncultured Thermoanaerobaculia bacterium
GAGGTGGGCGGGCACGGGCGGAGGCGACAAGCGGGCTAAACCCTCACCCGGCACCGCGTCCTCGCCGCGCGAAAGGCCGGCGATCCGCGCTCCCACGACCATCAGCGGACGGCGCAGCCAGGGCAGGGCGAGGGGTAAGGGGGTTTCGCTGAGAAAGATCGTGGCCATGCGATTGATGTAATGGAAGCACAGCGCGGTGGCCACTGCTTCTGGCCGTTCGTCAGCGGTAAAAGGGCAGGGCAGCTGCGCCAGCGCCTCTGGACTGCGGCTCGCCCGGGCCCAGGCTAGGGCCGCACTGAGTTGCGGGTCGAGCTCGCTGTCTTGTCCGCGGACGATCGCTTGCTCCACTTGGGGTTGTCCCAGGGTGCGCAACATCAAGCCGTGGGCGTCGACGCAGTAGCGACAGCGATTGCTCTCCGAGATCGCCATGGCCATGGCTTCTTTGGTCGCCCGCGGTAGCTGTCCGCGGACGATCACGGTCTCGCGAAAAGTCGCCCAGGCAGCGGCGAGCAATTGCGGATCTGCAGCATGCAGGGTGAACGGTTCAGCGAGAATCCCAAATTCACGGCGCATCTGGGCATGAACCGCTGCCACGAGATCCGCGGGTAGATCGCTCGACGGGGGAGATGGTGACAGATAGCGGAGGCTCATTCGTTGTCGGACCAGGTAGTCCCCCCACGAGCTTCGGCATCGGCATTGAGGATGAGTTCCAGGCGAAAAGCGCCGACCAGCTGATGCGGCACCGGTTGGTCCTGCCAGAGGAGCAACTTACGGGCGAGCAGGCCGACCGCGGAAAGGTAACCTTCGCGCACCCAGTAGCTGAACTTGACCTGGTTCGTTTGGGCTTCTGCAACGGTGATTTCCAGGCGATAGATGCCAGGATCCAAAATCCAGGCGAATTCGTCGGGAGCTATGGTCATTTCCTCGTGGTTGCGCCAGCAGCGCACCTCGAAATTCGGGTCGGTTGGTTCGAGGTGGGCGCGGACCCGCTGGGGAAAGTCCACGCGGAAGCTGCGCTCCACCGGCACTTGCGCCAGCCACCACGCTTGCAGCAGCGTTTGTTGTTCGCCGGCGCGGGGCAGTTGCAGCGGGTTGAACCGTAACCAGAGACCGGGTGAGACCACGAGCGAAAGGGCGATCAAGATTCCCACTGAGGACCGTGAAGGCGGGCGCTGCACCACGCTTTGCGGCAACCGCTGGCTGAGCGTGAAGGCCATGGCGATCGATAGCACCACGAGGAGGGACTCGCTGGCCAGCACGGCCACCGCAGGGATCGGCCAGAAGTGCATCAAAGCGAGCGGTGCCAGCAGCCCGAATAGCAGGCCGACGAGACCGCTGCCCAGGGTGGCACTGAAGCCGAGCCAGGGTGCGGTCACGGCCAGCGCGCGCATGGCCATGTACAGGCCCATCTGGCCGAGGAAAGAAAGCAGAATCCAGGCCAGATGATCGAACAGTTTGGACCCCAATCCGCCGAAACCGATGAGCAGAGGCAAGAGCGCTGCACCAGCGAGGGCCACGGCCAAGAGCGGCACGACCACCCACAGTTTGCCCAAGGGCCGCCAGAGCAAGCCGAGCGTCTCGACCAGCGCGCCCATGCGGAAGTGGCAGTAGCGCTCGACTGGCACTGCGGTGCGGTTGACGGCAGCCACGGTCAGGGTGGCCAGAGCCGCGGCCGGCAGGCAGATCGCAAGGTAGACGTGCTCTCCCAGCTGGGGTTCCTTGAACCAAAACGCGAGCGCGGTGAGGATGGCTCCGGGCAAGGCGCCCAGCCAGGCCAGTACCAGCGACCACCACAGCGGCGGCAGTGGTTGTTGCTGCAGCAAGTAGCGCCGAATCCGGAAGAAGAGCGGGAGATAGGTCCAGGCGCGCAAGGCCCGCTGCAAAACCGGCGCGCGGCCCAGCTGAGCCCACCTTGGCGGCAGGGTGGACGGGGGCAGGGCGCTGGTGATCCCCTGCTTGCGCAAGGCGACCAGCAAATCGTTCGCACGCCCGCACATGGCGAATTTGGCGGCGGCGGCAACCCCGGGCTCGTCCTCGACGCTGCGTTCGGGCAAGGCCGGATTGACCAACCACGCCGTGGCGCGGACGGCTGCGGCTTGTCGGGCGGTGGGATCGAGCCGCTCCAGTTCCGCGGTGGCTCGTTGGCGCACTCCGGGATCGGGGTCCAAGATGGCGAGTTCACTCAACAGCTCGGCGCATTCCGGTGTGGCGAGCACCGCCAGCCCCGTGGTCGCGTTGCGCCGCACCTGTTGCTCGGGGCTGTCCAGAGAATCTTTCAGGACGCGAAACACCGCTGCGGTTGCGGCTGCCCGGGGGGGGTGAGCCGCGTCAGAGGCGTCGGCCAGACTTTCCGCCACCATAGGTTGCTCCATAGCTTGCTCCTGAGTTACTCCTGATCCAGGCCAGGCACCAGCGCGGGGACTGGGGGCATCGTCCATTCGGCGAAGACGGTTTGGCGTTGGGCCAGCGAAGACTTGCTGAGCTGGCGGAGTTCCGGGAGCCAAGCCTCAGCGCCCGGCTTCTGACCACAGACGGTGAGCAGTTCTGCGGCATCAGCTTCCCCGAGCAGCGCGCCCAGGCGGCACATCGTGTGCCAGAACTCCGGATCTTGACCCAGCGCTTTGACCATGGTCGCCGCCAGTTCGATCTCAGCCCTGGCTTTTCTCAACATTTGCTGATCGACCCGCGGCGCCAGCTCCTCGGCCTGGCTGAGCTCTGAGATGGCTGACTTCACCGGTTGCTGGATGGCGGGCCAGAGCAGATAAGCCACGGCTTTCTGCAACTGCTCAGTTCCGCTCAGAAGGTGCGCCTGCGCGGTGTCGTGCGTCCAGCGTGCCAGGTCGCGGTCACGACTGTCGGCGAGCAGCAATTCCACTTCTTGGCGAGACAGGACGGTGGAGAAGTCGTCCAGATTGGTGCGCGGGCGAGCCATCGGGCCGGCTTTCCCGGCGGTGGCTTTGGCGGCCCAGGCTTGGCGTTCGCGCAGCGCGCGAATCCACCGCTCGCGCTGCCGCTTTTCGCTGGGATTGGCGGTCCACTCCAGCAGGACCTTGAAGTCAGCGATCGCGTCGGCGGGCAATCCCAACACGATTTTGGCCAAGCCGCGGCTATCTCTCACCGCACCATGCTCCGGTGCCAGCGCGACCGCCTGATCGCAGATCCCGGCGAGCTGCTGCTGCTGGTCAAACGGGAGGAAGGTCCTGACTTTGATCCGCTGGCTGTTGGACTCAGCCTTGCTGCGGTTTAGCCCCAGCAGGTGCTGCAGGGCAGCGGTCCGGCAGGCTTGATCCAGTTCACCGATTTTGGGGTGCCAGTCGGTCGCTTGCGCTTGCGGCAAAACCAGCGCTCGAGTTTGCACCAAAAAAGATTCCCGGGGGATTGGGGGGTTGGCGGCGAGCAGACTGGCCAGCGGATCGGTTGGCGGTGCATCCATCAGCTGGAACTCGAGGTCGAAAGGTTCCTCGACCCATCTTGCACCCAAGGTGTAAGACGTTGCATCACAACGCCCCGAGGTGGTTGCCGGGGTGGGACGGATGACGCTCTTTTGCGCTACCCGGTGGGCCACGTCGAAAAGCCGGTCGAACCTGCCGGGACGAAAGCGCCCTTCGCTGTCCAGCGTTGCAACATCGACTACTTCAAGTTGGTACTCGCCAGGCTGCAGCGTTGACTCGAACCGGGGAGAACTGCTGGTCTTGACCTCCCGGCCCTGCCGCGACAAGCGCAAGCGGAGGTCCTGGCTGGAGATCTCCTGCGTCTGGAAAGCTCCCCGGCGGGGCTGACTGGGGAAGACCTTAGCGCTGATTTGGCGCCTCTCGGCGGCAACTTGGAAGGATGTCACCACGGGCGCGCGCTCACAGGACTTCCACGTGAGGGTGGTGGTCTGCGCTGCGCCGGTGAGCCGGCTGGGCTGGGGCGCTGGCCAAAAAAACCAGGTCCAGAAAGCGACCGTGAGCGCCCCGGCGATTCCTCCCAAAAGCGCCAGCAAGGTCTTGAAGCGAAAGCGTCGCGGCGGCAAGGCGTCTTGTTCGAGGCGGGCAAAAGCAGCGGCGAGGCCCGCTGCAGTCGGGGTTGCCAAGAGCCAGAACAATGCGGCCAGGGTGGTGAGCTCTTCTCCCCCCAGCCAGGCGCTGCCAAGCAACCCGGCGGTGGTCACGGCAATTCCCGCGCCCCAGCCGGCCAGGGTGCCGAGCAGGGTACGCAGCCAACGGGTCTCGATCAGCGCTGGGTTGAAGGTGGCCGCCCGCACCAGAGCGACCAAGATGCCGCTCCACAGCAGCAAGGCTACGCCGAGCACGACCACGGTTTCTGCGCTGGTCGTGGCCAGCGCTGGCCACAGCAGGAGCAGCAGCACACAGGCGAGCGCCTGGGCGGGGAGGGCATCGAAGCAGGCCCCCAGGACTTCGGCCAGCCAGCCCGCTCCGCGGTAAAAGTAGCGGTCGCCGGGTTGCGCGGACGCGCTAGCTGCATGTGCCAGAAACGGTGCCAGGACCAAGACGGTGGCCAGCGCGAGCAGCGACCAGAGCGAAGCGAGGGGCACCTTAGTTGCCACCAGAAAGCCCATCAAGACGGCACCGACCAGGGCGCCAGCCAGGGTCCAAGCATAGACCTGGCGGCGCGGGCCCAGCCGGCGTTCACCCCCGACGCGCCGTACGTCAAACGCCAGGCGCAAGCGCTGGCTTTGCGGCAGCTGCAGGTCGAAGACCGCTAACCCCTGGTCGCGCAAGCGGGTCAAGAGCGCGTGGGCGGGTAAGCGGACCGCGGGCTGGGTGAACGCGGCCTCCAGCGAGGCCAGCGCGCGAGCTTGCCCAGCCGGGGCCAGCTGCACGATTCCCTGCTCTGCTGCCCGCTGTACCGAGGCGTCGGCGTCTTTCAGTGCGACTTGGGCCAGATCGTCGCCCACCGCTTCTGCGCGGTTCAGGGCGGCGAGCGCCACCAGGGCGCGGACCCCCTTGCGCCGCGTTTCCGGCGACGACGACTGCAGGTACTCGCGGGCGACCGCCAGGGGTTCACGGCTCACGACGCTGGGCCTCCGCGGTCCAGAAAGCGATTTCATCGCGCTCGGCATCGGTCGCCATCACCAGCAAGCTGCGCAAGACCAGCTCGACTTGCGGGCGATCGAGCCGCGCGGGATCGAGCTGACCCGCAGCCAGGGCCTGGCGCACTACCGCGAGTTCGTCGGCCGCGAGGAGCCGCTGTTCTTGGCGGCCCCCAGCGGGTTCAGCGAGCAGGCGCTCAGCGTCCCAGATCGCTTCGCCATCGGCCAGTCGAGTACCCCAATAGCGCACCTGGTCGGCGTTTTGGCCGGCCAGCAGGGTGGCGCGCAGCATGGCTTCAGTGCCCAAATAGCCCCAGCGCAAGCGACTTTCTTGGGCGGCCAGCGCAGCGAGGGCGCGCCCATCCAGCAACTCCCTGCGCGGTCCGCGCCAGGGTCCGGCCAGGACCTGTTCGAGCGCATCGAGCGCGCGGCGAAAGTCGAGGTACTGCAGGTTGCGCGTGAGTTCCCGCCGGATCGCTTCTTGGATAGGGGCGATGAGAAACTCGTGCAGGATCTCGACGAAGTGGGTCCCCATCCGCCGCTCGATGCGCACCAGGCTGCGGTTTTGCAACCGGGTGAGCAAGTGCTCGCGCACTTCCGGTCGGCGAAAGCGCACGTTTTTGAGCTCGTCTTTGGCCACGATGTTGCGGGTGCGGCTGGAAGTGATCAGCCGATCGAGCATTTCGAGCGCTTCGAGCCGTTCGTCCGGAGTGAGCCCCGCAAGGAAGTCGTTGAAGAAGCGGTCGAGGATGCCGGCCACCCCACCCAGGGCCGCAAAGTCGTCCGCGGTGATTTCACCACTCGCGGTCCCCTCGGCGAGCGCGCTTCCCCGATTGCGCCACAAGCGATCGCAGACGATCTGGACGTAGGGTGGTTCGACAAAGCGCTCTTCGCGCGCCAGCTGCTCGACCATCAGCTGCACGCAATCGCTGCGGTAGCGCACGCCGTACATTTCCGCGGGTTTGCGGATCGCTTCTTCGGCGGCGCGCTGGTCAAGCAGCTCCAGGTGAAAGGTTGCGCGTCCGAGTTCAGGGACGAAACGGCGGACGGGATCGAGTTGGGCCACGAACTCGTTGCGAATCGAGATCACGAAGCGCAAGGGCAAGCGGGTCGGCAGGGCCATCGCGTCCGCGCGCCGCCCCTCATCCGGTTCGAAGTCGTGGCCGTAGAGGCTCTCCAGCTCGCGGAAAAATTGCCAGCGCAAGCGCCAGCTGGGGGTGGCCTCGCGCTCCTGGTCGCCACGGTCAACAAAACGGGTGAAGAGTTCTTCGAACTGGTCAAAAATCAAAACCAGCGACAGCCGGCGTCCGCGCCGTGCCTGCTCGCCAATGGCTGCCAGGCGCTGCTGGTAGACCGCGAACAAGTTGGCGAAGAACGGGTGCAGACCAGGTACTGGCAAGTAGAGCGACTCGATCAGTTCGCCGCGCTCGATCACCCCTTGCGGGTGGGCGAGGAGCGCGGCGAGCTGGTCGAGCGGGGTTTGCGGCCCGAGGCAGTCGCCAGCATCGCCAAACACCGAACGGACGGCGTGCGGGCTGCTGAGCGCCCAGAAGGTGGCACAGGTTTCGATCTCAACGCTCGCACGCAGCAGGCGGCAAAGGTAAGGCATGGTGCGACCAAAGGACGGCAACTCCGGCTCGGGTTCGACTTCGAGCGGGGCCACCAGGCGTCGTCGCAGCTCCTGTGCGTTGCTCGGAGATCCGGCGAACCGCCCTTCCTGCAGTTGATCGTAACGGGTCAAGAGCTCCCCCAAAGTACCCCCGCTGGCGAGCCCGAGACCGTTACGGGCGCGGTTCAGCGCGCGGAGTTCGGCGGCCGGGGCCGGCAGCAGGGTTTGCAACGTGGCGATGCGCACGGCTGCGAGCGGATCGTCTTGGAAGAGGACGCGGATCGGGACGTGGCCGCGGGCTTCCAGGCGGGGAATGATCAGCGCATTGAGCAGCGAGGTTTTGCCCGCACCCGAGCGGGCATGGAGCAGCATGCAGCGCGACGAGTGGATCATCGCGATCAACTGCTCAGCCTCGCGCTCGCGCCCGAAAAACAGGCCGCTGTCTTCTGGCTGGAAGCTCTCGGGTCCCAGGTAGGGGGTGCTGAAGCGGTTCTCCGCGGCCATCCTGCTGGGATCGTTGCTCGGGTCGTTGCTGGGTTCGCTATGGCGCTCGCTTGTTGCAGCGCTGTTTTCTTCGACCATGGCTACCTCCACCGGGCCTCGATTTTGGCGGTGAGGTCGGCGAGGAACTTTTCCGCGCAGGCTTCACGCACTGCCACGCCGAGCAGATCTGCCTGCTTTTTGATTCGCGGCCAGAACTGGGCTTCCAGGCGCCGGAAGAAATCAGGATCGTCAGCTTGCGGCGGCAGTTGCACCAACTGACAGCGGAACTCGCGGCTGGTGTCGAACTCGCCCCCCGACAAAAACGGCAAAGTGTTGAGCAGCATGCGGAAGGGCGGGTCGAGCAAACCGCAGCCGAAGATCAGCAGCGGACCACTGGCCAAGAATTCGGTGATCTTGAGCGGGATGACGTTTTTCTCCAGCACCGCCTTGAACAGTCGCAGGTGCTGATCGAGCGAGATCGCGCAACTGTTCTTGACGTCTTCTGAACCATGGAATTTGTAGAGAAAAACCTGCGGGGTATACCGTTCCAAAGGCAGGGCGCGGAGCGGATTGAGCGGGTTGGAGGTGGGAGCCGCGCTGAGACGGCCGCGCTCGCGGTAGACGATTTCCTCATAGCCGAGCTCCGCAATGGCTTGGCACAGCCCTTCGACGTCGTCACACCGGACTCTCCGCTCTTCCGGGTCGGTTTGCAGGACCAGCCGGTCCTGGCCTTGCAACTCCACCTTGCGGATTTCGTTGATGACCAGGATTTCACCGTCTGGTTCTTGCACCAGGCGCACGAACGGCACTCCTGCGAGCAGCAAGGCTCGTTCGAGCAGCAGGTCCACGGCGGTGGTAACGATCAGCCGCACCGGCCGCTGGCAGCGGCGGACAAAGCGCTCGGCTTTTTCGAGGTCGCCCAGGGTGCGCAGCAGGCGCGCCACCTGCAAGTGCGTCTCGGTCAAACGGGTCCGCTGGTTGACCAGGTCGCAGACCTTGGATTCGAGTCGGCGCTCGCCATTGCGCACGGCAAAGTAGGTGCCAGCCACATCGAGGGGCAAGCACAAGCGCTCTGCATCCGCCTCGTTCAGCCCCAAATCCAAGGTGAGCGCCCGGGCCAGCTCGTGCAGCCGCGGCGGCGGCAAGTCGGCGGTGGGGTCGACGGGTTCGCTAGCTTCACCCACTTCATTGCCGAAAAAAAGCGTCAAGTTTTCGAACCCCACCCGCTCGACCAGCCGCTCGACTTCGAGATCCGCTGGGTCTGTGCTCGCGCTGCCCATGGCGGCTGGCACTGCTGACACGGTCTCTTGGGGCGCCATCCCCGCCGCAACCGCCGCGGCCATTGGCGCTACGGCCGGTGCGGCCGGCGGCGAAGTTGCAGGGGGGAGCACCGCTGTTCCGGCCCCCGCGGATGCCGGAGGAGACGGTGCTTTCCACTTGCCGGTCAAGCCCATCCACAACCGGTCGATCGTGGTTAGGTCATCGAGACCGCGGGGGAAGCGGATGCAGGTGTTGTCCGGCAAAAAAGCGGGCAAGGCGAGGTCCGGGGGAGCGCTGGGGAGGAGCGCGGTGATCAGCCGGCGACTGGGTGGGCTCTCGCGCAGCAGCGCTTCCCACTCAGTTCGCAAGGCTTCTTGCAGGGTCGCGCCCCCCCACAGCCCCAACCCCCGCGCTCCGAACATGAGGAGGGTGGCTTGGCGCTGGGCGAGCCGGGTCTTGACCCGCTCATGCAGCGTGCGATCGTCTGGGTTCTCGAATTCTTCGAGGTCGAAGTGGAGCCCCATGCCTTCGAGGGGGGCGACGACGCGCTCAGCCGCTTCGCGGTCCTCACGGGCCACGGTCACTAGCACCAGCTCGAACAGCACTTCTTGGATCTTCTGGCTGGCTTTCATCCAGATCCGCGCTTGCGCGGCTGGGTCCTCCTGCAGATCCGCCAAGGTCTGTTGCGGGGTGTTGACTCCCTGGTACGCCGCGAGCGCTGGAGGAACGTTGCAGGGCAAAAGGAAGATAGGTAAGAGCGTGACTTCTTGCCGCGTTGCTGCGGTGAGCAAGTAGGGGAGCTCTTTGTCTTTGACGTAGCGTGAAGCCAGAAAAGAAGCGCTGATCAGCAGCACGGCCACACGTGCGGTGTGCAGGCCCTGCTCGATCTCCTGGTCCCAGAGTTCGCCCGGATCAATCTGATCAGCGTCGATGAAGACCGCGCCGTCGCCCAAGCCCGCGAGATGGTCGCGCAGAGGCGCAATCCACTCGTCGTCCTTGTGGCTGTAGCTCACAAAGACCTTGGTGCGGCGCAGTGCAGATGCCATGGTCAAAGAAGCCTCCCGGCCGTGCTAGCGGCAGCACGTGCGCTGCAGGCAGAAGCGGGAATGGACAAAATCGCTCATCGTGCGAGTATAACCCCGCTCTTTGCTGACGCTGTTGTGGCTCTTTGCGGCATGCGATGAGTTTCAAGGCCGTCCCCGCAAGATCGCCACGACCGCGGACGAGTAGAATAGGAATTCTGGTTCTGGGTTGCCGTTTTCGCGGGAGCGCCGCCGCGCCAGCTCGATACCCACCCCAAAGCGCTGCACAAAGCCCAGTACCTTGAGCCCCTCGGCTAGGGTGGGGTTGCGATAGTCGGTCAAGCCGGGTTGACCGAAGTTCTGCTCGCTGATCCGGCCGTAGAGGCCGCCTGGGCTGTGGATCTCGATGCGATCTACAAACCAGTACCAGTAAACCGGGGCATGGACCTCGTAAGCTCGGTGCAGCACGGCATTGTGCAGCAACTGTTGCAGCGCGGTCAGCGGATAATCCGGCTGGCGCTCCTCTTGGGCTCGCGCTTCCAATCGGAGGGCGATCTTGATGTTGAT
The DNA here is from genome assembly GCA_964499975.1 of uncultured Thermoanaerobaculia bacterium. Classification (GTDB taxonomy): domain Bacteria; phylum Acidobacteriota; class Thermoanaerobaculia; order Multivoradales; family J023; genus CAZCOV01. The sequence goes on from CAZCOV010000186.1 coordinate 9,977, forward strand.
GCTGGCCAGGTCGTTCGCTCGCCGCAGCACGTCCCCCAGCTTTCCCCCAAGCTCTTTTTGATCGAGGATGGGGGCGGCCAGGTCCACGCCGTCGAAGCGGACGAACTGCACATAAGCCCCGGGCAGCCAGAAGCGGGGATCTTTGCCGAGCAACAGCAGCGCACCATGGGTGGGCAACCCCTGGGGCGACAGCAAGTGCAACGCGCGCAGTTGGTCCGCGACTTGACGTTGGTTCTCTTCGAGGACTTCGGGCGCAACCGCGTGGGGCAAATAACTCTGGCGGAAAAACTCGAGGTCGAGTTCAGCGAGCGTGGCGTCCGGAGGTGACCGACGATCAAACGGCAAGTCGCCTGCTTGGCGCCGCTCCGCCAAGACGCGCTCTTCGTCCCGCGATGCAATGGCGCGGCGCGGTCCGACGCGAATCCAAACCCGGCCATAAAAACGGACTGGCGGATCGGACGAGGGATAAACTACTACCACAGCAACGTGCTGCCCTTGAATCTGCCGTTGCTCGACGTTCAAGTGCGGCAAAGGCAAGATGTTGCCGTCGCTGCGAAAGGCCGCTAAGTCGCGCAGCAACTGATCGGTTACGCGCAGTCCCGTGGGGTGGCCGTGATCGTCGACCCCGATAAATATCACCCCGGGTTTGCCGTGTGCGGGGAGGTCGTTGGCAAAGGCACAAATGGCCTGTCCCACCCGCTCTTTGGCGCTTTCACTCAGCGATTCCTTGCGCTCCACCCGATCGGACTCGAGCGCGGTCGCGAGTTCGTACAGTTCGTGGTCGCTCAACATCCACTGTCCTCCGCGTCCTCAGCATATCAACAGCTATCAACCCGGTCTCAACGACTCCAATTGTCGAGGGGCTTGAGGCGCGACCATAACGGGTTTTGCGCCAGGAGTTCGGCGGGGACGGCCTGGGCTAGCCGCGCCAGGAGGGCGGTGGGATTGCCCCACACCCAACGCGCGGCCCCATCGATTTGAAGGTTGGGAGGTGAGGGCGCGAGGTCCATGCACGGCGGCGCGACCAGGCGCGGACGGCCCGCGATCAGGACCAGCACGAGGTCTTTAGGCTGGGCGCTGAGCAACACTTCGCCAGCAGGTCGGCCGGTATCCGGCAACAACACCAAATCGGCCAGTCCCCCAGGGATGAGTGTGCCCCGCCCATCCGACAAACCGAGCAAACGCGCGGCGCCGTCCGTGACCATGTTGAGCAGCTCGGCGGGCGACGCCAGCCCAGTGGCCTGGGCTGTGCGCAGTTCGTCGAGCAGGAAAGCAGGCCCGCTCAAAGTGGAATCCGTGCCCAAAACGATCTCGACTTGACCGCGCAGCGCGTCGATCGGCGCAGTTGCCCCGTAGAGCCAGAGATTCGAGGTTGGGCACCAGACGATTTTCGTTTGGGTTAGAGCCAGCAAATCTTGCTGCGCTGGCTGGAGCGCGATGGCGTGGATGAGGACCGTCCGCGCTCCGAGCAACCCGAGCGCTTGCAACTGGTCGATCTCTGCGGACGCGGCAGCGTCGGTGCCTTCGGCCGCGTGAAGGAAAAACAGATCGCGACGGTTGCGGCGAAAAGCGCGCACCACGTCGCCGCCATAGCCGAGGGAGTGGGCCCAGCCGTAAGGTGCGAAAACCCGCAGCGGGAAGGCCCAGCGAAACGTCAGGTGGTAAGGGTCGTGGTGCATCACCGTGGTCACCCCGGCGAGCAGGTTGCGGTAAGCGCCAAAACGCAGGCGATCGACCCCGGGCACGGCTTGGATTTCGCGGATCGGTGAAGCTTGCGGATGATAGATGGCGCGCGCCCACTGATAGAAGTTGGAGTAAGGCGGTGTGCCCAGGCGGGGTAAGAGATCGAGCCCAAGGTGGTCATGGGCATTGATCAAGCCGGGCAAAGCGAGCAAACCAGCAGCATCGACCGTGCGCTCCCCCCGGCGCGGCCGCAGTGACGGCCCGGCTGCGGCGATCCGGCCCCAGCGCAGGCGCAAGTCCCCGCGCTGGTCCTGGCCTGCGGAGTGCCAACGCAAACCTTTGAGCAGCAGGTTCAAGAGGGTGCCACCCGCCCAGGTTGTGGCGACCCAACAGGGGGTTTTTCGCGGGATTTTTCCGCGCGCAGCACGAAGAGAACGGGCAAGCCTTGCCACTGCGGCTCCACCAAAGCCTGCACTGCCACCCCGTGCTCCTGCAAAATCTGCACATAGTCGGCGAGGAGATGCAGATGCTGAGTGATCGCCAGCGTGCGCCCGGACGCCGGATCGGTGAAGGTGCGCTGCCAGCCGCGCAAGGTGGCCGTGGGGTGAAAATCCGAGAGCAGCAAAGCCCCACCCGGCCGCAAGACCCGCACCATCTCGGCGAGCGCTCGGCGCAAGTCGGCCACATGACCGAGGACGAGGGCTGCAACCACCAAGTCGAAGGTGGCGTTGCGAAACGGCAACGGCGTTACGGGCGAGCAAAGTCGCGCAAGCCGCGGGACGCGACA
>CAZCOV010000187.1:0-6427 GCA_964499975.1 uncultured Thermoanaerobaculia bacterium
GCAGATCCAGCACGGAAACGACAATGTTTTCAAGCACATCCGCATTGAAAAAGGCGATGTGGCCGCCGCTTTGGCGAGCGCGCCGCTGTTGATCGAAGGCATTTACCGGACAGGCGCGCAAGAGCATTTGTACCTCGAAACCCAGGGCATGATCGCCTGGCTCGACGGTGACGCGTTGGTGGTCAAGGGGTCGATGCAGTGTCCTTACTACGTGCTCCAGGCGCTCACTTATGCGCTTGCCCGCGAGCCCCACGAGGTGCGGGTGATCCAGGCACCGACCGGCGGCGGCTTTGGCGGCAAGGAAGATTTCCCTTCGAATCTGGCGCTGCACACCGCACTCCTGGCCCTCAAGTCAGGGCGACCGGTCAAGATGATCTATGACCGCAGCGAGGACATGGCCGCGACCACCAAGCGCCATCCTTCGTGGGTGAAGCACCGCACTGGGGTGAGCCGCGACGGCCGCTTGCTCGCCCAGGAAATCACTGTGATCTTGGACGCGGGCGCTTATGTCACGCTGTCGCCGGTGGTTTTGAGCCGCGGGGTGATCCACGCTGGCGGTCCTTATGCGTGTGACCATGCTTTGATCGTGGGCAAGGCCGTGCTCACCAACACCGTGCCGGCCGGGGCGTTCCGCGGTTTTGGCGCGCCCCAAACCCTGTTCGCGATGGAGCGCCACCTCGACGTGATCGCCCGCCACTTAGACCTGGACCCGGCCGAACTGCGCCGCCGCAATCTGCTCCGCGATGGCCAGTCCACCGCCACCAGCCAGGTGATCCACGACGGTACCGACCGCGTCGCGTTGCTGGAGCAAGCCTTGGCGGCCGTGGATTATCCGCAGAAGCAGATCGCGCATCGCCTTTTCAATGCCGAGGACCCCTGGCGACGGCGGGGCTTGGGGATGGCGACCTTTCACCACGGAGCTGGTTTTACCGGCAGTGGTGAGGTTTATTTGCAGTCGATCGTGCAGGTTTTGGGGCTGCCGGATGGCCGGGTTGAAGTGCTGAGTTCAGCGATCGAAATGGGGCAAGGGACGCTCACCATTTTCACCCAGATCGCAGCCGCGCGGCTGGGTTACGCGCCAGAAGAGGTGCTGGTGGCTGAAGCCGACACCTGGCGGGTTCCCAACAGCGGCCCCACCGTGGCCTCGCGCACCGCCATGGTCGTGGGTTTCCTGGTCGAGCGGGCTTGCGACGACTTGCGCCAGCAGGCAGGACTTTCCGCGGACGCCCGCGGTGACGACGTGCGGCAGGCCCTGGTCGCCTGGCACCGCCACCACCCTGGGCAAAAACTCGTGGGGTCCGCCCGCTACCAACCGCCGCCTGGGATCCAGTGGGACGATCAACTCTATCGCGGCGATGCCTATGGCGCTTTTGGCTGGGGAGCTTACGTCGCCGAAGTAGAAGTGGATCTCCGCACCTTTACCGTTCGGGTGCTGGATTTTGTTGCAGTCCAAGACGTGGGCACGGTGTTGAACGAGGTGCTGGCTCAGGGTCAAATCCAAGGTGGCGTGGTCCAGGGGATTGGCTGGGCCTTGTTTGAAGAATGCAAGTTTCAAAACGGCGGCATGGTCAACAGCCAGCTGACCAACTACATCATCCCCACTTGCGCGGACGTGCCGAAGATCCGGGTGCTCTTTCACCAAAACCCGTATCCTTATGGTGCCCAGGGAGCCAAAGGACTGGGTGAGCTGCCGATGGATGGACCCGCTCCGGCGATTCTCAATGCGGTGGCAGCTGCGACCGGCCTTGAACCCCAAACCGTCCCTTTGACCCCTGAAGCCTTGCTGGAGCTGTGGTGTGGCCAGCCAGCTCGAGCCAAAAAGAGCGCGTGAACGGTTAAAGCGGATTAGAGGATGATCCGAGCACGGCCATGACAACCCATTTCCCCTCTGGCGAAACTAGCACGGTCGAGATCGAGATCAACACCGTCGAGGTGTCTTTCCGCTTGAATGGCGAACCCACCCACATCAGCGTGTCCCCGACCGAACGTCTGCTCGACACGCTGCGCTACCGGCTGGCCTTGCCGGGAACCAAAGAGGGCTGCGGCGAAGGCGAATGCGGGGCGTGTACGGTCTACCTCGATGGGCTGCCGGTCAATGCGTGCTTGATCCCCACCTACCAGATCCGCGGACGGCAGGTCGCCACCATCGAGTCCATCCCAGACGAACGCGTCGCAGCGCTCCACCGTTCGGGTGGCACCCAATGCGGGGCGTGTACGCCCGGAGTGGTGATGACCGCGTGCTGGATCGCCGACCATCCGGAATTGCTCGAGCGCAACAGCATCCGCCAGTTGATGGCGGGCAACTTGTGTCGATGTACCGGCTACGACGGTATCCTCGTCGGCATTGAGCAGGATCTGGCCAAAAAGGACGGGACCTGAGCCATGCCGGTGCTGATGCCCCAGAGCTTGAAAGCTGCGTGTGACCTCCTCTCAGGCTATGCAGCGGTTCCCATCGCCGGCGGCACCGACTTGTTGGTGCATTGGCCCGAACGACTCGAAGATCACCAAAAAACTTTCCTCGACCTTTCCGCTTTAGACGAACTTAGACCCCTCTGCTGGTCCGAGGACTGCTTGATCCTCGGTGGGCTCACCACCTACTGGGAGGTCATCCAAGAACCGCGGATCCACCGCGAGTTTCCCCTGCTGCTGACCGCTGCCCAGCAGGTCGGGGCGGTGCAGATCCAAGCGCGGGGCACCTGGGCGGGCAATATCGCCAATGCTTCGCCCGCAGCCGATGGGGTGCTCGCGCTCCTGGCCTATGACGCCGTTGTGGAGCTGGTGTCGCGTACCGGGATTGAGGCCGTCCCGCTCGGGGAGTTTTACCTGGGTTATAAGCAAATGCGCCGACGGCCTGATCAGCTGATCCAGTCCATCCGCTTGCCGCGGCGGCCGGCAACTTTCGAGTTTTTCGAAAAAGTGGGATCCCGGGCCGCTCAGGCGATCACCAAGGTAGGCGTGGCGATCGTGCGTTCTGCCGCTGGATGGCGGGTTGCGGCCAATAGCGTGGCGCCGTTCGTTTGCCGCCTGCGCCACCTCGAACAATTCCTCACGGACGAACTCCCGGTGCGCTCGCCGGACGATCTCTTGCCCGCGCTGCGCGCTGACGTCAAGCCGATCGACGACCTGCGTTCGACCGCGCTTTATCGTGAGACCGTGCTGGCGCGTGTGCTTTACTCTGCGCTCGGTCCGGTTTGCCCATCTTTCATCTGGCCGCTGGAAGAGGTCTGACCGCGCGGCGCCTGGGTCAGGGCAGCATTGGGGCGGGCTGGCAGGTTCGTCACCTGGCCGAGTTCAATGCCGGTGTAGTAGTGGTCGAGGATTTGCCGGTAGGTGCTGCCGCGGAGCGCCATGCCAAAAGCGCCGGTCTGACACATGCCCACGCCATGACCCCAGCCGCGGCCACGGAACAGCCAGCCCGCAGACTGCCGTTGCTCCTGGCGTTCGACTTGAAACCACGTATCGGGGAGGTCAAAGGTCCAGCGCACGGCCAGCCCCTCGATCAGCAAGCTGCGCCCGTCACTGCCGAGCAAGCGCAGCTTGCCGATCCGGCCGGAAACCCCGCGATCCACGATCTCAAAATCCTGAAACGGAAAACCCGGATAGCGCGCCTGAACCGCAGACCGCGCTTCGGCCGTGGTCAAAAAGCGGGTCCAGCGCTGGCGGGGAGCTTGCCGTTCGAACGACACCGGCCGCACCGCGTCGGGCTGGACCACGGCCAGTAGCTGCTTTTTGTGACGGTAGAGCTCAAGGCGATCTCCGGGCATCAGCTGGAGCAGCGCTGCGGCCAGACCCGCAGACGTGCGGCGAAAGGTCATGACGTCGCCCGGCAATGCGAACCGCGAACGCGCCATCCCTGCTTTGATCACCAGCTCGCCGCGTTCGAGTTCGAGAAAGTAGCCCGCGGTGCGCGTCAGCACCCCGAGCCGAAGCGCTAGGTGGAAAAGCAGCGTTTCGATCTCTGCTGGGACCAGTCGGCGCGTCCCTGGTCCTGCGAGCAAGCCACTCGCGGCGAGGTTCGCGGCGAGGTCCCGGTCGGCTGCGGGCAAGTCCGAAAACGCCGCGCGTAAGCCTTCGGGCTCGCGCAGGGCCAACAATAAGCGCTGGCCCAGCGCTAGGTCGAAAACCGACGCGATGAAGCGCAGCACCTCGCGCTGTTCCACCGCGGCCAGCCGGTCCTGGGGCAGAGGCAGGCCCGCTTTGAATGCCAGCAGCTCGAGCCGCGCGCCGAGGAGCTGATGCGGCTTGTCCGCTGGACCCGCTGGCGAGGGCAACAGCTGGTGCATCAACCCCAAGGGAAACGGCGTGGATTCGGGCAGAGTGCCGGCGAGTTGGGTCACTCCGGCTTCGAGGCAAGGCTCGCCCTGGAGGTAAGCGCCGTGCTTCAACGGGAAAACCACTTCCACGTTCTCGGTGTGGCCGCCACAAGTCGCACTGTAGAACGTTTCCGCGGGTTCGCCAGCAAACAGCACGACCTGGCCACGAGTCTCGCGGATCGCTTGATCGGACCGCGGATGCTCGACGTCCATCCCAGAATAGACCTGGCAGCGTGGAGTCGAGCAGATGTCATAGCCCTCTGCGGCAAACTCCCCGAGGTGACGCCAAGCAAAAGTGCGGGCAGCCACCGCTTGCGCTTTTTGCGCTTCCAGCTGATCGTACAGCTCGGGCCCCATTTCTTTGGGCACGACGCCGCGCAAGTAGTCCTCGATCGACAGCTCATTGATCACGTTGAGCCACCCGCGGTCGTTCAAGAAGATCAGCAGCAGGTTGCGGTAACGTCCCGCACCCCAGGCGATCCCGACTTCCGCGGGCGCCTGCACTGCGAGCCAGCGTCCGGGCACCAGCACGCTGCGCTTACCCTGGCTCACCCGCAGACCGGGGTTTTGCAAATTTCCCCCTTCACTCACCACCCAACCCTGGGTCAGGCCCAAGCTTTCGAGCTCGCCCCGCGCGCTTTCGGCTGCCGCGCGTGAGGGGAAGTTGCCCCAGCGCACGCGGTAGAGGTCGGTGCCGGCATCGAACACCGCGTCGGCGGGTTGTGGGGTCGTCTGCTGCAAATACGTGGCGATCCCGTGCGCTCGCTCTTCGTCCTTGAGCGCCGCCACCTGCAGGCGAAAAATCGGATGCTCCACCCGTTCAGCTGCAGGCTCGACCCGGATCGGTGCGTCCAGGGCCCAGCGCTCGGCCCCGACCGCGACCTGGACGCGCGGTTCACAGCAGGCCAGGTCAAAAGCCTTGAGGTCGGTCGCAAGCCCAACCCGCAGTGCCGGCTCGGGGCTGGGATCTGCAGACGTCGTCCCTACGGACGCAGGGGGCGAGGGCAGCTGCGGCTGGGGGGTCGCGGCAGGGGTTGGGAAGAGCCCCACGAGGCAAGCGAGCACCATCCACTGCAGTCCTTGCCGCGTGCAGGGACGCGCTGGCACCGCAGCCAAAAGAGCGCGGGGTCCGCGCAACGCGGGGCGACTTCGCGGGTAGTTTCTCATCGACGCGGACGCTGCAGCGGGGTCTTGATCAAGTGCTGGTGTAGCTTGATTTCGCGCCGATAATCGAAGTTGGCAAACGGTACTGGCAACGCCATCTCATAAAGCCGGCTCAAAAGGTTCGGCGAAATCCGCGCGCTCAGCCACTCTGTGCGCTCGGCTGTCTGCCCGAGCGCTTTTTCCTTCACCGCGCGATCGCCCACTTCGCTGCCCGGTTCGGGCGCGGGTCGGGCTGGGCTTTGGGGATCGAGCAGGTAGTTGGTCGTGAAGAGGGTGGGCAATCGCTCGGTGTAGCGGTGGTTGATGATCAGGTACAAGATCCCCATCGCCCAAGCACTGTGGGGCGACTTGAAAGCCCCCAACTCATCGAGGACCAGAACGTCGGCGTTTCTTACTGGGGCGAGGATCTGGTGCTCGGATTCGGTGGACGAAGCGTCGAAAGTCGACTGGATCTGATGGAGCAAGACGGTGAAATCCACGAATTTTCCCCGCACCTTGTAGCGGTCGATCACCGCTTTCAGCACGGCTGCCGCGAGGTGAGTCTTGCCGACACCCGGGGGACCGACGAAAATCAAGCCTTGGCCGTGCTTGGCGAAACGGGAAGAGCTCACTTCGGCAAAATTCTCGACGTACTGCGTCGCGATCCGGTGGGCTCCTGCCAGGCGGGTACTGACTTCGGGGTCCTTGTGGGTGGTGCTGAAATTGCCGAGGGTGCAGCCAGCGTAGCGCTCGGGGATGCCCGCGCGCGCCAGCAGTTCGGACCCCAGCGCCTGCTTGCGGCAATCGCACGGGCGTGCGGTCCCGGCCCCGCCGTCAGGTACGATCTGCCAGCCTCGACCCTGGCACTCCGGGCATACCGCCGCCGGATCGCTCGCCGGGCTGGGGGACGGCGTCTTGATCTCCATGCCGGGATCGTAGTGGAACTCGCCATCAATAGCCATACTCGGGGG
>CAZCOV010000187.1:6527-12314 GCA_964499975.1 uncultured Thermoanaerobaculia bacterium
GCCGAAGGCTCGCAGCGCTGCGCGGAACTTTTTGTTCTGCCGTGCGTTTTAGGGCCCACAGGAGGTACTTCATGAATCTCGTCACCCAACTCCGGCAAGCGGTACGCAAACTATGGACGTCCCCCGGCTTTGCTCTGCTCTCGATCCTGACGTTGGCGATCGGGATCGGGGCCAACACCGCGATTTTCAGTGTGGTAGACACGGTCTTGCTGCAACCCTTGCCCTACCCCCAAGCCGATCGGCTGGTCGGGGTCTGGCACACTGCGCCCGGGCTGAACTTGGACCAAATCGGCCTGCCCGACGCCGCCTACATGCATTACCGGGCGCACAATCAAACCCTCGAGGGCTTGGCGCTTTACAGCCAGAGCACCGTCAGTTTGACCGGTGACGGGAATCCGGAGCGGGCGCAGGCTGCGACCGTGACCGGGTCGTTTTTTTCGGTGCTTCAAGCCCAGCCGGCGTTGGGGCGGACCTTGCGCGAAGAGGACGAGCGTCCGGGCGCGCCGCCGGTCCTGGTGCTCAGCCACCAACTGTGGCAGCGGCGGTTCGGTGGCACCCCCCAAGTGGTGGGGCAAACCGTCAAGGTCGATGGCACGGCGCGCGAGGTTGTGGGGGTGATGCCTGAACGGCTGAGCTTCCTGCCGAGCGACACCGAACTCTGGTTGCCGCAAACGATCGACCCCGCCAACCTGGTGCTCGGGCGGTTCAGCTTCAACGGGATCGGACGCTTGCGCGCGGGGGTTTCGGTGGCGGACGCGGAAACGGATTTCAACCGCTTGCTCGGCAATTTGAGTGAAACCTTCCCCAACGATCGAGCGGCCCGGGTGCTCGCCAATGCGGGCATGGCAGCGCGCATCCATGCGCTCCGCGATGACGTGGTCGGCGACGCCGAAAACACCATCTGGTTGCTCCTCGGCGCGGTCGGGTTCGTCTTGCTGATCGCCTGCGCCAACGTGGCCAATCTATTCCTCACCCGGACCGAAGGTCGGCAGCGCGAAGCCGCGATCCGCACTGCCATGGGGGCAAACCGCGGTCAGCTGATCAGCGAGGCTTTTATCGAAAGCCTGCTCCTGGGGCTTTTGAGCGGTGGTGTGGGCCTAGGGCTTTCAGCTTTGGGCCTGCGCTTTTTGCTCCACGACGCCCCAGACGTCCCGCGGCTGGATGAAGTCGCCATCAACCCGCGGGTGCTCGCTTTCACCGCCCTGATCGCGCTGCTCACGAGTTTGCTTTTCGGGTTGATTCCGGCCCTCCGCAGCGCTGTGCGAGACCTCGTGCCCCTGCTCAAAGATGGCGGCAAGAACACCACTGCCGGGCGCCGACGGGTGCATGCACGCCACATGCTGGTAGCGGCCCAGATCGCCCTGGCCCTGGTTCTCCTGGTCGGGTCGGGGCTGATGGCGCGCAGCCTGGCCCACTTGGCCAATGTCCACCCAGGTTTTACCGCGGAAGGGGTCTTGACGTTCGAGCTCTCCTTGCCCGCGAGCGATTATGCCGACGATTTGGCCGTGGCCCGTTTTTATCAACAGTTGGTCGACCGGCTCGAAACCTTGCCTGGGGTGACCATGGCTGCCGTCAGCTCGGCCCTGCCGCTGACCAACGCTGACCGCGGCAGCGGCCACGTCTTCGCCGATTTTCCCTTGGGTGAAGACGATTTGCCGCAGGTTCTGTACATCAACTTCACCAGTCAGAACTATTTCAAGACGATGGAAATCCCGTTGATCGAAGGGCGGGTGTTCACGCCCGCCGACCACGAGCAACGCGCCAGCGTGGTGCTGATCAGTGAAGGCCTAGCGCGCGAACGCTGGCCGCAAGGCAGCGCTTTGGGCAAGCGCATTTTCCCTGGGCGGACCGATGGGCCAGACCGCTGGTACGAGATCGTTGGTGTGGTCGGCAACGTGCACTACAACAGTCTGCGCGAAGAGCCTGACGACATGGTCTACTACCCAATGGCCAACTTCCTGTCAGCGGAAACCGGCTTTTTTGCCCGCCAGATGGAAGTCGTGGTGCGTACCCAAGGCGAACCCTTGGCGCTCGTCGACACCCTCCGCCACGAAGTCTGGAACCTCGACCCCAATCTGCCGATCGCCAACGTCCGGACGCTAGAGCAAATCCGCGCGCAGGACAATGCGGGCCTGCAATTGACCGTGGTGATGCTCGCGATCGCCGCAGGGGTGGCCTTGAGTTTGGGTGCGATTGGCACTTACGGGGTAATTTCGTACTTGGTCAGCCAGCGGACCTCGGAGATCGGGGTGCGAATGGCAGTCGGCGCGCACGCTGGGGACATTCATCGCATGGTCCTCTGGGAAGGGATCTTGGTCGCTCTCGGGGGAATTGGGGTAGGTCTGGCAGGCGCCTTGGCGCTCACGCGTTCGCTCGAAGCGCTCCTTTTCGAGGTGAGCCCACTCGACCCCGCGACCTTTTTGGCAGTGCCGGTCGTCCTCCTCGCGGTGGTCCTATTCGCGTGCTATCTGCCCGCCCGTCGCGCCGCACGCATCGACCCCTTGCAGGCGCTGCGCCATGAGTAGCCCCGTGGCTCTCCGCCACCTCGGGTGACCCCAGCGCTGAAGCGGATTGCGGTTCACGCTGGTCACACTTCTTCGACGTTGACCTGGATGTGCCGTTCGACTTCTTCACGGGCGAGGAGGGCGGGCCAATACGCGACGATCGGCTGCGGTTTGGGCCGGCCGCCAGCAAAGCCGGTGACCCCAGGCGGGCCTGTGGTGACCAGCGGCGCCAGTTCTTTGCCAAAGCGTTCGAGTTTGTTGGGGTCGGGGTCGCGGGTGGCCAAGCGCAAGACCACTTCCGGCGGATCTGCGGGTGCGGGCAGAACCCCGGGCAGGCAAGCACCCGTGCCGAGGAACTCGACCTCGCGCTGCTCGGGCGCAAAAAACACCCCGGCGCGTTCGAGTCGGCGCCACACGATGTCAGCACACAGCTGGGCCTTCTCGGGCGCGCGCGGCCCTGACACGGTGAGCTGCCCGACGCATTTATAGCCCGCGAGATGGGAGGCCGAGATCTTGAAGAACGGGGTCTTCGGCCGACCGCAAATTCCCGAGACAAAAACCCGGTCTGGGCCTTCCTGCGCCAGCTGGATCGAAGTGAAATCTGCGATCACGTCAGGGGTGATGTACTCGCGGGGATCGCCCATTTCATAGAGCAGTTGCTCCGCCACGGTTTCGACCGTGACCATGCCGCCGGTGCCCGCGTGTTTGGTGACGGTGAACGTACCGTCGGCGCGCGCTTCGATGATCGGGTAGCCCACGTTCCACAGGTCAGGGACTTCCCAGAAGCGGCTGAAGTTGCCCCCCGTGCATTGGGGACCGCATTCAATGATGTGGCCTGCAATAGTGCCAGCAGCCAGCCGGTCCCAGGCATCGGCTGGCCAGTCGAACTCATACATCAGGGGGGCGAGCGCGAGCGCCGTATCGGTGATCCGGCCACAGAGCACGATCAGCGCGCCCTGACGCAAAGCCGCTACCACGGGTGCGGCCCCGAGGTAGGCATTGGCACTGGTCACTTGCCCGAGGTGAGGAGCGAGCGGCGCGCCGGTGTCCATGTTGGCCAGCTCATGACCCGCTGCGACCAGGTCGCGCAGCCGCGGCATCAAGTCGTCGCCCTCGACGATGCCCACCCGCAACCCGCGGAGCCCCAACTCGCGCGCCACCGCAAAGATCCGTTCGCGGCAAGCCCGCGGGTTGAGCCCGCCAGCGTTGGTGATCACCCGCACTTGGCGGGAGTGGAGTTCGGGCAGAACTTGGCGGATGAAGTCGATGAAGTCGGTGGCATAGCCGAGGTTGGGGTCGCGCAGCTTCTGCCGCATCATGATCGAGAGCGTGACTTCGGCGAGATAGTCCATGCCGATGTAGTCGATCTCGCCACCGCGCAAGAGCAGCGCGGGCGCATCAATATTGTCGCCCCAGAAGCCCTGGCCATTGCCAATCCGAATGGTTTTCATGCTGCCCCCACAATCAGCGCAGAACACGCCCGAAACACGTCCGCGACAAGGTTAGCACGGGTCGAAAGCGGAGTGTGACTCGGGGAGCAACCGCCCTAGTCCGACGAGTCCGACAAGTCCGACAAGTCCGACAAGTCGGACGAGTCCGACCGCTTGACCCGAGATATGATCCTGCGCCTGAGGCGACGATGTTGGATGCATGGCTTTTAGGATTTGGTACCTTTGCTGCGCTCGAGGTGCTGGCATTCACGCTGCGGCGCTACGCCAGAAACTTTCAGGGCAGCGTTCTCCTCCAAGTGACCGCGGTGGCTGCTGGTCTGTGGGCGGGTTTACTCCAGAGCCCTTGGGCCAAAACGGACGCGACATCCTGGAAAATTTTCTGCACCGGACTGGTGGTGCTGCTCGCGCTTACGGTTTTCTCCCTCTTCGACAGCTTTGTCTTGCGCCGCCCATGGGCTCCTGCCCGGGGACCCTTAGTTCCTGGCCTGGTGCGCGATGTCATCCGTTTGCTTTTGGCGCTCCTCGTCGGCTTTGTTGCGGCAACCCAGATCAACGATTTGCCCATGCCCGCGGTGCTCGCTTCGTCGACCGTGATCTCCGCCGTGCTTGCGCTGGCGCTACAAGACGTCCTCAAAAACATTTTTGCTGGCATGGCGATTCAAATCGAAGGCTGGCTCAAGGTGGGCGACTGGCTGTCGATCGATGGGACGCCCGCCCGAGTCATCGAAATGTCCTGGCGCTCGACTCGGCTCCGGACCAGCGAAGGTGTGGAGTTTCTCGAACCTAACGTGAAGGTCGCTGAAGTACGGCTGGTCAACTACGGCGAGGGCCGGGAACCCGTAGCCTTCCCCTTTCACGTCAGCTTGGCGTACGAGACGCCACCCGCCCAAGCCAAAGAAGCGTTGTGCCGGGCCGCGCGCCGGGCGCCGGGAGTCGCGTTTCAGCCACCGCCCATAGCCATGGTCCGCGAATACGGCGATTCGGGGGTTCACTACGAAGTGCGGGTGTGGACCCACCAAGTGCATGCAATTGCGGCTTTCCGCGATGCGGTGTACTCGCGGATCTGGTACGAAGTGCAGCGCGCTGGACTGTCGATTCCCTATCCGGTGCGCACCGTCCACTTGCGCGATCTCGATCGCGCCGAAGCCGCGCGCGAGCAAGCGCAAGACGAACGCGCGGCCGCGCTCCTCGGGCGCATCGAGCTCTTTGCCAAGCTCAAACCCGCGACCTTGCTTGCCTTGGCCCGGGCCGCGCGCAAGCTGCACTACGAACACGGTGAGCAGCTGGTCCGCGAGGGTGAGCCCGGCGATTCGCTCTACGTCATCGACAGCGGCACGGTGAGTGTCAGCAAAGCAGAGGCGGGGGCCGGCAAGGTGCAACTGGCGACGTTGCACGAAGGAAGTTTTTTCGGTGAACACTCCCTTTTGACCGGCGAACCGCGCAGTGCAACGGTCAGTGCGGATGCGAGCTGTGAGGTTTGGGTGCTGGAGAAAGGCGCGCTCGCCCCGCTCTTGGTCTCGGACCCGACGCTCGCTGAAAGCCTGAGTCAAGCCTTGGCCGTCCGCGATGCTGCGACCCTCGCTGTCCTGGCGCGGAGTAAGGAACAGCAAAGGAATCTGGGCCCCGCGCCCGACCACGAGTCGATCCTGGGCCGAATCCGCGCTTTTTTCCGCCTACCTTGAGCGACCGTAGGGGCAGGCCCGGGGAGGGCAGGCACGGGGGCCTGCCCCTACGGGAACGTCAGAATTGCCCTGACGGTCCAGGTGGGATTGCGACCGGGCAGGCCCGGGGAGGGCAGGCACGGGGGCCTGCCCCTACGGGAACGTCAGAAT
>CAZCOV010000188.1:0-12258 GCA_964499975.1 uncultured Thermoanaerobaculia bacterium
TGGGTTCGTTGACCAACCGGCGGACGTTCAAGCCCGCGATGCGGCCCGCGTCCTTGGTCGCCTGGCGCTGGGCGTCATTGAAGTAAGCCGGGACCGTGATCACGGCTTCCTCGACCTTTTCACCGAGGTAATCTTCGGCCGCCTGCTTGAGCTTCTGCAGCACCATGGCGGAGATTTCTGGCGGCGAATACTTCTTACCCCCGGAATCGACGCGGACGTCACCGTTCTCGGCGCGCGCGACTTGATAGGGGATCATCTTCATTTCTTCGTTGACTTCTTCAAAGCGCCGTCCCATGAAGCGCTTGATGGACTAGATCGTGTTTTGCGGGTTGGTGACGGCTTGCCGCTTGGCCACTTGCCCGACCAGCCGTTCGCCGCTGGTGGCAAAAGCCACGATCGACGGCGTGGTGCGCGCTCCCTCTGCGTTGGGGATAACTTTGGCGTCGCCCCCTTCCATCACGGCCACCACGCTGTTGGTGGTGCCGAGGTCAATACCGATGATCTTGCTCATGTGTTCCTCCTTCGTATCCTAAATCGGTCCAGCTGCTCGGGGTTCGTTTCAGGCTGCGCTCGCCGAGCAACGTGATTGCCGGGTGCTGGTCGCGCAATGTATGACCTTAGTTAGCCGCTGTCAACCATGGTCACACAAGATATGACAAAAACACACTAAGATTTATTCCGCCAGCCGTTTCTGGCAACCGTGATCAACTAGCTAGGGCAGGAAGATGCTGAATCAGGGGCGGACGGGCAGGGTGCGACGCGGAGGGGCGGGGTTGCCCCTCCGCTGGCTTGCGCGGGTCAATTCGTGAAGCGCAAGCTGAGACCGAACACGTTGGCCTGGTAGTCGCCGTCGTTGGCGACCAAAAGCAGCGTCGAAGGCAGGTAGGGAATCAGGCCCTGGAGATTGAAGCTGTTGATGGTGTAGTCCTCGTAACGATAATGGAACCCGAGCGCGATGCGCGCATTGAACGCGTACTCGATGTGGGCCAAAAACGCGAGCAGTTCAATGTCTTCGTAGTTGGCAAAATCGACCGTGACCGCTGGGTTGCCGCCGGGTGGCGACTCGAAATCCGCGCTGCCATCCGACTTGGACCAGTTGGCGGTAAGGTCGAAGTCCCAGCGCTCTTTGGCTTTAGCGGTCAGCCCCAGCCCCAGGGTGTCAACGGTTTCGTCGAGGTCGGCAGTCCAGTCATCCGCGGGGTTGGTCGACACCGTACCGCCAGACTGCCGCGCCCGCTGGAAACTCTCGCGGTCAGCGGTGTGGCCGAAGAGGTAGAAATTCAAGTCTTCGCCCGGGGAGTACGCGAGATCGAAGTTGTACTGCAAGATCTCGTCGCTGATCAGACCGAATTGGCTTTCCGGGTAATCTTCGTCGCGACCCGCAACCCCGACTGTCAAGTTCCAGGCTTCCCCAAAGAAAAACTGGGCGCTGGTCTTGTAGTCATCGTATTCCCGCGCAGCTTCGTCAAACTTGCGCAAACCCGGCTGGTTGTTGATCCCTTCCGGCTCGACAAAGCTGAGCTCTTGCGCTTCGACGTGATAGTCGGAGATCGAACGGTCACCGCGCTCCCAGCTTGCGCGTAGCAAGATTTTGTCGTTGGGACGGGTGTCCAAGCTGAACTTCAAGATGTCGTCATCGGAGTTTTCAATCTCGCGCAGCTCGCGGTCCCAAGACTGGAGGTCATAAGACAGGGTGAGCGTGGTTTTGCGCGTGGCTTCCCACGCGAGCTCGAGGCCGAGGTTATCGCGGGTGTAGCTGTAGGGCACGGTGCGCCGCGGGATCTCTTCCCACACCGCATCAAAGCGAACGTAACCCGGAAATTCGATCGACCGCGATTTCTTGTCGTAGTCGTAGTAGCGGTAGCGCAGGGTGAAGCTCCAGTCCTCAGCGAAACGGGTTCCAGCGCTGGCAGCCAAGCTCAAAATCGCGGCTTCTTCGTCGGCAGAACGCACGGGCAACGTGGCAGCGTCCGTGGCATCGAAGGTTGCCCCGGTGTGCGGGTTGATCCCGAGGATCGCATGGTTGATCGTGTAAGGCAGCAGCGGATCGTCCTGGGTGAGCTGGTTGTAGGTCAAATTACCCTGCAACCACCAACCGCTGCCCAGCTTGGCCCGCCCGCCGAGGAAGAAGGAGCTGGCCTCGTTGTCCGGAGCGAGGTCCGTGCGGCCCTGGCTCGGGCCGTCGATAGAGGCTGTGCCCGGCCCTTGGTAAGCGTTGGCACTGGTCGAGTCCGTGGCGCGGAAGGGATTGTCCCAAATCAGGGTGCTATGGTCATTTTCGAACGTCGAGTAGGTGTAACCAAAGCGCAGGCCACCCTTCTTGCCGTTCCATTCCCCGCTCAAGGCCAAATCGCTGGTGTCATACTCGACGGGCTCGACCAACTCCAAGACGTTGCCAAAGCCAAAAGCGCCGCCAAAGGGCCGCGTGCCACTGCGGTTCTCGTGGTTGTACTCGACCCCCCAACGCAGCCGGGTTAGCTGACCGTAGGCGAAACGAAGCCGCGAACGATCGCGCTGTAAACCCGGATCGATGCGTTCGGCCGTGGCCAGGTGGGGTGCGATCAAACCGCTGAGGAAACTGTAGGTGATCCCCGCGCGGTTGGTCGCAAAGCGGTCCTCGATCGCACGCTGGAGTTGCTGTTGCACCGGGTCGGCCAGGGTCAAGAGGCCAGGGGACGTCGCCGTCCACAGGAAAGTGCCGCGGTTACCGAAACGGTGGGGGATTTTGTTGTAGTCGAAGGACAATTCGTACTTACCAGCCAGGTCGTACTCCAAGGTGTAGCGGGCATCCTCGCGCAGTGCGTGTTGCGCGCGGAAGACCAGCGTGCGCTCACCGTCGGCGCTCTCGCCAGCAATGTGCAGTTGCGGCAACTGGAAGCCGCTCCGGATGTCGCGATACTCGTTGAACTTCGACGAATCTGTGTCGACGTCGACCTCGAGACTCTGGAGGATCACCGGGTCGAAGCGCAATTTGAACCCCTCGTCAGCCGCCGCTGGCTGCCCGCCGAGGGTCAAAAAAACGCTGCTCAAGAGCGCCAAGTTTCGTAGGGCGGATGCCTCTCTCATGGTCCCCTCCTAGCGTCCCAGATAGGGCGACGATGGGTGGTTGCTGCCGTGAATGGCCGAGTGGCAATTCAAGCAAGCCCGGCTGAAGTCGCGATTGCTGGGCCGGGTGCCGTCGGCGAGCGTGGTGCGGTCATAAAGCGTTCCCGGATGCCGGGTGTTGGAATGGCACTGCTGGCAGAGATAGGGCACCGAGGTCTTCTGCAGCTTGAGGTGGTTCGACCCGTGCGGGGTGTGACAGTTGGTGCAGCGTTCGCGCACCGGCGCGTGCTCCCACAGGAAGGGTCCGCGCTTTTCGGTGTGACAGGAGTAGCACTGATCATTGATCGACGCCGCCCGGATCATCTTCTCGCTCTGACTGCCATGCGGATTGTGGCAGTCGATGCAGGCGATCTTGCCTTCGCGAATCGGGTGGTGCGACCGCTTGAACAGCTCGGCGCGCACGTCCTTGTGGCAGGTGAGGCATTGCTCGACCGGTGCTGCCTCCTTGAGCTGCGCGGTTTCTGAGCGGAACGAGTGGACGCTGTGGCAATCCAGGCACGAGAGTCCGCGGGTCTCGTGGCGGCTGCCGGACCAGAAAAACTGCCCTTCACCCCCGTGACAGCCTTGGCACATGGCGCTCTGCTCGGCCGCTGACAGAGCTGTCACCCGCGGCTGATTGGCCACGACGTCGGGGTCGTCGGCGTGGAGGCTGCCGGGTCCGTGACAGGTTTCGCAGCCGAGGTTTGATAAGTGCGCGAAACCGCTCTTGCCGTGCGGGGTTTTCGCCAAAGCATCGGCCACGTCGCCATGACACTCACCGCAGGTTTCCGCACCAACATAAGTCGCAGCGGGAGAATCAGCCCGAACTTGGGGCAGCGGGGCCTGGAGCAAGGCGATTCCCCCAGCCACGAGCAAAACAATGCGGGTTTCTACCTTCATGACGGACTCCTCAGGTTGGTTGATCCATCTCCTCAAACTCATTCTTGCGGACGCACAGCTACAAGGCCACACCAGTTGGGGTGGTCATGGCAGGTACAAGGGTAGGGATTAAGTCCCGGCCCCCTACCCCCGAGGGTAGTCTCTGCCGAAGGACGGAGGAGGCCCCCCTCGCGTCACCCACGCCGTCCCGGTGACCGCTTGCCACAGTTGACGGAGATCGTCGGGGACCGGGGCGGTGAAGCGCAGTCCTTGGCCGGTCAGTGGATGGGTGAAGGCTAGGTGCCAGGCGTGCAGGGCGGGGCGGGGAAAGTCGCGGAGGGGCGGCTGCACGGTCTTGGGCAGACCGCGCCAGCGCGCTTCCCCATAGAGTGGGTCCCCGATCAGCGGGTGCCCGAGATGCTTCAAATGGACGCGGATTTGATGTGTCCGTCCGGTAGCGAGACCCACTTCGAGCCAGGAGATCCCGGCGCAGCTCTGACCCACGCGAAAGTGGGTCAAGGCCGGACGTCCGCGCGACACCACCGCCATTTTCTTGCGATTTTGCGGGCTCCGGCCGAGCGGGGCTTGAATCGTCCCGGTGGCGGGCGGGTTGCCGTAAACCATGGCCAGGTAGGTTTTGGCGACCTCCCGCGCGGCAAAAGCTCGGGCCAAGCCGTGATAGGCCGGCTCGTTCAAAGCCACGACCAGCAGGCCGGTCGTGTCCTTGTCCAGCCGATGGACAATACCCGGACGACCCGGTCCGCCGATGCCTTGGATCTGCGGAAAGCGCGCGAGCAGGAAATGCGCCAGGGTCCCTTGCTGGCGTCCGGCACCGGGATGGACGGTCAACCCCGCGGGCTTGTCAAGCACGGCGAGCGCATCGTCTTCATGGAGCACCACGAGTTGTCCTGACTCGGGCTCGATTCCAGACGGCACGGGCTGCGGCCAAGCGCTGCCCGCGACCAGGTCTCCCAAACTCAGGAGTGCTGAGGGTTTGGCCAGACGTCCATTGACATGCACCTGCCCGGCAGCGATCCAGCGCTGGATTTGGTGTCGCGGCTTGTTCAGCTGGCGCGCGAGGAAGCGATCGATCCGCTCTCCCGCAGCTTCGGCGCCGACGTCAAAGGTCAGTGGTCCAGGCTGCCTTGGGTTGGGCGCATCCCCGGGCTCGGCCATGGGTTCATCCGATCGCGCTCGAGCTGTCGGCCCCGGAAACCGCTGGCGGAGCCGACGTCTGCTGCGGGGCATCCCCCGGATGCGGTGCGGACCGAACTGAGGTCAGGATCAGCAAAGCACTGCCGATCGTGATCGCGCTGTCTGCGATGTTGAAGGTGTGCCAGTGGTAGCCCTTGAAGTAGAAGTCGATGAAATCCGTGACCGCGCCTTGGGCGATTCGGTCGAGCAAGTTCCCGACGGCACCGCCCAAAACCAAAGCCAGCGCCAAAAGCAGCCAGCGATCTTCGGCGGAGACTTGCCAGAAGTAGTAGCCGATGAACGTCAGGGCCACGAGCCCCAGCCCGGTCAAAACCAAAGTGCCGGTCAAGTCGCCATGGGCAGCGAACATGCCAAAAGCAACCCCGGTGTTGCGGACATGGATGAAATTCAAGAGCCCGGGAATGATTTCGTTGCTGGCATGCGGCGCGAGGTGCAACTCGACCAGCCACTTGGTCCACATGTCGAGTGCCAGCACTCCGAGCGAAATGAGCAAGTAGCGCCATTTGCCCGTCTGCACCCCAGACTCAGCCGCGGGTGCAGCCGCGGGTGCAGCCGCGGGTGCAGCCGCGGGTGGGGTCGGTCCAGGCGAGGTCGGTCCAGGGCTTGCGACGGACGAATTCGTCACCGGTTCTGTCATTCTCGGCTCCCGGATAAAGGCACGGTGTTTTCAACCGATGGTGCGGACTTGGGGGAGAGTTCCTCAGGGCCTGCGCCGACCCCTTCCAAGATGGCCACGGCCGCGGCATAGGAACGCTCATGAGTGATCGAGAGGTGGATCTTTTCCCCAGCGAGCGCGCAGAAGCGGTCAGCTGCGTTCTGGTGCAAACGGACGGTGGGCGCCCCGCTCGCAAGCCGCACGACCTCGATCTGGCGAAAGCCCAGGCCCTCGGCCCAACCCGTGCCCAAAGCTTTCATCACCGCTTCTTTGGCGGCAAAAAGGCCCCCAAGATGTTCGATCAGGGCTCCCCCTTGCCGTAGTTGCCACTCGCCAGGACGGCAAAAGCGTTGGATGAAGCTCTCGCCATGGCGACGGTGAAGGCGTTCGATTCGGCGCAGATCCACCACGTCGAGCCCGATTCCCAAAATGGTCATGCGGTCCTGGACTCCTGAGGTCGAGCGGCGAACCTGGTCGCTGGGTCTGCCCCACGGTTTGAGGCCGGAAGGAGACCGAGCTGGCAGCGGTCGAGCTGAGCCCAGCGGTCGAGTTGCTGCGGGTCTTGGAAGCAGCGGATCCCGGCGACTCCCCAAGCGCCGGTGGCCAAAACCGCCTCAAGGTTGTCCCGCGTGATGCCGCCAAGCGCAAGCACCGGCAGGCCACAGCGGACGGCGTCCGCGAGTTTGTCGAGACCGCATGGCAGGCCCAATGCGGCCTTGCTGGGAGTGGGAAAAACCGGCCCAAAGGTCACGTAATCAGCTCCTTCGCGCGCGGCTGCCACCACTTCGTCCACCTGATGCGTCGAGCGGCCGAGCAAAACCTGCGCGCCAAACCGCTGGCGCAAGGGAGCGATCGGGACGCCATCTGCAGGCAGGTGGACGCCCTGGCAGCCAGCGGCCAAAGCTAGATCGATCCGCCCATTGACCAGCACGATGGCAGTCTCTCCCAAAATCTGCCGCGCCAGCACCGCCATTTCGAGGCGTTCACGATCGCCTAGGTCCTTGTCGCGGACCTGCAGCCCTGGAACGCCAGCGGCAACGAGTTCGCGGAGCCAGTCTGCGAACGGGCGCCCGCTGGGGCCACCAAGCCCTGGTCGATCACTGATGGCCAGGAGTCGGGGGATCTTGGGGCGCGTCACGGTGGGTCGTTCTCCGGGCCTGGGTCTCGTGCTCTGGCCGTAGCAACTCGTTGAGATCGTGGATTCCCCACACCAGATGCACGAGGCCGAAACCGGAGACCAAGCCGCGCACCCAAGGGTGATCGAGGAACAGCAAGTTCTGGAGTGGCAACTGTGCGACCAGTCGATCCCAGCCCAACGTCCACGGGGCGAAGATGAAAATCACGCCCACGGTGACGCAGTAGACGACAAAGATCAAGCGCAGCATCAAGTCGGGCTCCATGGGCCCTGATTGTATGGGAAATGCAGCGGCTGCAGCACCCCGCCACCGCGCCCTTTTGAATCCCCCCTGATCCTCCGTTCACTCGTTGCGCAGCGCGCGGATCGGGTCGATGCGGGCCGCGCGAGCTGCGGGAACGGAGCAGGCGATCAGGGCTACCGCCAAAAGCAAGGACGAAACGCTGACGAAAGTGGTGGCATCGCGCGGGGGAATGCCGTAAAGCAGGCTGCCCAGCAGACTGCTCAAAGCCCAAGCACCCAACAACCCACCGAGGATCCCGAGCCCGGCGAGCACCGTGCCTTGGCGGACGATCAACTGCAAGACGTTGTTGCGATGGGCGCCTAAGGCCATGCGCACGCCAATCTCCTGGGTGCGCTCGGACACCGAATAAGCCATCAGGCCGTAGATGCCAATCGCAGCGAGGACCAAGGCTGCGCTGGCGAGCAAACTTAAAAGCGAGGTCAAGAAACGCTCGCGGGCCAAAGAATCCGCGACCACTTGCGTCATGGTGGTGAGGCCGCTTGCAGGTTCACTGGGATCTACCGCGAGAAAACCATCGCGCACGGCGTCGAAAAGGAGCTGCGGATCCGACTCGGTCTTGAGCACCACACTCAGGAAAGTGAAACGGGGCACCTGCGCCAGCGGCACGAACAGCTGCGGCCTGGGAGCGATGGCCAGGCTCTGATGGCGGGTGTCAGCCACCACTCCGACGACTTCCATCTCGCGCGGTGGTTGGCCAAAGTAAAGGGTCAGCTTCTTGCCCACCGCGGGTTGACCAGGCCACACCTGACGCGCCAGGGTCTCGTTGATCACCGCCACGGGCAAAGTTTCGGCGCGGTCCTGGCTGCTGAAAGTTCGACCGCTGCGCAGGGCGATCCCGAGGGCCGCGAAATAGTCGGCGCTGACGATGCGAAAGTCGGCTTGCGGCGCTTCAGCGGGGTCCATTTCCGGCTGACCTTCGCCGCGAAAGGGGAGATCGAAGTCAATCCCCGCAGACGACAACGGCAAAGTGGAGGTTGCCGCCACCTGACGAACTCCGGGCAAGGCGCCGAGAGTCGCCAACAAGCGGTCGAAATACACGACTCGCTGCGCGGTTTCGGGATAGCGGTCGTTGTCGAGCGCGATGCGCGCGACCAAAACATTCTTGGGGTCAAAACCCGGATCTACTTTCTGCAAGCGCACAAAGCTGCGAATCAGGAGACCTGCCCCGACGAGCAGCATGACGGCCAAGGCAACTTCAGCAGCGGTCAGCACGCGGAGGCCCAAGTGATGCTGCTTACCCCCGGTCGAGCCTTGGCCCGTGCCTTCCTTGAGGCAGAGCAAGAGGTTGGGACGCGCTGCTTTCAAGGCTGGGGCAAGGCCGAAAACAAGCGAAGTCAGAAGTGACAGGCCGAGGGTGAAGACGAGCACGCGCGCGTCGATCCCGACTTCGTGCAAGCGCGGCAGGTCGCCGGGCTCGAGCGCAAGCAGTAGCTGCAAGCCCCAATGAGCCGCGAGCAAGCTGAGCAACCCCGCGAGCAATCCGAGCACGATGCTCTCGGCCAACAGCTGACGCACCAGGCTGAGGCGCCCCGCGCCCAGGGCGCCGCGAATCGCGATTTCACGCTCCCGCCGCGTGGCCCGGGCGAGCAGCAGCGCCGCCACGTTGGCGCAAGCGATGAGCAGGACCAAGCCCACGGCGCCAAAGAGCACAAGAAGCGGCTTTTGCGCGTCGCCGATCACGTCTTCTTGGAGCGGCACCAGGGTGACCCGGTAGCCAGTGTTGCTGCGCGGATAGGCTTGCTCCAAACCCGCGGCAACGCGATCCAAGTCAGCGTCTGCTTGCGCCAAGCTGATCCCAGGACGCAGCCGCGCGATCACCCCGAGGTTGCGACGAAAGCGCATCTGATTGGGTGCAAATTCGAGCGGTGTCCACACCTCGACTTCGGTGTTGGGCATGGCAAAACCTAAAGGCAAGACCCCGACGACAGTGTGGGGCGTGCCGTCGAGGAGCATGGTCTTGCCCAGAATGGTCGGATCGCTGCCAAAGCGACGCTGCCACAGCCCGGCACCGATGACCGCGAGCGCATCGCGGCCTTCTGCGTCAGCAAAAGCCCGGCCGTGGGCCATGACCGTGCCGAGCAGCGCAAAGAAATTGGGAGCGACCCGCACCGCAGAAAGCTCTTCGGGGCGTCCGGCTTCTTGTTCGATGGTAAAGGAAGCATTCTGCCAGAAAGTGATTTCGCTAAAAACTTGGTTTTGCTCTTTAAAATCGAGGAAATTGGCCGGGGAGGGGGGATCGACCTTGCCCTGCTGTTCGTTGCTCTCCCATACGCGGACCAACTGTTCCGGGTCAGCGTAGGGCAATGGGCGCAACAGCACCGCGTTGACCACAGTAAAAATCGCGGTGTTGGCGCCGATCCCCAGGACCAGAGTCAAGACCGCGATCGCGGTGAAAGCCGGGCGTTTGAACAACAGCCGGAGGGCAAGGCGAAAATCTTGGAGTCCATCCTGCAACCTGGTATCCATAGGCATCTCCTGGGCGCACCGCGCGGCCGAAATCATTATCCCAGGTGCATAGACGCACCGGAAGCCGGTTGGTTACACAGGATTGCCTGGTGCTCCAAATTCAGAGTCTCAGGTGCTGCCGTAGAGGTAGCCGCGGCGCGTCCGAACCTGGAATTCCGGGTTGCGGGTCTTGACCGCGACTTTGCGGTAGCCGCTTTCGCCCGCGGGATGTTCCGCCTGATAACTCAACAAGTAGTAGCCGTTGCTCTCGTCGGCGATCTGCCGCAGCGGGGTCACAAAGCTGGTGAAGTTCTCGTAGTAGTGGCCACCGGTGTCGACCGCCAGCTGGGTGAGGAAGTGGCTGTTGGCGTGCTCGAGCTCGCTTGGAGCCAGGTCGATCGGGTAGACCGCGACGTTATTGTCATTGAACGCTTGTTCGAGGGCCGGGTAAAAACGCGGGTCGGGTTCAGCGAAGAAACTGATGCCGTGACGAAACTCGCCGAAACCCAGAGAGAAAAGCAGCAAATTCTTGCGGCCGAGGATCTCGCGTGTGGCCCCGGCCAACAAGCGCAAGCCATCATAGATGCGGGTAGTCTGATCGCGCATTTCCTTCCCGGCTGGCAGATGTTTGAGCAAGGTAGGCTGTCCTTCCGGTACTTCCGGACGGCGGGATTCCCACGAATTTTCGGGATCCTTGCCGCGCGCTGCGCGCTGAATCGCCCGGATCAGCAGCTCGCGATTCTGCGTAAAATCTTGCTGCACCTTGAGCTTGTAGTCATAGCTCGCGACCGCGACCCAGTCGCCCGGCAGCATTTCCTCGCGCACCCACCGCTCGCTCTGGCGACTGGCTTCGAGCTGCTGTCGCAGCAGCGCACTCACCTCGACGGAATTCTGCTTTTGATCGTGGAAAAAGAGAATGAAGTAACGGTCGGCCGGGACCTCGTTGGGGGCGGGGTGCTGGACTTTGGCTGGGTCGTTATCACGCACCTGGAAGCGGTTGCTGTAGAAACTGACTGCGGTCAAAGGGACGGCCTTGCCCGCGTCCTCGACGATGAAATCGTCTTGGCCGAGGCCCATGACCACCTTGCCGGAGCGGTCCGTGACCAAAACATCAAGAAGCACTTCAGAAACCTCGACCAATCCACCAAACTCCCCAGCGGGCGTTTCCGCGGTCACCGGTGTTGCCAGGGCCACCGCAAACCCCAGCACCAGCATGGCCTTCCACAACCTGTTCAAGCCGTGTTGTCCGATTGATTTCATGACTGTCCTCCGTGGCCCGAATTTGGACTTGGTAGTAAAACTATCTTCGCACCATCGCAGCATCCCTGCAAGCAGCAGGCCAAGGAAACCCAAGAGGTCAGTTAGGGTCGACGCAACAATAACTTCCCATTCTGGCATCCCATCTTGAGGCCACCTGCGACCGATCCTCGAACGCAAAATCCTCGAATTAGCCCTGCTAGTCCTGCGGTTTTGCGCCCGACGATCAGCCGCATCTGGCCCCAATCTGGGCGCCAGAAATGGGAATTTATTGATGCGTCGACCCCTTAGCGTCCGCCCAAGGCTCAGGCCATGGCTGCGGCGGGCACTGTCGCCGAATTTCGCAACACTGTCCTCGATTCAGCACAGTGGCAAACCTCACGTTCTGCTTTGCCGGTAACGCCTTCGCTGCGGTTCTCGTGGTCTTCACATGTGGCGATAAGGTCATTGGCAGCAACGCTTTGCGCCTGCTAGTGATTTGGCATCGGGAACCGTTCTTGCTAGCCTTACGGGGAGAGAGCGGCGGGGATCTTACCCCAGGAGGAGCAGCAGAAAAAAGTCCAACACCCAACCTAGGAGGCCAAGATGGTAACTCACATCTACCGCGAGAGTCCTCAGCAGCTTTTCCGCGAACTGGTCGAAGCTGCCCTGACCCACCAGCAGGTGGCGTCGAGTCCCGATTCGACCTCCTACCTGGTTCACTTGCTCAGCGCGTTTATCCGTCCGGAGCCGCTCTATGCCAGCGTTGGTGCAAGTCCCGATCAAACGGTGGGGGAAATTCTCTGCTCTGCCATCGCTGCCCAGGGAGTACGCAAACTCGCGCTGCTCAAATTCACCGGCGACCTCTCTCTCTTCGTCACCGGATTCCAGTCGGACAGTCTGGAGCGCAAGTTGATCGACATCGACTATTACATCGGGCTGGGCGGTTACGCTTATGCTGCGATTGCCCACTCCGGAGATGCGCGGGTCGATGGTGAGCTTTACGAAGAACTCGCTACCAACTTTAAGTGCTTTGTCGACGTCTTGATCGAAGTCAGTGAGAACTGCGCGCTCACCGATGACGTCAACGTCCTTCGTCTCTATGGCCGCTGGCTGCATACCGGTAGCGCTCGGACTGCGGCGGCGCTGCGGCGGCGCGGCGTCCTGCTGGCTCCCGGATCCCGTCAGCTGCAGTAGCCCCTCCGTACATCGCGGCCCCGACGGGGTCTGGTCCTTTGTGGGTCGTTCCGGCAGCGATTCCGCAATTAGCTCCCCTGGTCGTCAGAAAAGCCTCTTGATTACAGG
>CAZCOV010000189.1:0-12215 GCA_964499975.1 uncultured Thermoanaerobaculia bacterium
GCGGTCGGCCCCCCAGAGGATGGATGTCCTGCTCTTGCAGGGCGCGCAACAGTTTGGGTTGGAGGGCCGGGGACATTTCGCCGATTTCGTCCAGCAACAGGGTGCCGCCAGCCGCCATCTGGAACTTGCCTTGGCGCGCGTCCACCCCGGTCGCGACCCCCCGACCAATGCCGAACATCTCAGCTTCGAGCAAGTCATTGGGAATGGCGGCGCAGTTGACCGCAACAAACGGACCCGCGTTGCGCTCCGAAGAATCGTGGAGGATGCGCGCGATGAGCTCCTTGCCGACCCCGGTCTCGCCGTTGATCAAGACCGGCAGTTTGCCTTTGAGCAAGGTTTTCATCTGCGCATAAAGCGCGGTCATGGGCGCGGATGTCCCTGGTCGGTAGCGCGCGGGGAAAACCAGCTCGCGGTGACTGTTCACGACGCGCGGCGCCGCCCACCCAGCAGAACGTCCGAGCACCAGCCGCTCGATCAGCCGCACCAGCGCGCGCAGCGGTTGGGCGCTTTTGCTCCGTCCGGCAAAATCACCCCACAAAATCAGTCCCAGCGGGTCGGCAGGCCGACGGGTTGAAAGCGCGGCCGTGGGTGGAGGGCTGCCACTGAAAAACCCGACCCCGCAAGCGAGCGCAGCATCGTGATGACCGGACGCCATGGCCACTTGACGGACCGCACTCAAGCTCGGAATTTCGGCCAGCGTGCCCCATGCGGCCAGCACCATGGGGTCGCCCTGGGGTCGCCATTGGACCGCACAACAGCCGGTGGTGTGCAGGGTTTCGCCCAGCCACGCCAGGCCGCCAGCCAGGTCTCCTTCAGGAGCTGCGCTCAGCCGTTCGATAAACCCGACCACCAGCTCGAGCCAGTTCAAAGCATCGCCGGATTCCTCATCGATGACCAAGGTCACTTCCTCGAGATCGAGGCTCGGCACGGACGAGGGCAACTCCAAAGGAGGAGTCGGTGGTTCGAGCACGATCGCGAGCTCAGAGTCGTCTGGGGCCAGCCGCTCGACCTGCAGGGAAACCGGGCCGAAATGGATGATCGCTCCCTCCGGCACCACGCTGCTGTGCATGATCTTGGTCCGATTGACCAGCGTGCCGTTCGTGCTGCCCAGGTCCTCTACGGTCAACGCATAAGGGGTCGCGCTGAGCAAGGCATGTCGGCGGGAAACCCCCGTCACCGGCAGGGTGATGTCGGCAGTGCGCGAGCTGCCCACCTGGAACTGCCCCAGCGGCAAATCAAAAGCGCGGTTCTTCCCGGCTAAAGACCCACGCAGACGGTAAATAGGGGGGGAGAGGACCGGCAGCGATTTCACAAGCGAATTATATCTGCAGTGCGCACGACGTGAGCAGTCAAGGTCTCTCGTGGAGGCAGTGCCTGGGTGTCCGCCCACCTGCGGGACCCAGCCGCTCAGACGTCCTGCTCACCCTTCAAGATTTCCCGCGAACCGCCTGAGCCGCCTCGGAAGCCGGCGCAAGGCCAGGCGGCGAACGACCCAGAGCGCTTGAGCAGCGCGAAAAGGAACTTTGGCACCAGCCTTGCTCTTCTGAGCCCTGGCTGCGAACGGGGGAAGACGAAAAGCTGAGAAAGGAACACTATGCAACTAGCGGTCATGCCACAGTCCCAGGTAGCTTTCCACGAACTCGAACCCTTTCGGGTGGTGAATCCGCTCCAGACCATGAAGCTCTCGCCGGAAATGCTCAAAGTTTTGCATCATATCCACGAGAACTTGTTTGATGCCGGGCTCAACGTCGAAACCTTGAAATTTCGTTGTCGGATTCGCGATAACAACGTTTCGAGCCGCTTCCGCCACGTGATGGGGGTCACCATCAAGAAATACATCGAATCCTTGCGCATGCAAGCAGCAGCTCTGCTCTTGCAGCAAAGAAGGCGGTTGGGGGTTTTCGACGTGGCGCATGCGGTCGGTTATTACCACTTGCAGACTTTCTACAACGCCTTTCAACGGCAGTATGCCTGCACTCCGGCATCCTACCGGCGGCGCCTGCGCCAGCGGTTGGACGTCGAGACCGGGTCAAACACTCCTTAACCCACCCTCCGCAGATAAAACCGCAGGCTCTGCTTTCGGGCAGATGGTGCAGAGGCCCATCTGCCCCAACCTTTGCCGACTTTTTTTGCTTTGAGGCAAAATTGGCCGGGTTGCGGCTCATCTGGAATCTCGGCCTCGACGAGCCGCGCCACGGCTGTAGGAACAACGCCGAGCCCCCACCAAGGCTTTCCCAGACCGGTCGCTTGCCGGATTCTCAGCCGCAAATCCGACCCCCACGGATTATCCTGGAACTCACTAGACAAATAGACTGGCCGTGACGCCTGACGCAGTGTGCGCCAGGCATGCATCCGCGGTTTGCGTCAGGAGTTTTGGGCTCTTACCGCACCCCGTGATTGAACTGTTGGGAGGATCGATGATGGCAATCGTGTCAGCCGGGCGAACCCCGCAGCGACGCAAGGGTTCACGCACTTCTCCAACCCCTCATGGACGGTTTTCCGTCCGCAGTCGACCGCTGCAAGTGGTCCTGCTGTTGTGGGTCCTGAGCTTCCTCACTCTAGGACCACAGACCAGTCCAGCTGCAACGTTCACCTACGAAAACACTACCAGCGACGCACTCAGCGATGTCGCTACCCCTTGCAATCCCTTGACTGCTTTCATCGGCCAGCAAGCGCAAGGGACGTGGACGCTCTTCGCCTGTGATGCCTTCACCGGCGCTGCTGGCACGTTCAATCGGGCCCAGCTCGCTTTCACCGGCGATCCCCCGCAGGGGTGTGGCGCGGGTGAGATCAGCGGCAGCGTGTTCCGCGACTCGAACGCAGACGGCTTGCGCGGCAGCGCCGAGATCGGGCTGGCTGGAGTGGTGGTCACGGCGTACAGCAGCAGCGGCAGCGCGGTAGCGAGCGCCACCAGCAGCGCGACCGGCACTTATGCCCTGACCGGCTTGAGCGCGGCCACGCAGTACCGACTCGAGTTCACCAACTTGCCGACGGGGTTCGCGCCAGGGGCCAGGGGCACGGACTCGCCCACCACGGTCCAGTTCGTAGAGAGCTCGAGCTGTGCCGCCCACGTCGGCCTGAATCGACCGGAGCTTTATTGCCAGTCGAACCCCACCCTGGCAACCAATTGCTACTTGAATGGTAACCAGAGTACCCTGACCGGCGACGTGTTGGTGACCTTCCCGTTCACCGCTGGCAATACCGGCAACAGCCTGCCGCCGGGAGTTGACACCCCAGCCCCGACTCACGAGGCTGCGGCCAACCAGATCGGGCCAACCTGGGGGCTGGCGTATCAGCGGCAGTCCAACAGCTTGTTTGCCGCGGCCTTCATGAAGCGTCACACCAGCTTCGGCCCAGGCGGGACCGGGGCGATCTATCGGATCGACCGCAACAGCGGCACGGTTTCCACTTTCCTCAACTTGAACACCTTGTTCGGAGCGGGAACTGCGGGAACGGATCCCCATCCCGCGGGCACGGACTTCAGCCGAGACGCCGCGAGCTGGGCGCCGGTAGGCAAGGTCGGGCTGGGCGACCTCGACATTTCCGAGGACGGCCAAACCCTGTGGACGATCAATCTGGCGGACCGTCGGCTCTACCGGATCCCGATCGGCATCCCGCCGGTGGCACCTGCAGCCGGCAGCATCACCCGCACCGCCCTGCCCTTGCCGGCAGACTGCGTGAGCTCGGACGTGCGTCCGTTTGCCACCGAGTTTTATGAAGGCAAGGTTTATGTCGGCATGGTGTGCAGCGCGGAATCCACCCAGCTGGCGACCAACCTGCGCGGCTACGTGTACTCGTTCGACCCAGCCTTGGGGACTTTTACCCAGGTGTTCAACTTCCCGCTCAACTATCCCCGCGGCTGTGCCGTGGTGAGCGGCGTTTCTTGCACCTCAGCAGCCTGGCGCCCTTGGAGCCCGATTTTTACCGGAGTGGCCACGCCGTTTATTGGCGAGTTCGTCTATCCTCAGCCTTGGCTGACGGATCTCGAGATCGACAACGGGCGCATGATCCTCGGCTTGCGCGATCGCTACGGCGATCAGACCGGCGTGCAGGGGCTCAGCACCAATTTGCTTGACCTGGCCTTGTACTCCGGCGACTCGGCCGGGGACCTGCTCCATGCCTGCCAGGTCGGCGGCGTCTGGGGCCTCGAAGCGAACGGTTCCTGCAACGGCTGGACCACCGGCGGTGCAGGCAACACCCAAGGGCCAGGCAATGGTGAGTTCTTTTTCACTGAGAACCACCCATCGCATCACGAAGTGTCGATGGGAGGGATGGCCTGGATGCCGGGTCACGCCGACGCTGCTTTCACGGTCTATGACCCGATCTTCGACGTCAACCAAGCCTTCGACGGCGGCATTCTGTGGTTGAGCGCCAGTGCCGGAACCCGCACCCGCGGCTACCGGCTCTACCACACCGCCCTGCTCGACCCTACGTTTGGCAAAGGGGGTGGCCTCGGCGACCTCGAAGCCTTGTGCGATCTGGCCCCGCTCGAACTCGGTAACCGGGTGTGGAACGACAGCGACGGCGATGGAAAGCAAGATCCCGGAGAAAACGGGATTGCCGGGGTGAGCGTCCAACTGGCGTGCGGCGGTCAGACCGCCACAGTCACCACGGATGCGAATGGCAACTATCTCTTCACCGACACCATCTTCGACGTCCAGACGACCTACAGCCGAATCCCCCGGCTGACCGCTTGCGAATTGCGCATGGATCGCAGTCAGGCGGCGCTGACCGGTTTCCTCGGTGGCGCGACCACCGCCAACAACGGTGGGGTCGACGTCCATGCGGACCTGCGCGACTCCGACGGGGTTTCCCTCGGAGGCACCTGGGTCGGCGTTGCGTTCAGCACAGGAACGGACGGACAGAACCACCACGATTGGGACTTCGGCTTCACCAACGTGTTGGCCACCGGCACGGTTACGGGTCGCCTGTTCCAAGACACCGACGGCAACGGCGTCCAGGATCCGGGCGAACCCGGACTCAGCGGCGTTTCCGTGGTGATCACCGACAGTTCGGGAGCTACCCAAACGGTGGTCACCAACGCCAATGGCGACTGGACCGCCACAGTGCCGGGAGGGACGACCACCGCCAACGTCAACGAGGCGACCTTGCCCGCAGGCTTCGTGCAAACGGCTGGCACCGATCCCACCACCGTTACCGTCCTTGCCTTGTCGACAACCAGCGCCGGAATCGACGGCTACCAGCTCAACCAAACCGACAACGACAACGACGGGATCCCCGACCAGCTGGAAGGCACCGGCGACCGCGACGGCGACGGCATCCCCAACCACCAGGATTACGATCCCTCGGGTTACCTCTATGACGAAGTCACCGGTGAGATCGTATCCGGCGGCCAGGTCTCGGTCAGCGGTCCGGGAGCGGTCAACCTGATCGCAGACGGCAGCAGCGGGGCTTACCGGTACTCCACCGATGGGACGCCGGGGGTCTACACCGTCGACGTCACCGCGCCGTTCGGCTACCAGCCGAGCACGGCCTGCTTGCCCCTCGATCCGCCAGCTTACGCTGCCACTTTGGGGCCCAACCCAACAGTGCTCGGCAACGGTGAAAACAGAGCTACTGGCTTCTTGACCAGTAACGCCTGCACGCCCTACTACCGGACCTTCGCTCTCACCGCTGGCGACCCCTTCATCATCAACAACAACCTCGCGCTCGAACCCGTACCGGTGTGCTACGCCATTGCCGACAGCGACAAGCTGTCCGACAGCGATCAGCTGATCGCGGTCGACACCGCGAGCGGGGCGAGTGTGCCCATCGGTCCGCTCGGAACCCTCGACGTCGAGTCCGCGGCTTTTGGCCTCGACGGCGCGACCTTGTACGCGGTCAATGGCGGTCAGCTGGGAGTGGTCAACCTCACGACCGGCACGTTCACCGCCTTGCCCAACCCGATCGGCAGCGGAGATGGTTCGGCTGGCACCGTGCTGCTCAGCGATATCGACAGCCTGACTTTCGATCCGCTGACCGGCATCCTCTATGGCGTCCACCGCACGGTCGGAGCCAATACCCCAGATCTGCTATTCATCATCAACCCGCTGAGCGGGGCCTTGGTCACCGACACTTTTGGGGTGGGCATTGACTACGTCGCGATCCCGGTCATCTTGGGTCTTGAATCCATCGACGACATCGCGATTGATCCGGCCGATGGCCAGCTGTACGGCATTGCCAACGACGATGCCACCGGCCATGGCGATCGGCTGGTGAAAATCGACAAGGTCACCGGCGCGATCAGCGATGTTGGACCTTTCGGTGTCATCGATGTCGAAGGCCTGTCCTTCCACAACGACGGCACCCTGTTCGCGTCGACCGGGCAAAACAGCCTCTTCACTCAGCGCGATCGGCTGTATCTGGTCAACAAGTCCACCGGCGCGGCAACCCTCATCGCGCCGCTCTTCGCGGGCTTCACCGATTACGAAAGCTTGGCCTGCATGACCGAGGCGCCCAACACCATGAGCGGCACCGTGTTCGTGGACGACGATGGTGACGGCACCCACGATCAACCGCCGGAAGCTGGCCAACCCGGCGTCACCGTCCACCTCTACCTCGACGTCAACGATGACGGCCTGGTCGATGCGGGTGACGTCCTGATCCAGACCACCGTCACCGATGCCAACGGCGACTACCACTTCCTGGTCGCGACCGACGGCCACTTCGTGCTCGAGATCGACACCGCCACCTTGCCCCCGGGCTCGACCTTGACCACGGACAACGTGGAAGAGGCCGATTTCGTCGGCTTGGGGAATTCCGATCCGGACAACGACTTCGGCTTCCAGCAAGGCGCGACCCTCGGCGACTTCATCTGGGGCGATCTCGATGCGGACGGGATCCAGGACGTGGGTGAAGTCGGCATCGCCGGGGTTTCGGTCGAGCTGCTCGACGGGCTCGGCAACGTGCTCGCCACTACCACGACCGATGCCAATGGCCTTTATGCCTTCACCTACGTGACTCCGGGCAGCTATGCCATCCGGGTGACCCCACCTGCCGGGTACGTGTTCAGCCCGCAAGACCAAGGCGGCGACAACACCCTCGACAGCGACGTGCATCCGGCGACCGGAAAAACCGCCACCGTCACCTTGGTTGCAGGGCAGATCTACAACGACCTCGACGCAGGGCTCTACCAACCTGCCGCCCTCGGTGACTATTTCTGGGACGATCTCGACGCGGACGGAATTCAGGAAGTGGGCGAGCCCGGCATTGCCGGCGCGACCGTGCAACTCCTGAATGCGCTCGGCAACGTCCTGGCGACCACCACCACCGACGCCAACGGCTTCTATGCCTTTAGCGGCTTGGTGCCAGGCAACTATGCCGTGCGTTTCACCTTGCCCGCGGGATTTGCTTTCTTCAGCCCGCAGGACCAAGGTGGCAATGACGCGCTCGACAGCGATGCCAACCCCTCGACCGGGCAGACCGCGCTGGTCTCGCTCGCTCCCGGCGAAGTCGACAACACCGTGGACGCAGGTGCCTACCAAAATGCCAGCCTCGGCGACTATGTCTGGCTCGACGCTGACGGCGACGGCCTGCAAGATGGCAGTGAGGTCGGAATCGCTGGCGTCACCGTCGAACTTCTGGACGCTTTCGGCGCGGTGTTGGCGACCACCACCACCGCCGCCGACGGCAGCTACCTGTTCGACCAACTCGCTCCGGGAACCTATGCGGTCCACGTCCTTGCCCCGGCTGGTCTGAGCTTCACCGCCCAAGACCAGGGCATGAATGACGCGATCGACAGCGATGTCGATCCTGGGACCGGACAGACGATCGCCACCACCCTGGTTTCAGGGGAAAGCGATCTGACCTGGGATGCCGGTCTCTTTGCCCCGGCCTCCCTCGGCAACTTCGTGTGGGAGGATGTCGATGGCGATGGCATCCAAGACGCGGGCGAACCCGGTCTTGGCGGCGTCTCCGTCGAACTCCTGGCCAGCGATCTCTCGCCGGTCGCTATCACCACCACCGCAGCTGACGGCAGCTACAGCTTCACCGGCATCGCCCCGGGCGACTACGTGGTCGCCTTCACGCCGCCGGTCGGCTTCAGCATCAGTCCGCAAGACCAAGGGGGTGACGATACGCTCGACAGCGATCCTGACCCGATCATCGGTCTCACCGGAATCATCAGCCTCACCTCGGGTGAGACCGACGACACGGTCGATGCCGGCATGATCGCACCACCCACCGAAGCCCTGGTGACCAGCGTTGCCGCCTATGCGGATGGCGGCAGCACGGTCATCGCCTTCACCACAAATTCCGAGCTGGGAACGGCCGGCTTCTTCGTCGAACGCTTCGACGAAAAGAGCCAACGCTACGTGCCGCTCCATGACGGGTTGTTGACCGGGCTCGCGCACGCGCCTGCAGGTGGCACCTACTACCTGAAGGTCGACCGGGAACGGTTGCCGCTCGCCAACCAGTATGAGCTGCGCATCATCGAGCTCGAAACTGGCGGCCGGATGGTCGATCAAGGCGGGTTCGCGGTCAAGGTCACCGGCAGCAGCCCCGTAGCCGTCGATCACGAACTGCGCGTCCCGCACCCCCTGTCGGCCACGGATCAGGCACGGCTGGCCAGCCGGCGTGCCGAGTACGATCGGGCCGTGCAGACGCGGGACCAAAGCACTGGCAACGCGGTCAAGATCTTAGTCGAGCAAGCGGGCTTCTACCGCCTGTCCGCCGCAGAACTGGCCGCTCGTTTCGGCGTCACGACCGCCACGATCGAGCAGCGGATCGCGCGCAATGGCCTGGTCTTGAGCCATGCCGGCGCTCCCGTTGCTTGGACCGCGGATACCAACAACCAGGGCCTGCTCTTCTACGCGGAGGCCATCGACAATCCTTACACCGATACCAACGTCTACTGGCTGTACCAGGGCCGCGGACGGCGGATCGAGTTCACGGCGGCTGGCCAGCCCACCGCGGTGAGCGATCAGACCTTCCGTCAAGTCCTGGTCGCGGAGGAAAACCGCCAGGCGGCTCCTCAGCTGGCTAACCAACCGGAAGCCGACTTCTGGTACTGGGAGATCATCCGTCCGGGCCTGCCCAACCTCGACACCCGGTCCTTCACCTTCGACGTGCGGGGCAAGGCGACGAGCGCCGCGGACGCCGTCCTCACCGTGTTCTTGCAGGGGGCGAGCGCGAGTGGTTTGGCCCAGGATCACCGGGCGATCATCTCCTTGAACAACCAGCAACTCGGCCAGGTCGACTGGCGGGGCCTCGAGCCCCACACCGCCACCTTCTCGTTCCCGCAGGCTTGGTTGCGGGAAGGCCCGAATACGGTCAAGGTGCGCGGCGTTCTGGCTGCGGGCGTGCCTTTCAGCCTGTTCTACGTCGACCGCTTCGAGCTGAGCTATGACCAGCTGTACCGCACCAGCGGTCCGGCCTTCACCTTCAGCGCGAACGGCCACCGGACGATCACCGTGTCCGGTTGGAGCGACAGCAACGTCCGGGTCTTTGACATCACCCAACCGCAGCAGCCCAAGGAAGTGAGCCGTCCGGTCATTTCCGGCAGCAGCGGCAACTTTCAGGTCAGCTTTGCCCCGGCCTCGGCCACGGCGCGCTACCTGGCGGTTTCCCCAGCTGGGCTGCGTTCAGCACGGAATCTGTGGGCCGCGGGCAACTCCGACCTACATGCGGCAACGCACTCGGCCAACTACTTGCTGATCGCCCCCGCCGAGCTCTTGGCGGCGGCGCGCACGCTGGCGGACCATCGTCAGCGTCAAGGTTGGGACACCGAAGTGGTGAATCTGGAGCACATCTACGACGAGTTCAGTGCCGGTCTCGTCAGCCCCTTGGCGATCCGCGACTTCCTCGCGTATGCGGCCAAGAACTGGCAAGGCCAACCGACCCACGCCGTGCTCCTCGGCGCGGGGGACTACGACTACCACGACAACTTGGGCTACAGCGCCAACCTGGTGCCCCCGATGTTGACGCGGACGTCCGCGGGTCTGCTCGCCACCGACGCTCCATTCACCGACTTCGACGACGACTGGGTGCCCGACATCGCACTCGGCCGTCTACCGGTCCTCGACTCGGCAGAACTTTCTGCCTACCTGCAAAAGGTCCTCCAAACCGAAGCTGCAGCAGCAGAACCCCAAGTCCTGCTGATCGCTGACCGCAGCGACGTCGCGGGTGATTTCAGCCACGACATCGCCGCAGTCGCCCAGCTCTTGCCGAGCCGGGTCAGCCAGGCGCGGATCGACCTGAGCGCACAACCTCTGACCGCTGCCCGGCAGCAACTCTTCCAGGCACTCAACCAAGGGGTACCCTGGATCGAGTACCTCGGCCATGCGAGCCTCGACCGGATCTCGGATCTCGGCTTGCTCAAGACCAGCGACCTGTCCACGCTGAACGCCACTGGGGCCTTGCCGATCATCACCGCAAAGACCTGCGTCTTGAACCGGTTCGGCATCCCCGGCTTCCAGTCGCTGGGTGAAGCCCTAATCACCGAACCCGATTCCGGTGGTCTGGCCGTCTGGTCGGCCGCAGGTCTGTCCCAGAACCGTCAAGCCAAGATCCTCGCGCAGAGCCTGATGAGCGAGGTCTACCGCAGCGACGACACCCTGGGCGACCTGATCCGGCGGGCCCTCCGTCAGCTGGCGGCGCAGGGCGGAACCGAAGAGATGTTGATGATCTACAACCTCCTCGGCGAACCCGTACTGCAGCCGAACAGCAACCGGTAAGGCCAAGACACGACCGCTCTGGGTCGTCGGGCGCATCCTGCGGGGTGCGCCCTTTTTCTTGCGAAGAAGTTTTCGTAGGGTGGGTGCCAGCCCACCTTGAGCGGGTTGAGCGGGGCAACTGGTTGACGGTGTTGCCCCGATCTCCTACACTGGCCTTCAAGGAGAAGGTGATGACATACAAGGGCACAGTCAGAAACGGATCGGTCGTTCTCGAGGCTGGTGCGGCGCTCCCGGACGGTGCCGAGGTCATGGTTGCGCTGGCGGACGCGACGGTCGAGCGGGGACCTCTTTGGGAAGCGTTGCGCGCTCTGCCGCCGAGTGCCTCCTTCGAAGACTTGATTGAACAGGTCTACCTTCCCTACAAGATCGAGCGCGGTGTGCGCCAGCTGGACGCAGGGCAAGGTATTCCTCACCAAGAAGCACGCCGCCGGTTTCGCGAATGGCTCGAATAACCTGATCCCCACAGGTGCTGGACGATCTGGAAATCTGTCAGCGGAGCCACCAGTTTGATGGGCAGACGTCCCACGGCATCGGAACTCACCACCACTGCAGGCCGGGTCTTTTGGATCTCTCTGCCCACGGTGGGATCAAAATTGACGAGCCAGATTTCCCCACGTCGTGGAGGGGCGGGATCAGGGCTCGGCAATGTCCCCTCCTTGCCAGGCAAGACGCTCACTCTGCTCAGGCTCTTGCCGGTAATGGGCGGCCATCCGCTCTGCCTGCGCCGCAAGGCGTTGCTGGCGCTCTGCAAGTGGCAACGTCATGTAGGCACGGCGCTGAGCAAGAGAGAGCCCTTGGTCGACTTCAGTTTTTTCTTGGGTAATCATCGTGGTTCCTCCGGTAGAAGTAAGTCTACGATACTTCCATGATCCTTGCGAAGCGTGACACAGCGGCGCCACCCGCCCGCACCCAGTAACTGAAAAAGACTTTCAGCGTCGCAAACTTTCGGCGGATCGAGGTCGAGGCATAGCCAGCTTGCCTGAGTTCGACAGCCCAGCGCTCCAGCTTCTCGGGCGTGATCTGCTCAAGCCGGGAACG
The DNA here is from genome assembly GCA_964499975.1 of uncultured Thermoanaerobaculia bacterium. Classification (GTDB taxonomy): domain Bacteria; phylum Acidobacteriota; class Thermoanaerobaculia; order Multivoradales; family J023; genus CAZCOV01. The sequence continues at coordinate 11,712 of CAZCOV010000189.1, forward strand.
CTGACCCGCGCCGCTACGGAACTGCTCCAGGTCGATGGTGTAAGCCTGGACCGTCTTCTCACTGCGCTGGCAGGTCGAAAAGTAACCGGTCAAGAAAAACTCGATGGCTTGTTTGAGCTGCATTCTCTCTCGCTTTCCTTTCCCGGCTTGCCGTCAGAGACATCCAGGCGTCAATCCTTTGACGATAGAGAATATATTGATTGGTGGAGGTCAGGTCTGCTTTTCTGAGATGACGGAAGCCGGGGTCTTCGCTGCTTGCCAGATTAAACCGTCTTCGCTCGGCAGAATGGAGTCACCCTTGGTGCGGATCTGGTTGGAAGAGATTTGTGCTATCCTAATGCAGAGATATCCCCACCATAAAAGAAAGTGTGAATATCTAACGAAATTTTCTACTTACTTGAGCCCAGGACCCTCCGATGAGCCCAACCACCCCCACTGACGACTTCGATAGTCCCTGGAAAGAGATCCTGGAAGCCTACTTCCCGGACTTCATGGCCTTCTTCT
>CAZCOV010000190.1:0-12195 GCA_964499975.1 uncultured Thermoanaerobaculia bacterium
GTTTTGGCCTCAGGGTAGGCGAGCAGGAGCCGATAACTGCTGCCGGCAACGCCCAGGGCCAACGGGCGCAAGGCTGAGGGGATCGTCGGCATCGCGTGGCCAACCTCCGCGATCACCGCGGAAGGTTCGAGATAACGCCGCTCGTCCAGCCTTTCGAGGCGCGCACGGGCAGCCGCCAAATCCGCTGGGTCGGCACTTCCCCCATTCCCGCGGAGGGCGGCGCGGACCACCGCGGGTTCAGGGCCAGCCAAGTCAGCCGGCACTGCTCCGACCTCGGACTCGAGCTCGCTCAGCACTTGGGAGGGTCGCCAGCCGATGAAATGGCATGTCTCGGCAAATTCGGCGAGGGTCATCCCCTTTTTGCGCACTGGCGTTTGCCGCCACCAGGAGTGGCACCTGTCGAAGTGCGATTCCACGTCCCGGATGGTGACGCCCCGGGTCGCCTTGATCTTCTCGGTCAACTTGAGATGCGCTCGTTTCGCTATGCTCTGCCCAATTTTCATTCGGGATTCTCCTCCAAAGTCGGAAATATCGCCAGTCTAGGCTCTTGGGGGCTCGTCGGTCAATCCCACTGGGACGTGCAGTGTTGGCAGAATCGCAACTCACACCCAGTTTGCGGCAACTAGCCTTCGGGCTCGAAGGATTCCGGGAAGCCGTCTTTGTCGGTGCGCAGGAGGCCGGCTTCCAGGGCAAAGCGGACGAGGTCGGCACGGCTCTGGAAACCCAACTTTTCACCCACCCGGTAGCGATAGGTTTCCACGCTCTTGACGCTGATCCCCAGCCGCTCGGCAATCTCGCGGTTGGTGTAGCCGTAGGCCACGGCTTTGAGCACTTCGCACTCCCGCTTGCTCAAGTCGTCCAGCTTTTCGTCCATCTGGCGGCGGGCTTCCGAACGCGGGTTGACCCCGGGATCGACCGCGAGTCCCCCGGTCGGGACATCGATATAGCCGCGCCCGCGGTGGATCTTGCGGATCACCGACAGGATCTCGCCCAGGGCCAGCCGATGCACCACATAGCCCAGCGCGCCGATCGCCAGAACCGAACGCAAGAGCGAGATGTCCTCGTGCATGGCGAGCACCAAGACCCGGGCGGAGGGACGCAACGCCGCGAGCTGTTCGAGCGCGCGCAGCCCGCCTCCCGGCATCCCCAGATTGAGCAAGACCACATCTGGGCGCAGTTCAGCCGCTTTGGCGACCACCAAAGATCCTTCGTCGATCTGCCCCACCACCTCCATGTCTTCCTGAGACCGCAGCAAAGACAAAAGATTCTCTCCAAAATCCTCAATCTGATCATCGGCGACCAGGATTCTGATCTTTTCGCTCATCCTGAACTGCTCTCCTCGCCATTCTCTGCGCCCTGCAGCGGGATTGGTGCTGCTTCCAGGTTCTGGGGATGGGTGGTTTCAGACGGTTCGATTTGCCAAGCTATTTGTCAGGTCATGGATCAAGTTCAAGGGATGCTTCCAGAAAACGAAATCAAGAATTATCATACATGCTATCCGACCCCAGGGGGCGGTGCAACCACGAAACCGCGACCAGGAAACCGATGACCCAAGCCCGTGCGAAGCGAGTTGTTGCTGCCCTTGGCGGCAATGCGATCACCCGTCCCAACGATGACGGCAGCGTCCGTCAAGACTATGCCAACCTGAGACGCAGCCTAGAAGGCATCCTCCAGCTCATCGAGCAGGGTCACGAAGTCATTCTCACCCACGGTAATGGCCCGCAAGTGGGTAACCAGATGATTCGCGTCGAGCTGTCGCGCGGACATGCCCCGGATCTGCCGCTCGACGTGGTGGTCGCGGACCTCCAGGGCGGGCTCGGCTACATGATCGAGCTCGTCTTGCGCAACAAGCTGCTCCGCCGCAACCTGGACAAGCCGGTTTGCGCCTTGCTCACCCTGGTCGAGGTGCGCGCTGACGATCCCGCGATGAAGAATCCCACCAAGTTCGTGGGGCCAGCCTTCTCTGAAGAAGAGATCCGCCCGTTGGCGGCTGAGCGGCAGTGGGTGGTCAAGAAAGACCCGGCCCGCGGTTTCCGCCGGGTGGTGCCGTCGCCGGAGCCGATCGGAATCATGGAGCGCCAGCTGATCACCACGCTGATCGACGCAGGAGCGCTGGTCATCGTCACCGGTGGCGGCGGTATCCCGGTGGCCCGGACCCCCACCGGCTTGCTCAAAGGAATCGAAGCCGTGGTCGACAAGGACCTTGCGTCTGCCGTGTTGGCGCGCGAGATCGGGGCGCAGGAACTCTACATCCTGACCGACGTCGAACGCGTGGCGATCCACTTCGGCACCCCGCAACAGTCCTTTCTCGATTCGCTGAGCGTGGGCCAAGCGCGCGCTTTCTTGCAGGCTGGCCATTTTCCGCCGGGCAGCATGGGGCCCAAAGTCGAGGCCGCATGCCGTTTTGTCGAGCAAGGGGGGGAGCGATCGCTGATCACCGACATCTACACCCTGGAAAGCGCGCTCGCCGGCAAAACCGGGACGTGGATCCTGCCAGCGACTTGATCCCAGCCGGCGACCACGGTGCCGGCCACCACGGTGCCACCCGACAGCCCTAGCGCGGCTCGACCCCACGCCGGGCAGTCGGAGGCAACAGCGGTTCGCTAGCGGTGCTGTGGACCCGCACTTCCAAGGTCCGCTGCCGGCCCAGGTGGTCCACGGCTGCCAGTTGCAGCACGTGCAGCACGGGCTCGCCCTCCCCCGCAGGCGCAGCGATGTCTGCACCCGCAACCAGCTGCCAGGCAGCGTCGGCCCAGCGGTAACGCACCGCCGCAACCCCTGAAGCATCGTCCCGCGCGGCCCAGCGGAGCGCACCGCCCGGACCGAGCAGGACCACGCCGTCTGGGCGGACGTCACCCGCACCCACGACCGCCACGGCGAGCAGCGGGGGCTCGAGATCGACGTTCTCCGACAGGATGTGCAGGGACCGCGGCTTGCTGGAGTAGCCGTCGAGTCCGGACGGCGCTACGGCCTGGACCCGCCAGAAGAGGAGGCCGCGCGGCAAACCGGTAACTGGCTGAAAGCTCGGCGTTTTGAGCTCACTGGTGCGCCCGACGAGCTGAGTGCAGGCAGAATCGCGGCAGACTTCGAAGTTGTAGGAGGCCGCACCGGGAACCGGCTGCCAGGCAAAGTGAGGGTTGGCGAAGTTCCACTGCGAAGCTTCCGGGGGGGACTCCAACGCGGCTGCCGGGAGCAGCGGCTCGGGCGGCTTGGGCGCTTCACCCGCGGTCACCGAAGTGCCCATGCCCGTGGCTACCGCGACCTTTAAACCGCCCGCTTCGAGCTCAGAACTGCCACCAAAAACCATCAGCTGAGAGACGCCACTTGCGGCCAGGCGGGTTCGCGTCTCCGCCGTCCCGCCCGGACCAGGGCGCGGCCGCGACACGGTCGTGCCCACCACGATCGCAATATCGCTCTTTTCTGGCTTGGGCGCTTGCAGCTTGAAGTCCGCTTGACCGCGTTCGATTGTGATCTCGCCCTGCCGCACCCCGGTCACCGTGGTCTGCATCTCTTTGAGGAAGACCTGCGAGTATTCGTTGAGGGTCAGGTTCGAGCCGTCGTCGAAGCGCAGGGCCGCGGACGAATCCTCAAAGGTGCGCACGCCGTCTTTGGGCTTCAGGGCATCCCCGGCCTGGGCTTGTTGCCAGCCGGTCAGTTGCAGGTTCTTGTCGACCTCGTTCGAGATTTTTTCAATCTCGGCGCTTTGCGCAGGAATTTGCCGCTCGACAATGACCTTGATCCGCTGGCCAGGCCACAGCAAGTGGGGATCGCGAATTTGCGGATTGAGCTTGTGATTCTCGGGCCACAAGTGGGGGGTCCCGAGGTACTTGGCCGTGATCGACTGGAGGGTTTCGCCGGCTTGCACCACGTGCCAGCCGACGGTGTCTTGGATCTGCCGTGCGGACGCGTCCGCGCTTTGCGCCACCCCCGGCACCGCGAGCAGCAGCCAGAGACAGAGTCCGCGAAACCAGCACCGCCATCTGGATCTGCTCATGGCTTACCTCCGCTGCGGTGCAGCACCGTGATCGTCCAACGCTCTACGACCGAGTGACCCGCGCGATCCTGAGCGGAGATCTCGAGCAAGAACTCGCCTGCTTCGCTCATGGTGATGACCCGCGGCAGCACACGGCAGGGTGGACCCTTGAGGCAGTAGGTGGCTTGCGCGACGCCGCTGCGCGGGTCTTCGGCTGCGACGGTTAAGGAATCCCCCTGCTGCAGGGTGTGGCGGGCTCCAACCGGGATCGCTTGACCGTCCGGCGCCAGGACCCGGATCGTGGGCGGGTCTCGATCGAGCTGCCAGGTCGCGCGCTCCTCTGTCCAGTTGTCGACGCGGTCCTGAGCGCGGATCACCAGCTCTTCCCCCGCGACCTCGCGCTGGCCGGCGAACGGCGTGAAGTGGGTTCCGTCGGTCGCGGACGTAACTAACGCGACTCCGGCGACCTCGTCCTGGGCTCTAATCTCGACGTTGACCGGGGGTACGTAGTAGGTGACGCCGTCGTCGCCTTGCACCCCTGGGCTCGTGACCTGCCAGGAGATTTGCGGTCCGGCCGCGTCGACGATCACGCGCAAGGGGCCGATCCGGCCCACGTTGCCCACGCGATCGCGCACCGCAGCAGCGACCGAGTGCGGTCCGGCGGGCCAGGGTCCTTGCCAGGCCGTGGGCGCGACTTCTTGCTCATCGATCCAGGCGGACCAAGCAGCCACTCCGCTGCCCGCATCGCGCCAGTGCGGTTCCAAGTGGGTGGTGGGGGCGAGCACCCACGTCACTCCCTCCTCGGCCGGGACGTACGGTCCTTGCGGGACGATTTCCCCTTCGGGGGGATCTGGGTCGATCCGGAGCACCAGGGTGGCATCGGCTGAGCGCTGCCCCACCCGGTCGACGGCCCAAGCCCGCGCTGACACTTCGCCTGCCCGCTCTCCCAGCCGCAGGCTCACCCGGTCCCCTGCTTGCTCGACCTGCTGATCTGCGGCTTTCAAGGTGAGCTGGGCAACTCCGGAAACTGCGTCGTGCGCTTGCGCGACAACCAGCGTTCCGGCTTTGACCCACGCTTGATCTGGCGCAACGAGAACCGGTGCGGGATCAGCTGCCAGCTCGACTTGCGGCGGCTCGGCATCGACCCGCAGCCGGGTCCAAGCGATCGCAGACCAAGTGCCCAGAGCGTCGCGGCTGGCCATGGCCAGCCAGTGATCCCCCGACGTCGGCGCGATCAGCGGACCGGTGAACGTCCGCAAAACCCCGCCGTCAATCGCCGCCAGGATCTGCCAGTCAGAGCGCGTGTCGGTCCATTGCACCGCCTCGCCCGGCTGGACGATCAGCTCACTGGCCGTTTCCGCCGGGGAGCTGTCGGGGCTGCCAGGGGGTTGCCCTGCGGCGTCAGATGCGGTCCAAACTGTGAGTATCCAGCAAAGATGCGTGAGCACGCGGAATGGTTTCACGGGATTTCTCCTGGGTGGGGGGTGGTAATTTGGGCGGGATGAAACGCCAGCCATGCTGGGCCGCGAGATGCTCCAGCTGTTCAGCGACACTGACCGCGTCCGGCGGCCGGTCTTCGAGTTTTCTCGCGAGCAGGCGATCGAGCAGTGCAGCGAGTTCCGGCAGCACGTCAGGGCAATAGGTGCGCAGCGGCAGGTAATCGCCGATCACCGTGCGCAACATGGTCTCCTTGGGGTTTTTCCCCTGGAAAGGCCGTGCCCCCACCAGGCATTCGTAGAGCACCACCCCGACCGCGAAAAGATCGCTCTTTTCTTGGTAGCCCTTGCCCTGCAAGGCCTCGGGGGCCACGTAGCCAGGGGTACCAAAAATGGTGTCGCGCACTTGGTTGGCACGGGTCAAGAGATCGGCGATGCCGAAATCCGCCACTTTGATCGCCCCGTTGTAGCCGAGCAAGATATTCGCGGGTTTGACGTCGTGGTGGACCACGCCATGCTGGTGCGCTGCCGACAAGCCGCGCACCACTGCTGCTCCCAAGGGCACGACTTGCGCAGCAGGCAGCCGCTTCTCCTGGAAGCGATACGTCTCGAGGCTCATGCCTTCGACCAGTTCCATGGCGAGAAAAGCTGCTTCGCCCTGGTCGAGCACATCGAACACGGTGACGATGTTGGGATGCTGCAGCCGGGCCAGCGTGATCGCTTCCTTGAGCAAGTGTTCGGCCAAACTCTTGCGCTTCTCCCCGGTGACCAGCTGCGAGATCTTGATCGTCTTGAGCGCGACCGGCCGCAAGAGCTTGGGGTCGAAGCCGCGAAACACCGTGCCCATGGCGCCGACGCCCAGAACTTCCACCACTTGATAGCGCCCGAGGAAGACCCGGCTCAGGGCTTCGCGATCGTTGAGGTTGCTCTCCAGCTGGGCGAACGCTTGCTCGAGCTGTTCGATTTCACCGCCTTGAGCCGGCACCACCTCACCGCCCGCCAGCCGACGCTGGGCTGCGATCAGCCGCCGCAGCGGCCGCACGATCGTGGTCTGAGCTTGCAGGCCGAGCAGGCCGACCAGCACCACCACCGCGGCAAAGGCTTGCCAGGCGGTGCGCCGCATTTGCGCGGTCGCTTGCGCGGCCACCCGCGAAGGCTGGCGCGACAGCACGAACCAGGGACTGCCGACGACATCGGCATAAGCCGAAACCAAGAGCTCACCGCTCGGCCCGAAGTACTCGTCAGCGCCTGACTGCACATGGTGCGAGGCGGCCTTGGCGAGCAGGGCGGGAGGAAAGTCAGCGAGTTTCGCGTTGCCGGCGAGGACCTGGCCGTCTTGGTCCGCCAGAATCAATTCGGCTTCGTCGCCGAGCTCGGTAGTGACGAACGAAGCGGCCAAGCTCTGGGTATGGATGACTAGGTGCAAGAACAGGCGTTCATCAGGCGTGCCTACGCGCAGCCGGACCCAAGGCCGACCATCGAGGGTGGTCGCCACCAAGGTCCGCGCATCGTCGACTCGCAGAGCTTGCGCGACTTGCGCTTTTTCTTGCGTGCGCTGAGCCAAGAGCACCAGCTGTGACCCGGACGCATCCAGCGCAAAAGTCCCGGCCGCCATGATGTCCCCGCTGGCCGCGAGCAGACCACGCAAGAAGTCAGCTGCTGCTGGGCTGGTGGGATCGCGGTAGAGGGTGGGATTCCCCGCCGCGGTCTGGGCGATCGTGGTGTGCAATTCGAGGAACGCCTGGACGCGTCCGGCCGCAGCTTGAGCCTTGGCGAGGTGCGTCTTCTGCGTCTGGTTGACGATCGCGCGCTCGCTGCGGTTCACCAGAAAATGGGTGATCGCAAAAGGGACCAGCGCGACCACCGCCAGGGCCACCAACACTCGGGTCAGCAGGGGAACTGAGAATCGCCGCATCTGACCTTATTCTAATGACTCACGAACGCCTGATCAGAAGGCGTTTTGGCTGCATGAAACCGCTCTCGCTGTAGCTCAGCTGGTCTCCTCGCAGTTATTGCCGTCGGCGTGGCCGCCGCCGCCGCGCGCCGCCAACCATTTGCGCCGGAGCTACTCCTGGCGGCATGACCGGGGGACCGCCGACCGGGGGACCGCCTACCGGGGGACCGCCGACCGGGGGACCGCCTACCGGGGGACCGCCGACCGGGGCTGGAGCCAATGCGTTGATCCCACGGCGGAGCGCGTTGATACCGTAACGGGTACCCACGCCGCCCAGGTAGGAATAGTTGTAGGCAGCCGCACCTGCCGCCGGGTTGACCATGCCGATCAACGGCGAAGCCGCGGTCAGCGCATTGCCCACAAAATCAGCGCCGGTCTCGGCGGCCTGACCGTACTGCCCTTGCCGGAGATGCTGGATCGTCTCGCTCCCCGTGCGGATCGCGGTCGGGATGCTGCTGATCGCCCCGGCTCCCATCCGCAGCGCTGGCGTGGCCGCCTGCACCCCGAGATGCGCAGCACCGGTCAACCCCTGATAGACCGCGTTGGTCAATCCTTCGGCAGCTGGGATGATGTTCCCTTGAACCAGCTGTCGCGCGCCTTGATAGCCGCTGTAGAGGCCGTAGCCGACGCGGCCGACGCCCTGAGCCACATCGCTCAAGGATAGGTTAGACACCGTGTCATAAGCAGAACTTGCAAGCCCGGACACCGTCTGGGCGGCCGAACTGGCAGCGTTGGTGCCAGCCTGGTAAGCGGAGCCGGCAAGCCCGGACGCCGTCTGATAGGCCGAACTGGCAGCGTTGGTGCCAGCCTGGTAAGCGGAGCTGGCAAGCCCGGACGCCGTCTGGTAGGCCGAACTGGCAGCACCGGAGAGCGTGCTGGCAGTACTTGCGCCCAGGTCATAAGCGGAGCTGGCCACCCCGGACGCCGTCTGGGCGGCCGAACTGGCAGCACCGGAGAGCGTGCTGGCGGCACTCGTGCCCAGGTCATAAGCGGAGCTGGCCACCCCGGACGCCGTCTGATAGGCCGAGCTGGCAGCATTGGACACCGCACCGGCCCCACGCTGCAAGAGCTCCCACCAGCTCTGGCATTGCACCGCGGGCGCAGCGGCTGGCACAGCAGCACTGCCCTGCCCCGCAACCAGCGGGCCGACGGCCTCACCCCGAACCGCCCGGGCGCCCAACTGGTCGGCTTCGGCTTCCAGACCGGAATCGGCATTGATCGGCGGCCGATTGCTGAACGAAGGCGCGGCCACCCGTCCGGCCCCTTGCTGGACCACGTGAGTGAGTTCGTGGGCGAGCAGCGATTCCCCCTGCTGGCTAGCTGGATGGTAACGGTTGGGCGCGATGTGAATGTCGGGTCCGCGGGTGAACGCGAGGGCGCCGATGGCTGCGGCTTCCGGCCCGCGGTGAATGCGCACAAGGGAAAAATCGCGGCGGAAGGCGCGCTCCATTTTCGCCCGGAAGCTCTCTGGCAGGGGTTCCCCCGCGCGCTGCGTGGCGCGCCGGGCACCTGGAAGGCCGGGCGCAACGCCTTCCTCCGTCGCCTCCTTCCGCTGCACCACCGCCGCAGGGCCTCTAGACACCGGGATTTGGCTAAAGCTGTGCCCCTGACCGCTGGGCCATGCCCGCGCCGCCAGAGGGTGTCCAGGGAACTCCCCACCCTGCCGCCCGGTTGGCCAGGAGGTTGGCAACAGCTTCCCCCGTGGGGCAAGTGCGCTAGGCAATGGCTTGCGGATCCGCATGTGACGAAGCCTGGGGCGAGGCGCCACGAAGCGCCAGGAGATGTCAGATCAGAATTCTATCATGAATGGCCTCACCCCAACTCTGCTCCTGAGCTCCTGAGCCAGTTCGCGGCGAGATCGAGCCAGCGACCCCACCATTTTTGTCCCGTTCATGGCCGGGCATGATGTCGCGAAGCTCCTCCGGCAAAGGCTGCGCTCTTCCATAGTCCCATTGCGTTCAGTGGCTTCTTGTCCGAAGGGAAAGGAGCTGTGGAGGCGACGTCTCCTTGCCGACCACATGTGCGGGCTGTATGATGTGCATGATGTGATGAGAGGAGTTGTATGAGTTCCAGAATGACCACTGCAGATTTCTCGATGAATGACTTGGCATCTGGCACTCTCTTTACTTATCGCGGCCCTCGGCGGTGGGGGTTTCGAACTACTCTCGCAGCGGGTCAAGTTGTTGGCGTTGACATCGAACGAGGAGTGGTGTTCGTGTCTACTCTCTTTGAGAGCAAGGGCCAGCAACTCGAAATCGAAATCGGGCTTTTGCCAATTGTCTTTTCTTGCTTTAACTCTTCTACACTCGAACTGTTCGAGACGCGACTTCTGAGCGAGGATCGGTTCGCGCTGATCCAGCTTTGGCGAGGGCGTGAAGCCCTTGGTACAGCAGGAGCATTCGCAGTACCTCTTTGGGAGGCTGAAAAATTGGCATGGGAAGCCGTTCGCGCCGACGACAAGTACATCTCCCGTGCGGCTTTTTACATCGAGTATGCTTTCCCAGTACCTGATTCGCATGGTATGTTTACCATCGTTGAGGCTGCAGGCCATCGCCGCTTCCGCTCCGCAGAGAATGATACTAGTCACGATCAATCGTCAGAATAAGATCCCTTGCATCGTCTTGTACTTTTCTTGCCTCGCTTTCTAGAACTTGCTGTTCAACTGCGTCAGCCGCTGCAGACGCCGCTTCATGCGCCACTTGCTGGGCGGTAAAGAAGGCCCCAAGTGAGCCTGGCAAAAAGCTCAGCAAATCTTTGAAAGTAAGGGCAGGGAATCCTGTCACTGGCTTGACTGTTTTCTCTGATACCTGATCTGTTGGTACGCGTACAATCGTCTCGCCCTGGGTGCCGATCTCTTTATTGAATTGTTTTTGAAAAAGAAGTCGTCCGTCGCCTTGCCGATCAACCCTGTCAGGCTGAGTGATTGTCTTCTCGATTAGTTTTTGTACATCGCGAGGGTTGTTTGATACGAACTTCGATTTCTCGACAGCTACATCTTTTCGGACATGGTTCGCAATAATGTGTTTCAAACGCGACCACAAGATCTGCAGTTTTGTAGGCTCAATCTCCTTTTCCCCATCGGGATCAATGAAACGGAGTGGATTTCCCCGAGCGTAAGTGTAGCGGTTCCAGGCCTGGGGTACGGTCGGTGAGCCAAGTATCTTGTCCACGCTCAAGAACCGCCCCAAAATCGGACTGCAGTACCGCGCCTTCATGTAGTCGAGCACGCCCTTCGGGACGTCACCATTTTCGTCCCGCTCGTGACCGGTGAATTTCAAGGAGAACGGTGATTGTTCGGGGTCAGTTGCCTCTTGTCCGAAAGGATAGTAGCCATGGAAAGCGACGCGGTTGCCAGCTTGATCGGTGATCAAACGCGGGGTGCCGAGGTGGTCGAGGTGAAAGTGGTGGTCCGCGGTATCAGACTCGTTGGTCGCGGAGTAAGCCGCTATGACGAGTGGTGACACGGTCGGTGCCCTGGATGACGGCCGATGCCTCAAAAGAGTGCCCCTGCGCTACGTGCGAGAATAAAGGAAAGAGACCGCCGAATGGCGACGATTAAAACTATCCAAAGCAAAGCATTGACTATGACGAAAACTGACCAGCTAAAGATATGTTCTGGGATGGTGAGATTCGATGCATTACTGGGTATCCAGTACTTTCCTAACAATACCTCGATAACGATCAAACCTGGCCAGCCCGCAACTCTGGTTACGCACCACCAGTCGCGGGGAAAAAAACCATGCGCGACCTCCCAGCAAATGTTCACAACTGGGAGTAAGCTGGGAATAAGAGCAAGCAGCAGCGAATTGAGTCGGAAGCTTGGCATCACACACCATTTCGAGTGTCAACTTATGGGTTAGGTACCCACGTCCTGGGGTCCCGAGTGTCGTAGATGCTATGGTTGATCCTCTCGACACGCTCCGGACCCTTGAGCATCATCCGATGGGCGTTCTCGTACCTCAGCGCCTCTCGGTCGTTAGCAGATCTATTCGGAAAGCCAACCAGGCCCAGGGAGTTGGCAAGAGCATGCCCAATCTCATGGACTAGTGCTGTGCTCGCCGAAATGGGAGCGAGCACAGTAACCCCTTTCAGAGGGCCGGAAACGGGGCGACCCCAGATCATTCCACGAGAGATTTCTGCCGGGTTGAGCCGTACTTCCGATCGAATGTTACTCGGTGAAACATCTGAGGTTACCGCACCACCTGTCCTCACAGATTGGTCTACAATCTCGATACTCGTGGTGTAGTCAGCCCGATTGATCATACCACCGATCAAGCGTGCTGTTGAGTTTGTTGCGTCAATCAAGCCAGGATCCACAGCAGCGATCTGGTTAACCCCTCCCATACTAACTACGTGAAGCGCATTCGCCAGATCTACAGCTCCGGTGGCTGTGAGTGCCTTTTTGAGGAGATCCAGCTCATCACCAAAGTCTCTTGGAAGCGTGACAGTAAGCCCTTCGGGATCCACATAGCGAATTGGGTTACCCCCTGCATAGGCGTAACGATTCCACAGCTGTGGCCTGCCCATGGCGAGCCGCATCGGCGGGACCGGATCCGGGCTCAAAAACCGCCCTAAAATCGGACTGCAGTACCGCGCCTTCATGTAGTCGAGCACGCCTTTCGGGACGTCTCCATTTTCGTCCCGCTCGTGACCGGTAAACTTCAAAGAGAACGGTGACTGCTCAGGGTCCGTGGCCTCTTGGCCAAAAGGAAAGTAGCCGTGGAAAGCGACGCGGTTGCCCGCTTGGTCGGTGATCAGACGCGGGGTGCCGAGGTGATCGAGGTGAAAGTGATGGATCGTGCCGTCCGCTTCGACCGCTGCCAGCAGCTGGC
>CAZCOV010000191.1:0-12184 GCA_964499975.1 uncultured Thermoanaerobaculia bacterium
GGTCGAGCCCGAGGTGTAGATCACGTAAGCGGCCTGCGCGGCTGCCGGGGGCAGCGGGGTCAGTGCTCGCGCTGGTGCGTTCGCCGCCGGAGCCGCGGGGATGACGACCACTGACTGGTTGGTGTCGAGGTCTGCGCGGTCGGTGATCAGCACGCGGGCGCCGCAGTCGGCGAGGATGTAGCGCGAACGCTCTTCCGGCGCTTGCGGATCAATCGGCACGTAAGCCCCACCCGTGGCGAGAATCGCGAGGATCGCCACCACCAGATCGAGCGAGCGCTCGACCCGCAGGGCGACCAGGTCCTCGGGCGCGACCCCTTGGGCGCCGAGCTGCCACGCCAAGCGCTGCGCGCGTTCGGCCAACTCGCCATAAGTGACCTGCGCATCGCCCAGGGTCAGGGCCAGGGCTGCTGGGGTGGCTGCAACTTGCGCGGCAAAGTCCGCGATGAGACTGGTTTTCCCAGCCGGAATCCCGGTTGAAAGGCCCGGCGCAGGCGACGTCAGCAGTTCTTGCGCCACAGCCGCGGGCAAAAGCGCGATGGCGTCGAGTCGTTGGGGCGCTGCCGCCAGCCCGGCAAGGGCGGTGGCGAGGGCGGTGAGAAAACGCTCGACGGTGAGCGGGTCAAAGCGGGACGTGTCGTAACCGATCTTGAAGCGGAGAGCCGGGCCGGGGATCGCGATCACGTTGAGTGGCACGTTGGTGCGCTCCACCAGCCGCACCTTCCGCACCAGCAAGTTGCCGAGGTGCGGCGGCAAGGCCTCGCCCAGGGGAAAATTTTCAAATGCCAGCAAGACCTCGAACAGATCCTGCTCCGCGGCGACCGCGCTCCAGCGCTTGAGTTCCGTGAGCGCGGCATGCTCATGCTCGCGCACTGCCAGCTGCGAGGTCTGGAGCTCTTCCAGCCAAGGCAAAGGGCGCGCGTCAGGGTCGACCCTTAGGCGCAGCAGCACGGTGTTGATCAACGGTCCGACCATGGTCTCAGACCCCGCCAATTCAGCGGGGCGGCCGGCCACCACCACCCCGTAGAGCACGTCGCGGCGCCGGCTGTAGCGGCTGAGCACTAGGCCGAGGGCGCCTTGGACCACGGTGTTCAAGGTGACGCTGGCCCGCAGCGCCAGGCTGCGCAGGTCTTCGCTCGCAGCCGCGCTCAGGGTCAAGTGGGCTTCGCGGTACTCGCTCTTGCTGCCGGGCGGCCGTTCGAGGTCGAAGACCGTGGGGGTATCCCAGCCCGCCAGGTAGTGCCGCCAAAAGGCCTCGGCCCCGGCCCTGGCCCCGTGGTCGCGGCCACGGCGCAGCCAGTCGACGAATTCGCCAAAAGGGCGTGGCCGCGGCAAGTCGGGCATGCGGCCCAAAGCGCGCGCTGGGTAGATGGCAAACAGCTCTTGCAGCAGCAGCGGCAGGGACCAGCCGTCGAGCAGCAGGTGATGGTGGGTCCACACGAAGTGCCACCGGCTTTCGCCCAAGCGAACCGTGGTGAGACGCCACAAGGGCGCCCGGTTCAAAGCAAAGCCACGCTCACGGTCTGCTGCCAAGAAGGCGGCAAAGCACTGCTCCTGGTGCACGGCGTCGAGCTCGCGCCAGTCCACGCTCGACCACGGCAACTCGACTTCGCGCTGCACGACCTGCACCGGCTCGCGCTGTTTTTTCCACACGAATGCCGTGCGCAAGACCGCATGCCGCGCCAGAAGCAGTCGCCACACCTCGGCAAAGAGGTCGAAGTCGAGCTCGCCTTCGAGCTCACAAACCAGTTGCTCGACGTAAACCGCCGAGCCGGGGGCTTGCAGCGCATGGAACAACATCCCTTGCTGGAGTGGGGTCAGGGGATAGATGTCCTCGATGTTGGGGTGTTTGCTCATGACTTTTTTTCTGCGGCCAAATCCCTCTAGACCTCCAAATCTTCGAGAATGGCGTCGAGTTCGTCCTGATCAAGCCCGACGCGGTCGAAGTCCGAGGGGGTGTAGCCGCCAGCATCCGGGGACAGGCAATGCGCGATTAGGCGGCGGAGGTGCTGCAAATAGCTGGCGGCCACGGCTTCGATGGTCGCCCGGTGATGAAGTTTTTGTCCGTAAATCCAGGTCATCTCAAGCCGTCCGCCGCTCACCCGCCCACTCACTTCGAGCCAGTGGCTGCGCCAGGCTTGCGGGCTCTGTTCGGGGCCGATCGGTTCGGTGACCAGGCGCGGCGCGCCGGGCCCGGTCTCCGGGGTGAGCTGGCCAAAATAATTGAAACCGAGCTGGGGCTGGGGCACGGCCACAAGCTCGCTCCGGACCGCGGGGTCCGGCGTGAGATAGCGCAGCAGCCCGTAGCCGAGACCACCGTCGGGCACGGCGCGGAGTTGCTCTTTGACTGCTTTGAGCAGCTCGCCGGGAGACGCCTCCGCTGGCAGCGCGAGCCGGACGGGAAAAATCGCGGTGAACCACCCCACGGTGCGGGTCACGTCAACGCCGGGCGCCACTTCGCGGCGGCCATGGCTTT
Organism: uncultured Thermoanaerobaculia bacterium; assembly: GCA_964499975.1. Lineage (GTDB taxonomy): Bacteria > Acidobacteriota > Thermoanaerobaculia > Multivoradales > J023 > CAZCOV01. The sequence continues at coordinate 2,474 of CAZCOV010000191.1, forward strand.
CGAGGTTCACCGCCATGGCACGTTCGCCGGTCCAGTCGGTCACGGTGCCGAGCAGAGCCGCGAGCAGGACGTCGTTGATCTGGGTGTGATAGGCGGCTGGCACCTCGCGGAGTAGGCTCGCGGTTTCTTCGGGGGTCAGCGCCGAGCTCACGGTGCGCGCGTCCACCGCGCGGTTGTCTCGCCCATCGTCTGCCAAGTCGAGCGGCAAGGCAGGCCCGTGCTGCCGGCACCAAAAAGCGAGCTGGGAGCGGATTTCCGAGCTTTGCGCCCAGGTCACCAGCGCTTCCCCCCAACGCTTGAAGGACGAGGTCTTGGGCGGCAAGGCGATCGCTTCCCCACTCCGGGCCTGGGCATAGGCGGTCAAGAGATCTTCGAGCAGCACCCGCCACGACACGCCGTCGATCACCAGGTGGTGAATCGCGAGGAAGAGCCGATCGTCCCCAAAACTGCGCTGGAAGTAGACGACTCTGAGCAGCGGTCCGGTCGCAAGATCCAGGCTCGCCTGCAAGCATCCGGCCACGCGCTCGAGCTCCCGCCCTGGTGCGCCGCGCAACCCGCTGAGATCGACTACCCCCCAAGGCGAGGTCGTCGGCTGGCCGTCGGGCTTGCTGTAGGCTTGCCGCCAACCCTCCTCGCCCGAGCGGAAGCGCAGCCGCAAGGCATCGTGGTGGGCCAAAACCGCAGCCAGTGCTGGGCCCAAAAGCGCGCCCACCAGGCGTTCCGGTAGCGCTAGCAGCAGGCTTTGGTTGAAATGCCAAGGCCGAGGGCGCTGCTGGGCGAAGAACCAGTGCTGGATCGGGGTCAGGGGGGCTTCGCCGCTGGCCAGGTCGGGCGCGCCCACCCCGGTGCGAACCCGCACCAGGGGAGCTAAGCGCTCGATCGTGGCGGCGGAGAAGAGCTCCCGTGGGGTCAGTTCGAGGCCCTCGCGATGGGCGCGGGCAATGATCTGGAGGCTGAGGATCGAGTCGCCACCGAGCGCGAAGAAGTTGTCGCGGATGCCGACCTGCGCTTGCCCCAGAACCGCGGCCCAAATCGCGGCCAAAGTGCTTTCCACCGGGGTCTGGGGCGCCACGAATTCGGGTTGCGCCACGGCCGACGTGTCTTCTGGCGCGGGCAGGGCGCGGCGGTCGAGCTTGCCGCTGGGGGTCTTGGGCCAAGCGGCGAGCGGCACCATCACGGCCGGGACCATGTACTCGGGCAAGCGCTCCGTCAAGAACTGCCGCAGCACCGCAGGGTCAACCGGCGCGCTGGCCGGCACGGTGTAAGCCACCAGCCGCTGCGTCCCCCGCGCCTTTTGCACCACCACCACCGCGCCACCGACGGCTGGGTGCTCGGCGAGGACTGCCGCGATCTCTTCCAGCTCAACGCGAAAACCGCGGATTTTCACTTGCTGGTCGGCGCGTCCGAGAAACTCGATCCGGCCATCCGCGCGCCAGCGTCCGCGATCGCCGGTGGCGTAGAGACGCGCGCCCGCAACCTTGCCCCAAGCGTCGGGGAAGAAACGCTCGGCGGTCCGCCCGGGAGCGCGCACATAGCCACGCGCCAGGCCGACGCCGCCGAGGCAGAGTTGGCCGCTGACGCCCACCGGCAGCAGGCGTCCGCTGGAGTCTTGCACCTGGACCGAGATCCCGGTCAAGGGGCGCCCGATGTTGAGTTGCCAGCGCTCCTGCTCCGCGTCGTCGACGGCTTCAACCGTGGCGCACACCGTGCCTTCGGTCGGACCGTAAGCATTGAACAGGCGTCGTCCGCGGGCCCACCGGGTGTAGAGCTCCTCCGCTCCGGCTTCACCGGCCACGATCAAGGAACCCAGCGCCTTAAAGTCCGCTGGCTCCAAAGCGGCGAGCAAGGACGGGGTCAAGGTGGCGTTGGTGATCGCCTGCTCCGCCACCAGCCGGGCCAAAGCGCCGGGGTGTTCGATCGTGCGCAGCGGATCGAAAACCAAAGCAGCCCCTGAGGTCAAGGCGATGAAGATTTCCGACACGGCAGCGTCGAAAGTCAGGGATGCGAATTGCAGCACGCGGTCCTGCGGTGCGAGGCCGAAAGCGCGGGACTGCGCCCAAGCCAAGTTACCCAGCCCGCGGTGGGAGATCATCACGCCCTTAGGACGGCCGGTCGAGCCCGAAGTGTAAATGACATAAGCGAGCGAGGAGAGTGGGAAGTCGGACTTGTCGGACTTGTCGGACTTGTCGGACTTGTCGGACTTGTCGGACTTGTCAGACTTTCCCCCTTCTTCCAGGAGCAGAGCTGCTCCGCTGTCAGCGAGTTGATACGCCCGGCGCGCTTCCGGCATCCGCGGATCTAAGGGCAGGTAGGCGCCGCCCGCAGCCAAAATCCCCAGAATGTTCCAAGCGACTTCGAGCGACGGCTCGCGGCAAAGCCCGACCACAACTTCCCGCCCCACCCCACGCTGCCGCAGGACCCGCGCCAGTTGCTCGGCGCGGCGCAGGAGTTCGCCATAGGCCAAGCGCGCGGTGCCAGCCACCACCGCGACCGCGTCCGGGGTGCGCTGCGCCCATAAGGCGACCTCCTCATGCACCGGACAGAGCGGGCCGCCATCTGCTGCCGGGGTGCCCCACGCGAGCAGCTGCTGGGTCTCGCTCGGGCTGAGGAGGGAGAGTACACCCAGCCGCGGGACGCCGGCGCTGATGTCGACCAGGAGCTGCCGCCAAACGCCGAGCAGGCGTGCGCTCGTCGGGCGGTCCAGGCGCTGCGGATCAAAGCTCAGCTTGAGCAGCATCGGCTCGCCAGGGATCACGGCCGCGGTTACGGGATAGTTGGTGCGCTCTAAAACCTCGACATCGTGAATGCGGAAGCTGTCCGCCAAACCAGCGAGCGCGGCGCCGCCCGGGTAGTTCTCGAAAACCAAGATGCTGTCAAAGAGCGGCTGCCCGGTCACCCCGCTCTCGGCTTGGATGTCGACCAAACGGCTGTATTCAAAGCGGCGGCTGGCCACAATTTGATCTTGCAGCGCGCGCAGCCAAGGCGCGAGCGCGGGCTCGTCGCGCACCTGAACGCGGGCGGGCAAGGTGTTGATGAACAGCCCAATCATGGTCTCGATCCCCGGCAGCTCGGCCGGACGGCCGGACACCGTCACCCCGAAGACCACGTCCCGCACTCCGCGCAAGCGGGCCAAAAGCACAGCCCAAGCGCCTTGGGTGAGGGTGCTGACGGTCAACCGCTGGCTCCGTGCCCAGGCTTCGAGGGCCGTGCTGACGCCAGGGTCCAGTGTGAGTTCGACGAAATCCAGGGCGGTATCCTCAGCGACCGCTGGTCGCCGCGGTGCGGGCAGGTCGAGGGAGGTCGGGGTGCAGTCGCGGAGCAGCTCACGCCAGTAGTCCTGGGCTAGAGCTCGGTCTTGCACGGCGAGCCAGTCGATGTACTCGCGGTACGGCCGCGGTGGGGTTAAAGCCAGCGGCTCGCCTTGGCCCCAAGCCCGGTACAGCGCCAGCGCTTCGGTGAAAATCAGCGGCAGGCACCAACCGTCCAGGAGCAAGTGGTGGTAGCTCCACAACCAGCGCCAAGCATCGGGTGCCAGCCGAATCATGGTCATCCGCAGCAGCGGGCACTGATCGAGCGCGAAGCCCTGGACGCGATCTCGCGCTAAATACTCGGCGAAGCGCTGCTCTTGGACGGCGGAGTCGTGGTCCCGCCAGTCGAGCACGGCAAAGGGCACTTCGACGTCTTGCCACACGACTTGCAGGGGGCTTTCGACCTCTCGCCAGACAAAGCTGGTACGCAGGCTATCGTGACGCTCCACCACTTTTTGCCAAGCGCGAGTGAACGCGTCGAGGTCGAGCTCGCCCGCGATCCGACCGGTGATCTGCTCGCAGTAGACCCCCGGGCGCTCGGCGTAGAGGGACTCGAAGAGCATGCCCTGCTGCATCGGGCTCAAGGGATAAGCGTCGGCCAACCCTGGACGCTGGCGTAGCGCTGCAGGAAGCTCAGCCGCGGGTCCGCTCGTCGGTGGGCTGACCCCGACCGCAGCTTCCGCAGGAGCTGCCTCGACCCGCGACGCCAGTTCGGCCACGGTCGGATGATCGAAGATCAGCCCCGGGGTCAGGCGCAGGCCCAAACGGAGAGCCCGGGCCACGATCTGCAGGCTGAGGATCGAATCGCCCCCGAGCTCGAAGAAGTTGTCGTGAATGCCGACTTGCGACAGGCCCAAGACCTCGGCCCAGAGCCCAGCTAGCCGCGCTTCGATGGGGTCGCGCGGGGCGGCGTAAGGCTGCCGCGCCACCGCGCTTTCGAAGTCGGGCTCGGGCAAAGCGCGGCGGTCGAGCTTGCCGTGGGCAGTCAGCGGCAGGGCGGCGAGCTGGACCACGGCCGCAGGGACCATATAGTCGGGCAACCTGGCCTGGCAGGCCCGGCGCAGCGCCTCAACCCCCAAGGTCACGCCCGCTTGGGCCACTGCGTAGGCCACCAAGCGCCGAGTGTTCTCCGGACCCGGACGCACCACCACCACGGCTTGGAGAACCCCCGGCAGAGCCCGCAGCACGGCTTCGATCTCGCCGGGTTCGATGCGGAAACCTCGCACTTTGACCTGATGGTCGACGCGACCGAGGTATTCCACTTCTCCCGCGGCCAGGAAGCGGCCGAGATCGCCCGTGCGGTAGAGCCGGCCAGCGCGGAAGGGGTCGGGGGTGAAGCGCTCAGCGGTCAAGGCTGGACGGCCGAGGTAGGCCCGCGCTAGGCCCAAGCCGCCGACGCGGATCTCGCCGGGCACGCCGACCGGCTGCCCCGCGAGTCGCTCGTCCAGGATGTAAAGCCAGAGATCCGGGATCGGCCGGCCGATGCTCGCCTGCTGCGCGGTGGTGTCTGCTGCGGTCAGCGGACGCCAGGTGACGTGGACCGTGGTCTCGGTGATGCCATACATGTTGGCGAGACGCGGGCGCGCGTCGCCGCGGCGCGCAAACCAGTCGGCGAGGAGCGCGGGGTCGAGGGCCTCGCCCCCAAAGATCACCCAGCGCAGCGCCAGAGCTTCTTGGCGTCGGGTCTCCGGGTCCTGGGCATCGACTGCGGCGAGCTGGACAAAAGCGGACGGCGTCTGGTTGAGGACGGTGATGCGCTCGCGGACGAGCAGCGCATGCAACGCAGCAGGGCTCCGGCTGACCTCGTAGGGCACGACCACCAGGCGTCCGCCATAGGCGAGCGCACCCCACAGCTCCCACACCGAAAAATCAAAGGCGTAAGAGTGAAACAGGGTCCAGCTGTCCTCCGGGCCAAAGCCATACCAGGGCTCTGTCGCGGTGAACAAGCGCGCGGCGTTGGCGTGGCTCACGACCACTCCCTTGGGCCGTCCGGTCGAGCCCGAAGTGTAGATCACGTAAGCCATGCCCGCGGGGTCAGGCAGCGGCGGGAGCGGCGCGCTCGCCGCCCCGTTGCCGAGCAGCGCGTTGCCGAGCAGCACGGCTTGGGCAGTGGGTGCCAGCCGAGCAAAGCGCGGGCCCAGTTCGCTTGGGAGCAAGAGCGCACCCACGCCGCTGTCGGCGATCATCAAGGCCAGCCGCTCGTCGGGGTAGGCGGGGTCGAGCGGCAGGTAGGCGCCGCCCGCGCGCAGAATCGCCAGGATGCCCACCACCAGCTCCAGCGAACGCGGAGCGCCCAGCCCGACGATCGACTCCGCGCCCACCCCGCACGCCGCCAGCTGCGCTGCCTGGCTGGCCGCACGCGCGGCCAACTCGCCATAGGTCAACCCCTCCGGCAAAACCCCGTCGGTCAGCACCACGGCCAGGCGTGCGGGATGGCTGGCGGCTTGGGCGAGAAAACGTGCGATCAACGGGACCGGCACCGCGGCTTGCGCGGGCGCGTCCGCGGGCGCAAGCAGCTGGCTGCGCTCGGCCGCGCTCAGCAGGTCGATCGCGCTCGGCCGCAGCTCCGGATCGCTCGCCATGGCCGCGAGCAAAGTCTGGAAATGGCGCGCCAAGCGCTCGATCGTGGCCAGCGCGAAAAGGTCGGTGTTGTACTCGTAGCGGGCGCGGAGCCCCCGCGGGGTCAGTTCGAGCATCACCGTGAGTTCGAATTTGGCGCCGTCGGTCGCAATTTCAAGCGTCTCGATCGCCAGACCGGGCTGACTTGCCCCCCTCGTCTGGGGCAGCTCGCCCGCAGCGTTCTGCAGCACGAACATCACTTGAAAGAGCGGCGAACGGCTGCGATCCCGCGGCGGACGCAAGGTTTCAACCAGCAGCTCGAAAGGCACGTCCTGATGGGCATACGCGTCGACGCAGGTCGCCTGAACCCGCGCCAGCAAGGTGCGAAACGTGGGCCGGCCTGCGAGGTCGCCGCGGAGCACCAGGGTGTTGACGAAAAAACCGATCAAGCCTTCGAGTTCGAGGCGACCACGATTGGCGATCGGGGTGCCGACCACCAGATCTTCCTGGCGGGTGTAGCGGGCGAGCAAGGCCTGGAAAGCTGCGAGCAGCACCATGAACAGGCTGTTGCCCACGCTGCGCGCCAGGCCGGTCAACGACGCGGTCAGCTCGCCTGCCAGGTCAAAGACCGCGGTGGCGCCACGGTGGGTGAGGACCGCTGGCCGCTTTAAGTCGAGGGGCAGTTCGAGCACTGGCAAACCGCCGAGTTGCTTTTCCCAATAGGCGAGCTGGGCCGCGAGCACGCCGCTCGCCAGCCACTCCTTTTGCCACTCGGCGTAGTCAGCGTACTGCACCGGCAGCTCTGGCAGGGGCGACGGCTGCCCCGCCGCAAAAGCCGCGGTGAGGACAGCAAACTCCCGCACCAAAACCCCGATCGACCACCCGTCGGCAACAATGTGGTGCAAGACCACGAGCAAGACGTGGTCGCCCGGACCGAGGGTGAACAAGGCCGCGCGGAGCAGCGGTCCATGCACCAAGTCAAAGGGGCGGTGGACCTCCTGGTGGATCGCCTGATCGAGCGCCGGGCCCGCGGTCACGGCCACCCGCAGCAGTGGCACTGGCAGCTCCTCGTGGATCAGCTGCACGGCCTCGCCGTCTTGCGCTGCAAAGGTGGAGCGCAGCGCCTCGTGCCGGCGCACGATCTCGGCCAGGGCCGACGCGATCGCTTCGGGGTCGAGCTCGCCGCGCAGCCGCACGGCCCCGGGAACGTGGTAGGCCACGTGGCCCGGCGCGAGGCGGTCCAGGACCCACAAACGCCGCTGGGCGTAGGATGCCGGAGCTAAAAAGACTTCCACGGGGTGCTGGCTCCTCCGGTCGGCAGGATGGGTCTGAGGGCGAGATCATCGCGCCCGGTCTCAAGTGGGCTGACCGCCCAGAAAATCCCCGAATTCACAGGACAAACTCCTCCATGGCCACCGGGGGTTCTGCGCGGTCGTGGCGTGCTAGGTCGCTGGTTTTGAGGTCGGCCAAGATCAACTCGCCGAGGGTCTTAAGGCTGACTTGCGGCTTGAGGAGCTCGACCACCGGGATATCGACCCCGGTTTCTCGCTGGATCTGATTCTTGAGCTCAACCGCCATCAGCGAATCCATCCCGATCTCGAGCAAGCTAGCGTCAACCGCCAGGGTGGCCGCATCGAGCAGGGTGATGCGGGTGAAGATGTCTTTGAGGCGCTCGCTCACCAGTATCAGTTGTTCGGCTGTCGTGCTCTCCTGGATCTGTCGGCGGAACTCCGCCGTGGCCGTGGAGCGGGCCTGGACGTCATGCGCGATCCGGGCCAAGTCCACCAGCTCAGAAAAAAACGGCGCGGCGCCGAGCTCAGGGCTCGCGGCAGCCATCCGCTGCCAATCAATCGCGATGACGCTGACCACCGCCGCACGTCGGCGCAGGAGTTGTTCAAGGATCTTAAGCCCGCTGGGCGGAGTGAAGCGGCGGATGCCCTGGGCTTCGAGCCGCTGGTGGGCGGCATGGCCGGTGGCGGTCGCGGCAAAGCCCACCTCGGACCACGGACCCCACTCGATCGCCAAAGCCGGCTTGCCCTGGCTCTGGCGCAGCTCAGCGAGGGCGTCGAGGAAGGCGTTGGCCGCCGCGTAGTTGCCCTGGCCATGGGCGGGCAAGATGGCGGAAAAGCTGGAGAACAGGACGAAGAAGTCGAGTTCGCGCTCTGCCAGGTGCTGGTGCAAGTGCCAGGCACCTTGCACTTTGGGCCGCAGTACTTCGTCGAGGACGGCGCGGTCCATGCGCTCTAAGGTCTGATCGTGCCAGGTGCCAGCCGCGTGGATGACGCCGCGGATCGGGACGCCGCCGCCTTGCCCCCATTCGCCGAGGAAGTGGCCCAAGGCAACGCCGTCGGCCACGTCGAGTGCGGCCAGGGTGACCGTAGCGCCGCGCGCTTCGAGCTCGCGGAGCGCAGCGATGGCCGCGGCTTGCGGGTGATCGCTCGCCAGCGCTTCCCAACTGGTGCGCGGGGGCACAGGGGAGCGGCCGATCAAGATCAAGTGGCGCGCGCCTTGCTCGACCATCCATTGGGCGACCACCAACCCCATGCCGCCCATGCCGCCGGTGATCAGGTACGCCGCCTGGGTACGCCAGGACAAGCCGCCCTCGGGCGCGCCCGCCCGCTCGTGAATCAGCCGCTCGAGGTAACGTCTGCCACCGCGGCAGGCGATCTTATCCTCGCTGCCGGGAGCGATCAGCGCAGCGCCGAGCTCTGCGGCTGCCACCGCGGGATCGCTGACCGTGGGATCGAGGTCGATGAGCCCGCCCCACAGCGCCGGGTGCTCCTGCGGAATCACCCGGCCAAAGCCCCACAGCAAGGCAGCGGAGGCGGTCAGCGGATCGCTCGGGAAAACCCAGCGGGCACCCCGGCTGACCAGCCATAGGCGGGCATTGCCGCGTTGCGCCAGCTGCTGGACTAGGCCCAAGGCAGAGTGCAGGATGTGCTCCGCGTCACGCGTGAGGGATGCGGCCGTGAGCTCGGCTGAAGGGGTCGCGTCGAGCCCCCAGAGGTAGACCACCCGCAGCGGTCCTGCCCCTGCGCCGAGCGCCAAGCTCTGGGCGAATGCCGCGGCGACAGCCTCGACGAAGGCCTCGGCGAGAGCCTCGGGCTGGGTCGGATCCACGGTCAAGACGCCGTCGGCAACCGGTGCCGTGGTCGCGCCCCAGGCGATCTGCTGGCAGCTGCCGCCGTGCGCGGTCAAGTGCTGAGCCAGCTCGCAGCCCACTCCGCCGCAATCGCAGAAGATCAGCCAGGGTCCGGCCAGCTCGCTCAAGTCGCCCGCGGCCCGCTGCTCGCGCCACACGATCTCGTAGAAAAGCTGCTCCCTCCCCGTTTCCGGCCCGCTCGGCCGCTCGCCAGCGCCGACCCGCTGCACGCGCAGACCCCGTGCCCGCGCCAAAACCATGCCGTCGTCGCGCCCCAGCTCGAGGTCGCCGCTCAACTGGTCGTTCAAATTTTGGCGCTGGACCGCGTGGCTGAAGAGCGCGCCGCCTTCAAGCGGGGCCAGGGGGGCGAAGCTCTCGAACGCGTCGAGCCCCACCGGAATGAAAAAGGCGGCAGGGTCGCGCGCTAGGTCCTCAGGGGTGAGGGTGGCAAAGAGCGTCTGAAAGCCCGCGTCGAGCAAGGCGGGATGCAGCTCATACCCGGCGGTGGCGATCCCCTCGCCGGGGGGCGGCACGATGTGGGCCAGAGCCTCGCCCTCCCCCAAAAAGAGCCGCGCCATGCCCTGAAGCGGACCGTCGAAGCGCACCCCGCGCGCGGCCATGGTGTCGTAGAACGCGCGCGGGTCCAGCTCGCGGCTGCAGCGCGCTTGGATCTCGTCAGGCAGCTGGCTTGGCGCAGCGAGA
>CAZCOV010000192.1:0-12128 GCA_964499975.1 uncultured Thermoanaerobaculia bacterium
ACGGTCCAGGTGGGATTGCGACCGTAGGGGCAGGCCCCCGTGCCTGCCCTCCCCGTCGCTCAGTTCAATCGGCTGGCACCTCGAGGGCGTGGGGCAAGAGCCGGGCACGGCAGGAGAAGACCTCGCCGAAGACCGGGTGCAGATCGGCTTCCAGGCCCTGAGCGAGGCGTTCCACTGCCGCGGCGAGCGCGCGTTCGCCGCCTGCGACGGGCAGCGGCCAGTGCAAAGTGAGACGATTGAGGCCCCGCCGACAGACGTTGCGCGACAGCTCCACGCGGACCTTTTGCCAGGTGCCACCCACCCGCCAGGACCCGCAAGCCTGCCCATTGACCCGCAAACGCAGACGCCGTGAGCGCGGGTGTGCGAGCCCGGGAATCTGGGGAATTCGGACGGTGAGCTCGAGTTCGAGGTCGGCGGACCCGTCGAACACCAGGGCCCAACTGGTCTCGGGCCATGGCGCGCGATGAATCGCCCGCTCGCTGCGGTTCGCGGGCACCATGGCGTCGGGGTAGAAGCGTTCCAGCGGTTCCCACAAATAAGGCGGCGAAGTCAGCTCGCGGCCTTTTGCGTCGACCGCGTGGTCGGCGAGCAAACGCTCGGTGAACTCGCCTGCGAACGACGCTTGGACCCCGGTCAGGGCTTCCCCCAGGGCGTCGAGCAGGTCGAGGTCGAGGAACTCCCAGCGCCAACCGTGTTGCAGAAGAAGGCGGTAGGGTGAGTCGAAGTTGCTCGCTTGGGCTGCGGTCAAGACTGCGGGCAAGGGCGCGAGCCGGGCGATCAGCAGCTCGCGCACTGCGTCGGCGACGCCGGGCGAGGCCGCAAGGGCGGCCCGGCAGCCGGGGATGAGCAAGGAGCGCTTGGCCCGCACCGACACCAGACGGTGCGCCATGTGGATGGCACCACCAAGCTGAGCCAGGGCCTCGACTTCGGGAGGTGGTGCTGCTTGCGCAGCAGGGGGCAAGGCGGCTAGGACGTCGGTCCAGTGCGTCCGGCCGAGCACTGCCGCGCTCACGCCAGCGGTGGCCACGCGCATGCCGCCGTGGGTCAGGTGGCAGTAGTCGAGGAAAAAACGTCGACCCGGCAGCTCCATCTCCTGCGCGTCCTGGGCTTTGATCAGACCGTCGTCGCGAACGTCAGCGCCCCAAGGACTGCGTGCCGCCGCGGCAAACATCTGCGGCAGATCCACGCAGTGCCAGCCGTGACGGGTCGCGGTTTGGCGCAGGAAGTCTTGCACCCACGGCGCCGCTTGGGGTGCGCCGAGAAAGCAGTTGCTGAGGTAGTGGCTAGCGGTGATTTCCTGACGACAGGCGTGCTCGGCTGCTGCGACCCGACCGTGACCGTGCGCAGCGAGGGCGAGCAAACGCCAGGAGGTGGGGCAGGTCCCGCGATCGAGCGCGATCATGCGCTCGGCCAAGTCGTGCAGCGCGTCCCAGTCCGCTGCCGCGAGCGCGGTCTCGGCGCGGCGCTCCAAGGCGTACCAGCGGGCCGTGCCATCGCCCGCAAGCCAGGTGACCGGCTGCCGGTTTTCCCAGTCAGCGAGGTTCACCTCCGGCACGACCAGGACCACTTCGCTCGGGGTTTCCTGGGCGATTGCGGCCACTTCGTTGAAAGCCTGGTCGGCCCGCTGTTGCAAGCGCTGCTGCGCTGCCGCGATGCCGCTTTGAATCCCGCTCTGGGCCAGCTTCAGGGCCAGGTTTTGCCGAGCCCGCACGCTGGGTGCGTAGGGCGAGAACTCCGGAGTCTCCAGCAAATTCCAATGATTGCCCACGAACAGCACCAGCACGTCCGGCTGCAGCTGGCGAGCCGTGCGGAGGGTTTGCACCAGCGACCCCAGACGCTCGTTGGTGCGCGCCAGGTCGATCACTTCCCATGCGGCCGGGCCGGTCAAGGCAGGGCCGCTCAAGGCTGCCAGCTGGGTTTGGAGCACACCCGCCGGGGTCCAGTGGGGGGCGTAAAGATACCCGGCGGCCACAGACTCGCCCAGCCACAGCAGGCGCTGGGTACCGGCGGGTTTGCGCGCGCGCAAGCAGCGACAGGACGCGTAATGGTCGCCCAAGGGCAGTGGCTCCGGCCGCACGAAGACCAGCTCTCCGTCCTGCTCTTGCGGCTGCCAGATGCTGATCGGATGCGCTCTGCGGTCAGCCAGAGCTGTTTCTGCGGGTTCCGCAGAGGTTTCCGCCGGCGTCCAGGAATCGCCCAAGATCTGCTGCAACCAGCGCGCGGTGCGGCGGCCAGGGTCAGTGGCGAGCAGCGCTGCCAGCTCGTCGCAGATGTCTTTGCGCGGATCCGGCACCCGCGAGTCATTGACCCTTTGGTCGGTCGTCAGCGGTGCGGCCGGGTCACGAGTTTTGTCCATGAACTGCCCAACGCTCAAACAAAGGTGTAAAGGCGCTCGCTGATCGCGTTCTTGCCCGCGGCAAAGCGTTCCGCTTCCCATTGGGGTAGGAGCTTTGACCACACGGCTGGCACCTGGGCGCGGTCGAGCAGGAAGTCTTCGAGCACCAGCCCGTCGAGCCCGGAGTGACCGAGACAAAAGAGTGCGTCGACCGGAGTGCAGACGATGGGCTCGCCGCGCACATTGAACGAGGTGTTGACCAGCACCGGGCAGCCGGTGCGCGCAGCGAATGCCGTGAGGAGCGCGGCAAAGCGGGGACAGTGCTGGGGATCGACGGTCTGCGGTCGAGCGGAGCCGTCGACATGGGTGATCGCCGGCAGTGCGAGCGGGGAGCGCACCGCACAGGTCTCGAGCATGAAGGGTGAAGGGTGGTCGAGGGCGAAGTGCTCAGCGGCATGGGCGCTGAGCACGCTCGGGGCAAAGGGTCGGAAGGCTTCGCGTTTTTTGACCAACCGATTGAGCCGCGCGCGCATTTCAGGATCGCGGGGATCTGCGAGGATGCTGCGTCCCCCGAGCGCACGGGGACCGAATTCCATGCGCCCGCAAAACCAGCCGAGCACTTGCCCCGCCGCCAAGCGGTCGACCACTGCCGCTAGCAACGCGGCTTCTTGCCCGCGGAAGTCGAGGGCGTTGAGCCCAGCGGCCGCGAGTTGCCGTGCGACCTGGTCAACAGGGAAGTGCGGTCCCCAAAAAGCATGCTCCATGCGGGTGCGCGGACGCTCCCCGGTCAGTTCGCGGTGGGCCAAGGCGGCGGCCCCCAAGCAGGCGCCAGCATCGCCCGCTGCCGGCTGCACGAACAGCCGCCGGAACGACGATTCGCGAAGGATCCGGCCATTGGCCACGCAGTTGAGCGCCACCCCGCCGGCCATACAGAGGTTCTCGCTGCCCGTCCGCCGGTTTAGGTAGGCCAGCTTTTCAAGCAGGATCTCTTCTAAAACCAGCTGCAGGCTCCGGGCCACGTCGCGATGGAACGGCAGGAGTGCTGACCCCGGCTGGCGCGGTGGCTGTCCGAACAGGGTGCAGAGCTCGGGAGAATAAAGGGTGCGCCCGCGGAGGAAGTCGAAGTACCGGAGATTGAGCCGGAACTGTCCATCTGAGCCCATGCCGATCAGCTGACACACCTGATCGACGTAGCGCGGTTCGCCATAAGGCGCGAGGCCCATGACCCTGTACTCGCCATCGTTGACCGCAAAACCGAGGTAGGAGGTGAGGGTCGAGTACAAAAGTCCCAGCGAGTGCGGGAAGCGCACTTCCTCGAACAGTTCGAGCTGGGTGCCAGCCGCTTGACCATAAGTGGTGGTCGCCCACTCGCCGACTCCGTCTGCGGTCAAAATTGCGGCCTGGTCAAAGCCGGAAAAGAAAAATGCGCTGGCTGCGTGGGATGCATGGTGGGGATACGCGAAGAGCTTGCCGGAGAATCCGAGCCGTTCGCGGATCGTTCGCGTGGGAAGTCCGGGGTCGAGCCACGGCAGATCAGCACTTGCCCCCACCGGAATCCCGGCCCACAGCTGGCGGGCCAGCTTGTGCTGGGGGATTTCGTAGTAAGCGACCGCGTCGATCTCGCTCAAATCAAGGTTGCCGGCTTCGAGGCAGTAGCGGAAGGCGTGGACCGGCAGCCGCGGGTCGTGCTGGATCCGCGAGAAGCGTTCTTCCAAAGCCGCCGCGACCAACCTGCCCTCTTGCAACAGGCAGCAGGCGGATTCATGGTAAAACGCCGAGATGCCGAGGATGTTCACCGGGATCGACGGACGGCGCGCCCGAGCGCAGTCAGTGAGAGCTGAGGCCGCGGGTCGCTAGAGCTCAGGTGGAGTGGATGCACAGAATTCCTGGGGGAGGGATGGAGGCGACGGCCGGATTCGAACCGGCGTATAAGGGTTTTGCAGACCCTCGCCTTACCACTTGGCCACGTCGCCGGACTGGAGCGGGCAACGGGACTCGAACCCGCGACATCAAGCTTGGGAAGCTTGCACTCTACCAACTGAGTTATACCCGCTCACCGCTTCCCTGGCAAATCTAGCTCAGGACTGCAAACCGGGTCAAGTCATACCTCGGAGGCATCGGCGGCGTACCGCGGAGGTGGGAACATCGTCAGACGAGATCCAGCAGGGTTGCAGCCAGGCGGTGGATCGCTGATGATACGGCGGTCGGATCGCTGGTCTCGTCGCGATCCGACGTTCACGACCGGGAATCCACCGCTCGGGGAATGCACTGCGTCAGGCGATCCAATGCACGAATTCCACACCACCCGCCGCGTCGAATTTGCGGATACGGACCTGGCCGGCTTGGTCCATTTCTCGCGCTTTTTTGTGTTCATGGAGACGGCCGAGCATGAGTTCTTGCGGCAACTCGGGATCAATGTCCACTTCGAGCACGAAGGCCACAAGATCGGGTGGCCGCGGGCAGCGGCCTCCTGCGAGTACCGCAGCCCGGCCCGGTTGGGGGACCTGCTCGAGATCCACTTGCGGGTGAAGCGCAAGGGAGTCAAGTCGATGACTTATGGCTTCACCTTCTCTTGCCGGGGACGGCTGGTCGCCGAGGGGCAGATCACCGCGATTTGCTGTGTGCTCGACGCTGGCCCTGGGCTCCAAGCCCTGCCCATCCCCGCTTTCCTCGCCGATCAAATCACCCAAGCTCCGACCGCGGGCGCACAAGACCCTTCGCCTGCGGCGTGAGGAGGAATCGCCTTGACTGCACCTGCGCTTGCTGACCCTGCCTCTGCACCTGCGTTCTCCTTAAGCGTCCACAACCTCGAGAAGCGATTTACCACGCCGCGGCAAGAGATCGAGGTCCTGCGCGGGGTCAGCTTTGCCCTCGCGGGCGGGGAGTCCCTGGCGATCACCGGGCCTTCGGGTTCAGGCAAGAGCACCTTGCTACACCTGATCGGGACCTTGGAGCCGCCGACTGCGGGATGGATCGAAGTGAATGGGGTGGCACCTTTTAGTTTGAGCGAGGTCGAGCTGGCGCGTTTCCGCAACCGAACCATCGGTTTTGTCTTCCAGGATCACCACTTGTTGCCGCAGTACTCAGTGCTCGAAAACGTGCTGCTGCCGTCCCTCGCTTTCCCCCCAGACCCCGGGCGAACCCTGCGCGAACGGGCGCTCTTGCTGCTCCAGCGGGTGGGGCTCGAACACCGGTTGGAGCATCGTCCGTCCGAGCTTTCCGGGGGCGAGCGGCAACGCGTCGCGCTCGCCCGGGCCCTGATCATGCAGCCGAGTTTGCTGCTCTGCGACGAGCCCACCGGCAGTCTCGACCCCAAGACCGCGGAAGCCGTGGCCGAGCTCCTCTTTGAACTGCACCGGCAGGAAGCCACGATCCTGATCGCGGTCACCCACAGTCTCGCCCTGGCCAATGCATTTGCCCAGCGGTTTGAACTGCGGGAGGGGCAGTGCTCCGCGCGCTGATCTACTTCTGGCGCCGCAACTTGGCGGTTGTGGCGGGGGCTGCCGTGGTGTCGGCGGTGCTGAGCGGGGCGCTGTTGGTCGGCGATTCTGTGCGCGGCAGTCTGCGGGAGCTCACCCTGGAGCGGTTGGGCGGGATTGATTACGCGCTGTCCTCTTCGCGCTTCTTGCCCGACGATCTAGCCGCGCGGTTGGCGGCAATGCCCGGCTTTGCCTCCCGCTTCCAGGACGCCGCGCCGGTGATCTTGCTCACCGGCAGTGCGATCCACCAGGGTTCGAGCGCACGGGCGGGCGAGGTGGGGTTGTACGGGATCGACGCCCGCTTTTTGCAGCTGTTCGAACGCCCGCCGCAGAACGCTGACCGCAACGCAGAAGCGTTAGCCGCCTGGAACGAATTGGCTCCCCACTTCGTCTCGACCGCACCGCGGACCCCGCTCCCGCCGGTCGTGCTCAACCAGGCTCTGGCCCATGAACTCGGCGCTGCCGTGGGCGATGGGGTGGTGATCGCGCTCAAACGTTACAGCGCGATTCCCCGCGGCTCGTTGCTCGGGCGCAAGGACACCGACCACGTGGTGATGCGGATCCGCTGCCAGGTGGCCGGGATCGTGCCCGACCATGGCCTGGGCGCTTTCGGGCTCAAGGCGCAGCAAGCCGTGCCGCGCAACGCCTTCGTCCCTTTGAACGCGCTGCAACGCGCCCTCAACCAACCCGGCACGGCGAACGGCGTGGTGGTCGCCGCCGCGCCGCCGACCGCACCCGAAGACGCGGCAGCGGACGCCGCCGCGCTCGACGCGTTGCTGCGCGCCGGGCTCGACGCTGCGGATTTTGGGATCAAGGTCACCCCGGGAGCGGACTACCTCACGGTGGAAAGCGATGAGTTCATCCTCAAACCCACGATCGTCCAGGCGGTCGAGCAAATCGCTGAGCACCACCGCGCGCAAGTCTTCCCACTCTTGACGTACCTGGTGAACCGCATCGCGAGTCCGCGTGCGGAAGTGCCTTACGCCACGATTTCCGCGCTCGACACCGCCCCGCCGCCGGTTTTTGGCGCGTTGCGGCTGGTCGATTCAACCCCCGCGCCCCAGCTGGCGAGCGACGAGATCTTGCTCAATGCGTGGACCGCGGACGAACTCGGGGTGCAAGTTGGCGAGCCCGTGGTGCTCACTTACTTTGTGGTGGGTCCTGAGGAACGGCTGCGCGAAGAACAAGCCACCTTGCGCTTCCGCGGCGCGCTCGAACTCACTGGACTCGCTGGGGATCGCCACTTGTCCCAAGAATACCCGGGCATTGCCGATGCCGACAACATGGCCGCCTGGGATCCCCCGTTCCCCCTCGACTTGCGGCGGATCCGTCCGCGCGACGAAGAGTACTGGGACCGTTATCGCGGAACCCCGCGCGGTTATCTCGCCACCGCCACGGGGCAACGGCTGTGGCGGAATCCTTGGGGTGAGCTGACCGCCCTGCGCCTGGCGCCGACAGGGGGACAAAGCGTGCCGGAACTCGCTGCCCGCTTGAGCGCGGACCTGCCGCAGCAGATCCCGCTCACTGCCTTCGGGCTGCGCTTTCAGCCGGTCAAACAACAGGGACTACAAGCAGCGGTCGGGGCCACCGACTTCTCGGGCCTGTTCATCGGTTTCAGCCAGTTCCTGATCGTGGCGGCGGCGCTCCTCATGGGGCTGCTCTTTCGCCTCGGGGTCGAGCAGCGGGCGGGGGAGATCGGTCTGCGCCTGGCCTTGGGGTTCCCCCTCGCCCGGGTCCGCCGGATGCTGCTCGGCGAAGGCGCGTGGTTAGCTGCCGGGGGTGCGCTGCTCGGTCTCGACGGAGCAGTCTTGTACGCAAAAATGCTGATCCTCGGGCTCAAGACCTTGTGGCAAGGCGCGATCGGGACTTCGCGGCTGAATCTCTACCTTGAACCCGGCTCGCTGGTTTTGGGCCTGGTTTTGGCCTTTGCGATCATGCTTTTTGCGGTGTGGCGGACGGTCCGCCGGATCGGTCAGGTGCCCGCCGTCCGCTTGCTCGCCCGCCGCGTTGAGGTGCCAGCCACCCGTGCGGGTCGCGCTGCGCAGTGGACGCTGGGCCTCGCCCTGCTGCTCGCTGCGGTCTTTGCCGGGGCTGGCTTTGCGAGCGGCGATCCCCTCCTGCAGTTCGCGCTTGGACCCTGCGTCCTGGTCGCGCTTTTGGCCGGGATGGGACGCTGGTTCAGCCGTCATGCCGTGGGCTCGCTGAGCGGACGGTTGGCGCTGTTGCGGATGGCTGCTGCCAACTGCACCCGCAACCGGGGACGCAGCTTGCTTGCCATGACGCTGGTCGCGGTGGCTGCTTTCATGATCGTCACCGTGGCGGCTTACCGCGAAGACTTCGCCGTCGAAAGCTTGGACAAAACCGCGGGGACCGGCGGGTTTGCTTTGATCGCCAGCTCCGAAGTCGAGCTCCACCAGGACCTGAATTCCGCATCCGGACGCTTCGAGCTGGGAATTTCAGAGCGCACCGAAAAGCTGTTGGCAAAGAGTCAGGTGATCGCGATGAAGCTCCTCCCGGGGGACGACACCAGCTGTCTCAACCTCTACCGACCGCAAAGGCCGCGCCTGTTGGGCGTCCCCCCGGCCTTGCTCGAGCGCGGAGGGTTCACCTTCCAGCAAACCCTGAACCCCGACGCCGCAACGGTCGCCAATCCCTGGAGCTTGCTGGAACGCGAGCTTGCGCCTGGCGTCCTGCCGGTTTTAGGGGATGCCAACTCCACCCAGTGGATCTTAAAGCTCGCGCTCGGCGACGCCTGGGTCTTGCCCGACGAGCACGGCAACACCATCCGTTTGCAATTGGTTGGCACCCTCAAGACCAGCCTCTTTCAAAGCGAGCTGCTGATCGCCGAGAAGCACTTGCTCCGCCACTTTCCCAGCCGCAGCGGCGCCGCTTATTTTTTGGTCGAGAGCCCGCCTGAAAGTGCCGAGGAGCTGGCGCAAGCGCTCGAGCGCGACCTGGCGCCCTATGGCCTCGACGTGCTCACGACCGCGGCCAAGCTGGCCTCTTTCCATGCGGTCCAAAACACCTACTTATCAACCTTCCAGGCGCTCGGTGGGCTAGGGCTGCTGCTGGGGACGGTTGGGCTCGCCGTGATCCTGGCGCGCAACGCGCTCGAACGCCAGGGAGAACTCGCAGCCTTGCGCGCCATGGGCTTCACCCGCAAGCGGCTTCGCCAGCTGATCGCGGCGGAAAACGGCCTGCTGCTGCTTGCGGGTTTGGGCGCCGGCACGCTAGCGGCCATGGCCGCAACCGCGAGCCGTCTGAGCCACCTGCCCTGGGGCTCCCTCGGCATGACCCTGGGTGGTATTCTGCTCTTCGGCTTGCTGGCCGGTGCGCTCACCGCACACCAGGTCCTGCGGGCCCCGCTCTTGCCGGCGCTCAAGGCCGAATAACCGCAGCCGAGTAACCGCAACTACGACTTGCTACACGTTTGGGTGGAGACGATCATGAAATGGTGGCTGATTTTTGTGTTCGGGGCGATTGTGACCTGGGGAACCTACGTGCCGATGATCCACCAGGGGCAGACCTTGCTCAACAAAGGAGCGTTGCGCGCCTTCCTTTGCGTGGGTGGCGCCTACTTCCTCACCGCGGTGGTGGTCCCGCTGGTGCTCCTCTTGGGCGTGCGCTCTGAGCCCTGGGAATTCACCCGCACGGGCGTCACCTACGCGACGATCGCGGGGATTTTGGGCGCGCTCGGTGCGTTGTGCGTGATCTTGGCGCTCAAAAACGGGGGCAGCCCGCTCTACGTGGCGCCCTTGGTTTTTGCTGGCGCGCCGCTCGTCAATGTGCTGGTCAGCATGGTCTGGCACAAGCCCAAATCCGCGCCCGAGATCTGGTTTTACGTCGGCCTGGTGCTCGCCGCGGTCGGGGCGGGCCTGGTCTTGCGTTTCAAACCGTGACGCTGTCTCGGCAGTGATCGGAGTCCGCTCGCCGCGCGCGAAGCCGCGGATGTCGTCACTGCTCGGTCATCACGAGTTCAGTCAGTCGAAGGCGGGCTCGATCTTTCCGAGGTGGTCGCACGATGCTGGGAAAGCTGAGCTACCGACCAAAGCCGTCCTGTTACAGTATCTGCTACCGTGGCATTCACTGTGGAGCCCATGGCGAACTCAGAGCTTTTGGCGGTGTTTCTGGATCAAGACCTTTTGCCTTTGCCCACTTGACGAAGCTCCAGATGTCCCTAAACTCCTCCCCCTCGCCATTGTAGACACGTTTTAGCTGGTCCACCAAAGAGGCGCGGTCTTTCACCGAACATGTCGGCCATTTCAGCAAATCTACAACTTCCTCCTTATCTTCCTCGCGCACCAACGGGCCGATCAAGCCACACTGCGACGTATCTACTAGAGGCTTTGCCGCGCGCAACCACAAATCCATAGCCCTTTTCCTATCGGACTGTGCGCGTTCTTCAGACCTTGTTCCAAATCGCTGCCAAATGTAGCGGAGGCTATTTACTACTACAAATCTATTGCCCTCGTCACCTGGATGCTTACTGTATTCAGAAAACAATTCCTCGACCCGCTTGAGAATCTCTGCTGGCACCTCGATGGGCAATCTGTCGCCGAGTTGACCAATTCCTTCCATTCTTTTTTCAAAATCACCTGAGACACTCTCATCTCTTGCCCTATCAGCCAATATCTTACAAAATTTGCGAAAATTGTGCTCCCAGCGATCACCTTCCGGTTCGCCAGCTTTTCTGTGTGCAGCCAGCAAATGGCTCACCGCATAAGCCAAATCCCTATAAGCCAAATCTTCTGCATTCTCATTATCGTCTAATAGTTTATAAATGTGATCTTGCAATCTCTTCCAAGTAGATTCGCTTGCACCTGCTTGCTCCTCGGAGGATGCTCCATATGGCAGCCTCTCAAGAACTGCAGCTAACTTCCTTATATCCGCAGCAACCTGCGTCTGAAATATCTGCTGAACCATCTCTATTTTTATGAGCGTGGCTGTTTTTTGGGGAAGCCGGTCTCCTAAGGAGACAAACGCATCGCACACGGTTTTGATGATCTCAGAGCGAACATCTTTTTGTTCTTTCTGTTTTTCAGTGGTGATCAGTTTTTTGAGGATTGCGGTTGCCCAAATTGCCGTTAGGACTTGAGCATCTTTGCTCCTTAACGCTAGCATTACATATTTAAGGTTTGCAAGTGCAGGAAGTGAATTCTCATGACTAAGGAAGTTACGCAGAGAGGACTCTACGGCAGACTGGTCGTTTTCTTCTAGTCTTCTGCATAGTACTCCAAGGCACATTCCAACCGACTTGAGCTCCGGCTCGTTCGATGGTCGAGCTTTGGCAGTGTCGGAATAATGATCGAAAACCCTAGTTAACTCATTTGCAACGTTTGGAATTTTGTCAGCTAGTATAGCAAGGCCGGTGTGGAACCCCTTTAACTTGGCCGAACTGCTAATAATGCTTGGTTTTCTCCATAGTTCAATCCATGCCTGCTTAATCTCCGCATTATCGTTGATGTCACTGGAATATTTGTGCAAATTGCACCAAAGAATGCCCAGTGAATTTGCAATCTTGTCCATAGCCGCCAATTTCACTTCCTCTCTAGCATCGAGAGACACCCCGGGAGGCTGAGTCAACTTGCCAAGCAGGAATTTCGTATAGAAGCCGCTGCCATCCGTTGCCTGCAAAGGCTTGCTAGCCGCTGCCATCACGATAACAAGAGCCCTAATTTCCTCGGCGGTCGACGCTCCAGAAATTCGACTCTCGAAATCAGATATCCACAGGTTTGCCGACCTCTTCGGCAAGCCTTTAAGCATCACAAATACATAGTTCGCCATAACCCGAAGATGCATAGGGTCAATTTGCAAAGGGTCAATTTGCAAAGGGTCATGTGGCACAGGGTCATGTGGCACCGATTTATTTTCTCGATCCTCGATAATTTTCTCGATCTTTTTTAGGTTCTCAATATGTTCAACAAAAAACTCTGCGACATGCTCCACTATATCACTATCTTCTTGCATGTAATTTTTTTCTTGGTCAAAAGTAAGTCGATTGGCTAAGTGATAGTAAATCTGTCTCAAAATTCGAAGATTAAACTGAAGCTCCGATCCGGTCGTCGATGCGGTCGTCGAGCCAACGGCTTCGTCAACGGCTTCGATTGCACTGATGAGAAACTCCCTGCGTGATCCGCCTGGTCCTAAGAAGGCAGCTAATTCTGAGCAAACTCCTATAATGGCCGTTTTGCCTATAATGGATGTGTCTAATTTTCCTTTACCGCCATAACATTTATCAAGAAATATCTCTTCGATTTTACGCAAATTTTTCTATCCAGGCCGAGAATGGCAACCAAAATCTTTTCGCTTCGTGA
>CAZCOV010000193.1:0-12083 GCA_964499975.1 uncultured Thermoanaerobaculia bacterium
ACCACGGGGCGCTCTTCCTCGGTCTGCACGACAATTCGAGCTTCTTCCTGCACCTGCTGCCCCGCTATTACCTCTCCGCGGTTTTTGGTCTGGCGGCGTGGCCGCCGCGACTAGGTGCGGCGAACCGTTGGCAAGTGGTCGCCGCCGCCGCGACCGGACTCTTGCTGCTGTTCTTGACTTTTGGTGGACGCTGGCTGCCGTGACTTGCTCGCTGCCCCGTGCGGGTCGTGCGGGTTACTGGACTTGTGCTGAGATCTGGCGAGCTTGATCCCGCCGGTTTTGGGCATTCTGGGTTAGCATGGGAGCATGCGCCCAGTCTTTGCCGACCCCAAGACCGATTTTGTGTTCAAGCGGATCTTCGGAACCGAAGTCCACAAGCACCTGTTGATCGAACTGCTCAATGCATTGCTCGAGCTCGACGCTGAGCATCGGATCGTCGATTTGCAGTAC
This sequence comes from uncultured Thermoanaerobaculia bacterium, assembly GCA_964499975.1. GTDB lineage: Bacteria > Acidobacteriota > Thermoanaerobaculia > Multivoradales > J023 > CAZCOV01. The sequence goes on from CAZCOV010000193.1 coordinate 451, forward strand.
CTTTCCGCTGAACAGCACGTGCCGATCGAAGAGCTGAAGTTGTCGCTGGTCGATGTGAAATGTCTGGATGAGCGCGGGCGGCAGTACGTGGTCGAGATGCAAGTTTTAAACGTTGAAGGTTTCGAGAAGCGGGTGGTCTACAACGCGACCAAAGCTTACGTGACCCAGTTGCGGACGGGCGAGGACTACCCCCAACTTAACGACGTCGTTGGGGTGACGGTGTGCGACTTCTTGCTGTGGCCGGAACCACCGGAGCAAGGCGGTCCGCCAGTGCCGATGCTCAGTCGGTGGCGGATGCAGGAGCAACACGGCGGAGCGCGGGGTTTGTCGCAAGTGCAGTACGTATTTCTCGAGCTCCCAAAGTACCAGGCGGGTGACCATCCTGCGGGTTTGATCGACCGCTGGGCGTACTTTTTCCGCGAGGCAGAAAACCTCGAGGTGGTGCCGGAGGTGCTGTCGGGCGGGCCGTTTCGCGAGGCCTTGGAAGTGGCGCGAATGGCGGGCTTCACTTCCGCCGAGCTGGAGTACTACGACCGGGCGAAAATCGCAGAGCAGGACGCCCGGGGGGCGCTCACCTTTGCCGAGAAGCGCGGGTTGGAGCAGGGGATCGCCCGCGGGTTAGAGCAGGGGATCGCCCTGGGCAGAACCCGCGGGTTGGAGCAGGGGATCGCTCGCGGGTTGGAGCAAGGGATCGCTCGCGGCTACGAGCAAGGAATTACCGATGGGCTGCGCAACGCGGTCCGCGCGCTGTGCAGTGCTCTTGGCATCGAACTCGACGCCGAACGCGAAGCTACGCTCACCGGTCTGGATGCTGCAGGGCTCACGATCCTCCAAGAGCGGCTTTTGCGCGAGCGCACCTGGACTTCTCCGACTTGAACCACTCCGCAGGCCAGTCCCCCGAGCCAACCAAGTCAGGATCAAGCCAGGGTCAAGTCAGGCCAAGAGGTCAGGGTGGGCGAGCAGACGGGAGAGCAGCCGGCTGATTTTGGCACTGGCTTCGCGCCCGCGTACCAGCACGTCAGCGTGGTCGAGGACCTCGTCCGTGACGCCCGCGCCGGGATTGCTGACTAAGGAAAGCGCAGCACAGCGCAGCCCCATGTGGCGCGCGGCAATGACTTCGAGCACGGTGGACATGCCGACCACGTCACCACCCAACAGGCGCAGCATTTTGACCTCGGCCGGCGTTTCGTAGCTCGGACCCGCCATGCAGCAGTAGACGCCTTCGCTCAAGGGAATCCCCTCACGAGCGGCAATTGCGAGCAACTGTTGCCGCAAGACCGGGTCGTAAGCTTGGCTCATGTCCGGGAACTGCGGTCCCCAACTCGGCGGAAAAATTCCGGTCAAGGGATTGAGTCCGGAAAAATTGAGGTGGTCGCGGAGCAAGACCAGGTCCCCAGCCTGTTGCGTGGGATGCAGGCCGCCGCTCGAATTGGTGAGCAGCAAGACCTTGGCGCCGAGCAAGGCGAGCAAGCGGACGCTGAACACCACTTGCGCGGCAGTGTAGCCCTGGTAGGCGTGAAGGCGTCCGCGCGAGAACAGAACGTAGCGTCCTGGACGCGGCTCGAGCAGCTCGATTTCGAGCGGATGGCCGTCGATCCCTCGTACGGGGAAGGGTAGTAGCTCGCCCCAAGACAGCGGTCCAGCAACACTGCGGCCGAGTTCGGTGGCGGCTAGGCCCGACCCCGCAACCACCAACCCATGGGGGCGTGGCCAACCCAGGTGATCCCAGGCCCTAACTGCGGTTTCGAGTTCTTTGACCAAGTGATCCATCGGCACAGATCCTATCAGCTTCCCAGCAGCAGGAGGAGGAGGCTGATCACCGGACCGGCAGTTGACCGGAAAAATCACCTTGGCGAATCGGGGAGGGTAGTGTAACTTATGGGGATGACTTGTCGGTTTTCCTGGTCGCTGCCGGCAATCTCCCGGAGGTGCTGAAACCCCATGGACGTATCCAGCTTTGAATCGAATCACGGGACGGAACGGCTGTTGCCACCCCGCGCGTGGATTCCGAGTGTGGTCACCGCGGCCAACATCGTGGCTGGTTTCATGGCCACCTTGCTGGCCAGTGAAGGACACTACGAGAGCGCGGTGCATGTCTTGCTGCTGGCGATTTTCCTCGACATGTTCGATGGACGGCTGGCCCGCATGCTCAAGGCCACCAGCGATTTCGGCCAGCAACTCGACAGCTTCAGCGACGCCATGAGTTTTGGCGCTGCCCCGGCCTTTCTCGTCTACCAGGCGACGCTCTACCAGTTGAACGATGGCGTGGGCCTGCTCGCAGCCTTGAGCTTTGTGCTCGCGGGAGTGTACCGTCTAGCCCGCTTCAACCTGCTCACCGATGCCCACTCCAAGGCGCGCCGCACCCTCGGGGTGCCGATCCCGATCGCGGCAGGTTACGTGATGGCGGTGGTCCTGATGCGCGACCACCTCACCCCGGCCTGGTCAGCAGTGATCGTGATTCTCTGCTCGTTGCTGATGGTCTCGCGCTGGCGGCTGCCCGACCTCAAAGGCAAAGGACTGGTGAGTGCGGCCTTGCTCGTGGGGATCTGTAACTACTTGGCGGTGATGTTCTGGCCCAACTGGACCACGGTGATCTGGTGGAACCTGTGGAACGCGGTCATCCTGCTCGCGGCTCGCGCCGAAGACCGCCGCCTCGCCCTCGAAACCGCAAGCGTGTAACCTTATTTCTGAAAACGTAAACCTCAGATCGTCAGCGCATTGACGCAGCGTCGGCAGAGAAAGTCGGCCGGGGCATCCTCGACGCCGTAAACCCAGCGCCGCATGCGGGCCATTTCCGGGCCGGTGAGGATTTCCTCGACCGTGTTCTGGTACAAATCGCCGACCACATAGCTCTCGTCGTAGTCCTGGCAACAGAGGATGCACTTCCCGCGTGGGGTAATGTGCAGGTGCTGGAGCGGACGGGACCCCACGTAGTCGCAGCCGCAGAGGCGCTTAGGGCTGGCATCGTTGCGCAAGCCCACCGGCAGATAGCCGGCGCGGTCATTGACGGTATAGAACTTCGGTTCGAAACGGCTGCCGGCAAAGCGGGCACAAATCTCAGCGTAGTCTTGCCGGTGCAGCTCGTCTGCGGTGCCGAGGACCGCGATGTGCATTTCCGGGGCCAGCGGCAAGTCCTTGACGTAATCCAGGTTGCGCAAGACCAAAGGGAGGTGGTCGCCCCCGCGATCCTGGCGATAGCGTTCGCGATCGAGGGTCGAGAGATTGATCGAAAGAAAACGGACGCCGCCCATCGCGAGCAACGCGTCGACGCGCGCGGGAGTGAGCCCAGTCCCGTTGGTGAGCACTGCGGGTGGTAGTCCTACCCGGTGGATCGCCGCCACCCGCTCGACGAACAGCGGGTCTGCGGTGGGTTCGTTGTAGCTGATCATGAAGACCGCCTGGACGGTCTTGCGGTAAAGAGCGAGCTGCCCGAGGATCCGCTCGTAGTCGGCCAGCGGCATGGTGTGGTCCTCCCGGGGAGCTACTGACACCGGGCAGAAATAGCAGGCTTGGTTGCACCGGATGGTCGCTTCCAGGGAGACGTACTTGAGCAAAAACTGCTGATCGACCGCTGCCTCTGCCGGCACAATCCACGACCCGCTGCGCAGCTGCTCGAAAGCGGCAACGAGCGCAGCCGGCTCGCCCTCGGCCGATCGGCCTTGCACCAGGGCCCGCAGTTCGGCATAGCCAGATTCACCCACCGTCAGGGTCGAATCGGTGATCGGGTGGTAGACCCGGTCGTCACCGAAATGGAGGAACGGATGCGGTCTGAAGCTCGCGAAGCTTGCGAAGCTCGCGCAGTTCTCCGTTGCTGCGGTGGCGAAATGGGGCGGCAGAGTTTTGAGGACGGTCCATGGCATGACGATCTCTCCGGCAAAAGGCGATCGGTTCCGACCTGCGCAAGGTTTTACGGATCCGAGTCTAGAGCATAACAAGAACGGCGCGGCACGGTGACCGACCTCCTGCGTGGCGAGTACCTATGCTGCCTTGCCGCCTTGGGATTCAAGCGAGCTGGCAGATCACGAGCAACCGCGGGTGCTCGGGGTCGTGCCATACCTCGGCAAACGCCACCAGCGCGAAGCCGGCGCGAGCCAAAGTGGCCACGATTTCGTCGCGCTGATAAAAGCGCAAGTAGGTCACTCCATCGAGCTCGAAATAGCGTTTGTGCCCCTCGACCAAGTCGAAAATCACTTTGCCGTGAGGGTTGAGACTGCGCCCGAGGTGGGTGAGCGCCCGCTCGAAGGACGGATACAGGTGCTTGAAGGTCAAGGACGAATAGATGACGTCCACGGTGTTCGGGAGGGTCACTTCTTCGACGTCGGCATGCACGAAGCTCAGCCGCGGATCGCGGAATTGACGGCCCAGTTCTGCCACGTTGTTGGCTGAAATGTCGACCCCGAGATAGCTGGCAAAGGGCAAGTTGCGGGCGAGGATCTCGCGCAGCAGGCGGCCGTAACCTGGGCCAACTTCGAGCAGTTGCTGGTTTGGCCCGAAAGCCTGGTGCGCCACCATCTGGTCGACGAAAGCCGCGCCGGACAGCGTTTTCATCCAAGTCAAGCGATCGTCTGGCAGGGCCCTTCGCCAGCGTTCGCGCGACCGTTCGCGGGTTTCCTCCTGCGATTCGAGCAGCCGAGCTTCGAGCTGGTCGAGTCGTTGGTGGAGGAGGGCGATCTCTGCAGCGCGGTCGCGCACGGTGAACGAGCTGCGGACCGAAGCCGCCAGATGTTGGGTTGTGGGGTCAGCCGGGAGCTGGCTGATCAAATCGTCGATGCGGCTGACCAGCAAATCGAGGGCAGTGGCTTCACCGCTGCGGCTTGCCCACAAGCGAACCAAACCCTCGACTTCGTGCAGCCGACTTTCGAGGGTGCTCACGCCCAAGAGTTCGCGCAGCCGGGTCCGGAGTTTGAATATGCGCCAAAAGCTCAAAGCGAGGCGAGCAGTCGGGGTGCGACTACCACTCTCCCGGATGGGTAGGTTGGAAGATCGTATCGTGGGGCGCGGACTGCTCTTCCCGCGGGCGACCGTTGGTGTAGTAGTAAAAGGACAGCGACTTGCGCGCGCGGTCCGGCGGGCAGCGGAGCGGGGTCGGATGCCCGTGGTAGGAGAAATCCGTGGTGCTGAACACCACCGCGCGGTTGAAAATCGGCAAGATCTTGCGGTGACAGCGCGTCAAGTTGCGGTCCCACAGCTCGAGATGGCCGCCCCAGTCTTCTTGCCAGGCGTGGTTGAGGTAGATCAGCAGGTTCAACCGCCGGTCGAGCTTGAGCTTGGGGTGAACATTGAAATCGACGTGGACTTTGAGAAAACCCCCGGGCAAGATTTGGTGCAGACCGGCACCCCCGAAGTAGGGGTCGGGGATGAGGCCGGTGATGCCGGTCAGGTCTTCGAGAAACTCGAGCATGGGCGGCGCGTTCATCGCTTGCAGGAAGTCCCAGAGATAAGGCTTGAGCGGGTTGGTGTGCCAGTAGCCAAGTTTCTTTTCCGTGGCACTGGCAAAGCTGCGCCAGGCGATCTCATCGGGTGCAGGGAACTCCGCCAGCACCTGCTCCAAGGCGGGCGCAGGGAAGAGCTCGTCGAGCACGATGTGGGGAAAAGGCTCCGCCCGGCAGTACTGCTCGCACAAACTTTTGGGATCGGCAGCGAGTTCCAGCGAGAGTTGCATTGTCGGCAGTATAGCTCTGCCCAAACCCAGCGGTCAACTTAGCTGGACCCTGTCTGACCTGTCTGACCCGTCTGACCTGTCGACCTATCGACCCTATCGCAAATTCTAGGCGGATCCCTCAAGCGGGTGGGTTGACTCGGATTGCCAGCAGGGTGGTGTCGTCAGGCAAGCCGCTTGGACCGGCGTGGGCGAAGAGCTCCCGCTTGATTTCCGCGACGAGGGTCGCCGCCGGCGCGTCGGCCCACGGCTCGATGGTGGTGATCAGTCGCTTAATGCCAGAGCGCGGATCGATGTGGTCGTCGAGCAGGTCGCTCGCTCCGTCGGTGTAGATGAAGAGCAAGTCTCCTGGTCGGAGCTCGATCGCCGCTGCCTTGATTTCTTGCTGAAACAAGGCGAGGTGGCCCACGGATTGACACGTCGAGCGCAGGGTTTCCACTCGACGTCCATCTCCGGCAGCAGCGCGGAAGAGCAGGGCTTCAGGATGACCGGCATTGACATAAGTCATGACCCCGGTCGTCAAATCGATACAACCGATGAAAAAGGTCAAATAGCGTGCTGCGCTCAGCGCTCCGGCCGCACGCAGCTGGTCGAGCGCCTGATCGATCAAAAAAATGATCTGATCAACCGACGGCCGAAATCCATGGTGACAGCGGTGGAGCACCATGTTGCTCAAGCACGCGGTGAACGACGCAACCAAATCATTGTGCCCAGAGGCATCTGCAACATAAAAAACAACTTCGTCCGGATCGCGTTCAAACCACTCTACATAATCACCGCTCGGTTTAGCGATTTCGACCGGCTCAATCGCGATTTCCAGCGCCAGGTGATGGTGGGCGCGGGGACGCTGAGGTCTTAGTTCGTCATAGCGCGGGCTCTTGAGAATGTACGCCCGCAGCAAGCGCGCGATCTCACGCTCCTTTTGCCGGTTGAGCTCGATTTCCTCTTCGTGCAAATGGAGTCGGATCGCATTGTCGATCAAGCGCTCGACAATCCCCCAATGTTCCACGGGCTTGTCCAGGTAATAGTAGGCGCCCTCGTCAAGAAAAGCCAGCTTGCCATGGAGGTCCGCTTGCCCGGTGACGCCGACGATCGGCAAAAAGCGCCGTCGCGCCCGCAATTCCCGGATCAGCTGTTCGCCATTCATTTTCGGCATCCGGATGTCGGTGACCACGAGATCAATTTCAGCACCACGGGTGGCAAAGACCTCGAGCGCAGCAACCCCATCGCCCGCTTCAAGCACGTGATAACCGCGTTTTTGAAAATGGTGACGAAACAGTAGACGGAAATCGTCCTCGTCGTCGACCACCAGCAAACAGCGTTTCCCTGCGCTCATGACGTTCCACTTTCTGGGTCATGGTTTGCATTGGGGGCATCGGTGGCGAGCACCGGCAGGACAATGCGAAACTGCGACCCGCGTCCTTGCGGGTTGGGTTCGACCAGGATGCTGCCGCCATGCATCTCGACAATGCTTTTGGAGATCGACAAGCCCAGTCCAGTGCCACGATTGGGCGGTTTCGTGGTAAAAAATGGATCAAAAATGGCTTCTTTGATTTCGTCCGGGATGCCGCAGCCGGAGTCGCTGATCAGGAGACCGACTTGATCCGCAGCCACGGCAAAAGACTCGACCCGTACTTCCTTGGGTTCCTCTTGCTCCTCCATGGCGTCTTCGGCGTTGACGATCAAATTGACGATCACTTGCTGCAAGCGGGGGGCATCTGCAAAAATTTGCGGCAAATCAACGGCGAGCTCCTCTGCCAGCACGATGTTGTTGCTGCGAAAACGGCGGGCAAAAAAGCGCAAGGCATCGCGGATCACGGAGTTGAGGTCGACCCACTGCCGGTTGAATTCGCTCGGGCGAGCAAATTCGCGCAGTTGCTGCACCGTGTCGCGAATGCGGCGGCCATTGCGCTGCACCATTTCGAGATATTCCTGCGCGCTGCTCTCTGGCGGCAGATCGTTTTCGAGTTCGCGTGCTGCGAGCAAGATGTTGTTGAGCGGATTGTTGATCTCGTGCGCCACCCCGGCGATCAGCTGACCCAAGGCCATCAAGCGACCCGAACTGATCAAAGCCGCGAGTTCGCTTTTGTCGTGAAAGGCCAAGGCCACCCCGCGCAGCGAGTGGGGAGATTTGATCGGGGTGAGCGTCACTTTGATCGAGATGCGATGCTGGTCGCGCTGGACAATGCTCAAATCGAGACTGACTTCGCAACCTTCTTGCAAGACCTTGGTGAAGCCGGCCGTAAAGTCCGGGCGCTGCGCTGGCAAAATCATGTCGACAAACTTGGTGCCCACGAGTTCGGCGCGGCGCCAGCGCAAGAGGCGCGCTGCTTTACGATTGATGAAACCGATCGAGCCGTTTTCGCTGAGCAGCAAGGTGCCATGGCCAAAGCCTTCGAGCACGTCGCGATATTGCTGCGTCTGAGCTTCGAGCGGACTCAGATCTTTGAGGAAGCCGAGGGTGCCGATTGCCACCCCATGCTCATCGCGCAGCAAGCTGCCCGACAGCGAAATCGGATGCACCCCGCCGTCAGGACCGCGCAAGTAAACTTTGTAGTTAGAGATCATGCCCAAGGTGTGCAGCTTTTGCATGATGTCGCGGGCGACCGCCCGAGCTGTATCCGGCGAGACCGTCGGTGAGCCGGATGGCGAGCCGGTTGGCGCGCCCGCTTCATCGGCGTAGAAGTCCGTGGCCGGTCGCCCGATCATCTCCGCTGGACGGTATCCGAGAATGCGTTCGCTCGAAGGGCTCACAAAGTTGATCTTGCCGGTCAAGTCGGTGGTCACCACCATGTCGGGGGCGTCGCGCAGGATCGACAGCAACGAGGCTTTGGCCAGCGCTTCTTTGGCATAAAGCCGGCTGTTGTACAGCGCCTGCGCTGCGAGACCGGAGAAAACTCCCATGATCTCGCGGTCTTCTTGGGTCAAACTGCGGTCGGTGCGCCCCCCGTGATCGACCGCCAGGGTCCCGATCCGCCGATTGCCCACGAGCAGCGGGCAGTCGATCCAGGTGACGCCTTGGAGTTCGAGATCGCTCAACCAGGGCAGGGTGCCTTCGGGGCCGAAACGCTCCTTGAGCGAGTCTTCATTGCAAAAAGTCGGCCGGTCGCGTTCAAAAAGATAGCGAACGATCGATGACGCAGCCAGTGGGATGGGGTAGCCGACAAAGCGAAAGTTGGGTGGCAAGCCGCGCGCGGCCTTGCCCACCAGCGACTTGCTCTCGCGATCGAAAAGGTAGAGGCGAGCCCGGGAATAACCCAGCTCACAAGCTCCTGCAACAATCCGGTCCGCCAGATAATCCTCATCGAAGCTCGATTGTAGATCATAAGAAATTCGGGCCAGCTGCTGGAACCACTGGCTGAGCTTCTCCGTCCGCCGAATCGAGTTGATGGTCTTGATCGCGTGGAGCAATTCGTCGTGATTGATCGGTTTGCTCAAATAAGCAAAAGCCCCAGCCTGGAGTACCTCGATTTTGCTTTGCCCTTCGTCTTGGCCAGAAAACACCACGACGCGCACCTGCGGATGGCTTTGGCTGATCTGACGGGTGACGGCGATGCCATCGAGGTCTCCTTTGAGCCGCAGATCGCAGAGGACCACGTCGAAAGTTTCGTGGCTCAGCCGGAGCAGCGCTTGTTTGCCGCTCTCGGCTGTGGTCACCGTATCTTGGGGTGAGCTCAGGGCAATGCGCGCGCGCAATGACTCGCGCACGCTTTCGCGATCATCGACCACCAGAATGCGCGTCGAAGAGCCGCCGATTGGGATCATGCGATCACCTCGCGGGGAATTTCGATCTCGAAGACCGAGCCAGAAAACATCACGCTTTGAAGCAAGCGCAAGCGCCCGCCAAAACGCTCGATGAATAACCGCGAGATATAAAGTCCCAAGCCGGTTCCTTGCTGTTTCATGGTGAAGAACAGATCAAAGATCCGTTCCCAGTCCACGGAGTGGATGCCCCGGCCGGTATCGGCAAAGCTGATCAGAATGGGGAAATCTCCCAGCGGACGGAAAAGGGTTCGCACTTGCAAACGGCGGGGCTGTCCTCCAGCGAGCGCCATCTGCTCGATGGCATTGATCATGATGTTCAAGATCGGCTGATCGAGAAGCTTGGGGTGGACGACCAGTTCGGGGACCTCGGGATCGGGGACGAACTCGACCTCGACCGCGCGATCGTCGGCAAAAGGTTTGAGCGTTTGGCGCAAGCGCTGGATCACCAGGTTCAAGTCGACCCGCTCTGCGGGGGAGCGTCCGGAGAGGTGGCGAAACAGCACGACCAGCTCATTCAAGCGCTGGGACACCTGGCGCACGCCCACGGTGGCGCGGGTGAACTCGACCATTTCTTCGGGTTTCAGCTTGCCGAGTTGGTCGGTGTGACGGCGGCTAAGCAACAACTGGACCGCAGAAAAATCGTCCAAAGCCTGCAGTTCATTTTTGATTTCGTGGAGCAGGCTGTCAGCGAGGAAACCGGTCAAAAGCAAGCTCTGGTTTTCCGCAATCACTTCATTGAAACGTTGCTCTGCCAGGTACTGGCCCAGCTGCAACGCGACTTGGCGCATGCGGGTTTCGTGGACGTCGTGCAGCTGATGGGGACGGTCCCCGAGCAAAAACAGGCCGTAAGTTGCGTGGTCCACGTGATCGAGCGCGAGTCCAGCAAACGACTCGAGCGGCCGCACTTCGAGCAAGTGCTTGAACCAGTCGCGGCGGGCCGCGATGTCGGGCAAGAAAATGAAGCTGCGTTCGCGGATCATGTCGCCGATCGGGCTGATTTCGAGGTTTTGTTGGACCTCGCGGGTGAGCGGGGGGAATTCTCCGCCGAGCAGCTCGAAAATCGGCCCGGGACGAAACGACAAGAGGAGGGCTTGGCTAGCGCCGGTTTCGTGGCGCAGTTCGGCGAGCAAGCTGGTGATCCGCGCGCTGCGTTTGGCGGCGAGGCCAGGATCGCGGAGGGACAGCGGGTTAGGGCCGAGTTGCTGGCTGAGCGCGAGCCGAGGATCGAGGCCGGGGACGTGCTGACGGTCATCGCCCGGGCCTGTGTGCTGTTCGAGTTGCGCTTGGAGTTGGGCGAACAAACGACTCACGCTGGTGGGTTTTTGAAACACCGAGATCGTGAGTTCAGCGTCGGCGCCGACCAGGCGTGACCATTCGGCGGCCGCGGTCGCGGTCAAGACAAAGATCGGCAGGGTCACGGCCCGTGCGCGCAATTCGCGGATCAGCTCGACCCCGCTGCCAGCGGGCAAGTTGACGTCGAGAATCAGCAAGTCAAAAGCTTCACTCGCGAGCAGGTGGTGGGCCTCCTCGACCGTGCGCGCGCGGCTGCAAGCGAAGCCGAAGTGATTGAAGACCATGGCCAGGGATACCGAGACGTTGTCGCTGTCCTCGACGATTAAGATGCGGTGGATGCGCTCGCGCACGGCCGGACTGACCTGGGGTTCGCTGAACTCCTGCAACTGCAGCGTCCAGTAGAGGTTCTCGAGGTTGAGCCCCAAGGCTGGGTGGTAGCGCAAACTCGGCCAGTTGCGGTCCTGGCTTTTGCTCCATGCCGCGTCGCGCTGGCGCAAGTGTTCCTTGACGCTCAAGATCACCTGCGAGTCGGCAAAGCGCAAGATGCGCGCGGCGATCCAGTCCTGGGCGAGGAGGCCGAAGCCGTCTTCTTGCCAGCACAGTTCGGGCAACTCCGAGCGCGGGATGAAGCCTTCGACGTCGTCTTCGAGTTTGACCAAAACACCGGCGTCTTTTTGCGCGATCAGCTCGACTTGACCGAGCACCGAATCGCCGACTGCATGCCGCTTCTTGAAACCGGTGTAAGGATCGGGCAGGGCCTGCCGGCGGCTCAAAAGCAACCTGCTGCCATCGCTTTCCAGGACCACGGCATCGAGTTCGAACCCGGGTTGGACCAGCTGCGTCAAGTCGAAGGTCCGCCGCGACCACGCCCAGTCTTGTCGGCGGATGAATCCCAAGACGTCGGGGTGCTGGACCA
>CAZCOV010000194.1:0-12076 GCA_964499975.1 uncultured Thermoanaerobaculia bacterium
GCCTCCGGGTCGGCACCGTCGTCGAGCACGATCAAGATGTCCGAGAGGTAGGTCGGCATGGGATCTTCGGTCACCTCGCCGCGGCCGGTCCGTCGGTAGATCGAGGCGACGCCCTCGACCTCGGCCGCGGCTTCCTCGAAAAAGCGATTCGCCGCATCGATGGCCGCGAGGCTGACATCGGAGGGCAACAGGGTCTGCGCCATCAGCGCGCCTTCGTCGAGCTCGGGAAGGAAGTCGGTGCCGAGCCGCGTGGCGAGCCAAACCGAGGGCAGGGCGATGGCCAAAGCGAGGATTTGGACCACCCCCCCGCGGCGCAGAGCGAAGCTGAGGCCGGGCTGGTAGACGCGTTTGATCGCTTGCACCAGCCGAGGTTCTTCGAGCGCGGCACCCGGTGGCAAGAAGCGGTCGACCAAAACCGGCACCAGGGTGAACGAAAAGATCAGCGACAGCGCCATCGACGATGCGACCGCTACCGCGAGCGGCGCATAAAGCTTGCCCGCCACCCCACCCAACGCCAGCAGCGGGATGAACACGGCGAGAATTACCAACACCGCGGTAGCGATCGGCGCCGCCACCTCGGCGGCAGCGCGCGCCACCACTTTGGCGCGACCCTCCCGACCCTCGAGGTGGCGCTGGTGCAGACGATGGGCGAGATTCTCGACCATGATCACCCCGGCATCGACCAGCAGGCCGACCGAGATCGCGAGCCCGCCCAACGTCATCGCGTTCAAACCCAGGTCGAGCAGGTACAGCGGAATCGCCGCGCCGAGGGTTGCTAGCGGCAGCAAAACAATGACGACTGCGGCGCCGCGCACGCTGCCCAGCAGCAGGACGAGCACCAGAGCGACGAAAAAAGCGCCCATCAAGAGGGCCTTGCCGACCCCGCCGAGCGCGTGTTCGACCAGCTCACCCTGGTCGTAGAAAAGGCCGAGCGACATACCTTCGGGCAGCGAGCTTTGCAGCTCCGGCAAGGCGACGCGCACCGCCGCGGCGGTGCGCAGAGTTTCCGCGGTGGGCTGCTTCACCACTCGCATCGACACCGCCTCGAAGCCTTGGAAACGCGCCAGGCCGACGCGGAACTCCGGCGCCTCGCGAATCTCCGCGATGTCACCCAGCGCGACCAGGCCAAACGCCGTATGGACCGGCAGACGCCCTACCTCCGCCGCGCTGGCAGCCAGGCTGCCGACCGCCACGTTCCACTGCTTGTCGCGGATTTCGAGCACGCCCGCCGAGACGTCACGTTCGCTGCCTGCCAGCGCCTCGACCACCTGTTCGAGTGACACCCCGCTATTGCGCATCCGCTCCGGTGACAGTGATACCTGGAGCTGCCGGCTCTCGCCACCGAGCATCTCGACCCGTGCGACGCCGGCCAGGGATTGCAGCCGCGGCACCAGCACCTTGACCGCGTGGTCGCGTAGCCGCAGTGGGTCGATCGTCGGCCCTTCGAGCACCAGTTCCTGGATTTCCTGCAGCCGACCGGCGGCCGAGGTCATCAAAGGCGGTGTGGTGCCTTCGGGGAAGCCGCCAACGACCTGGGAGAGTTTCTCCGCGACCAGCTGGCGCGACCGCCACGGATCCGTATTCGATTCGAACGCAACCACGACTTGGACGACTCCCGACTGCACCGTGCTGGTGGTGCGGCGGACGCCCGGCAGCCCTGCCAGCGCCTGTTCGATCGGTTGCGTCACGGTCAGCTCGAGCTCCGCGGCAGCGCGGCCCGGGCTTTGAATCAGCAACTGGATCGTCGGTAGCGCCAGGTTCGGGAAGAGGTCGCGGGGCAGCAGTGAGAAACCCCAGGCCCCGGCAAGCGCCCAAAGTGCAGCCAGTGTGAGCACGGTGCCGCCGCGCGCGAGCACGCCTTCGAACCAGTGTCGCGAGGTCCCGTGGGATGGCGGGTGGATTTCAGTGGTCATGGCCTTCTCCTCCGCCCGCGAGCTTGAGCCACAGGGCTTTCAGCAGGTAGGCACCCTCGGTGGCGACCCAATCGCCGGCTGCGACTCCTTCGAGAACGAGCACGTCGCCGCCCAGCTCGGCACCCTTGCGCACCGGGCGAAACGCAGCCTGGTCGCCCTGGCGGACGAACACACCCCAGACCCCTTCGATTTGTTGCAGCGCGGTTTGCGGCAAGACGATGGCGCTCGCGAGCGGCACTCGCACTTCGAGCGGTGTGCCGGCAAGTGGGCGCTCGTCGCCCTCGAGACGCAGGAAATAGCTCAGCCGCCGAGTGTCGGGCGCCAGGCGTGGTGGGATGCCTTCGACCCGCGCGGTCCAGCGTCGGCCGTCGGATCGGCGCACTTCGGTGAGCGCGCCGGTCGCCCAGGTTTCTGGGCCCGGCAGGGGCAGATCGACCCGCACCCTGGCGGCTCCGGGAATCACCACCGACCCCAGCCTTGCCCCGGCGGGCACGCTTTCGCCGAGCGCGACCGCGAAGCTGGCCAAAGTGCCGGTGCGCAACGCCCGCACGGCCACCGTCGAACGGCCGCTGCCGGGCACCACCCCACGCGCTTCCAGCGCCGCTCGCGCCGCGTCCTCCTCGGCCCCGGCCGCCGCTGCCTCGGCCTGTGCCGCTTCGACCTCGCGCGCTGCGGTGGCGTCGTGTTCGAGCAGGCGCTGCTCGCGTTCGGCGTCGCGCCGCGCTTTTTCGGCGCGGGCGCGGGCGACCTGCCAGCGTGCCTCGAGGTCGGCGAGCTCGGGTGAGCGAAGCTCCAAAACGGCGGCGCCTTTCGCGACCGCGGCGCCCGGCGCCGCGTAGAAGGCAATGACCTGGCCGGCAACCGAAGTGGTCAGCAACGTTTCGGCGCTCGGATCGGAGATCGCTTCAGCGGCGAACCAGGCACTTTCGTGGCGCGCCGGGTCGACCTCCGCGAAGCTCACGCCGCGCAAGCTTTCGACGTGCAGCGCGGCGCCGGCCGCGTTCTGGTCGGAGGGCTCGGCGTCCGCGGTGGGGTGGTGCTTTTCCGCGGCACGGGGTGGGTCGTCGTGGTCGCCGTGCGAGTCCTGGTGGGCGGGCGGATCGGGTCGGCAGGCACCGGCGGCCAGGATCGACAAGGTAAGGCCAAGGCCAAAGCCAAAGCTCGGGCGCAGTTTTGCTGAGCGGGCAATCATGGCAGGGTCTCCTGGGTGAGGAAGGCGAGCTCGGCTTGAGCCGTCAAACGGCGCAGCTCGAGGTCGAACGCGGTCAGTTGGGCGGCAATCAGGGCGCGGCGAACAGCCATGGCTTCGGCGGGAGAGTCTTTGCCTTCCCGCACGCGCAACTCGACGGCTTGCCAGGCCGTGGCTGTCTCGGTCAGGCTGCCGCGGCTTTCGGGCAGCGCCGCGAGCAAGGCGCGGCTGCGTTGTCGTCGCGTTTCCAGCTCTGCCAGCTGACGGCGGGTCTCGACCTCCCGCAGGGCTACCTGACTCGCCGTTCGTTGAGTGATGGCTTGACGTTCGCCGGCCAGTGGGATTCGCCACCGCCAGCCCACCAGCGCGACGTCTTCGCCGCCGTCGCGGGCCAAGCTGGCCGTGACGCTCGAGCGGCTGAGCTCGCGGTCTTGAAGCCACCGTCGGCGCAAATCTGCGATCCGTTGCTCGGCGAGCAGCGAGCTGGCCAGAATTGATTGGCCGGTCGGCGGCGGGTCCGTCCACGCGGGGCGCTCCAGCCGCGGAACAGGCTCAGCCGGCAGGTCGGTCAAGCTCTGCAAGCTCGACCAGGCCGCGAGCTGCTCAGCTTCGGCTTCCGCGACCAGGCCGCGCGCCGCGTTCCACTCCGCGGCCATTAGCTCGGCATGGTAAGCGGCGACCGCGCCAGCGGCGATTTGCTCGCGGAGCAAGCGGGCAAAATCGCGGATCAGGCGTTCGTCGTCGCGGCGCAAGGCCAGTCGCTGCTGCGCCGCCCAGGCGGTGAGATAGGCCTCGACGAGGAGCTGCCGATCCGTCAGTCGGGCCGCGTGGACAAGCACCTCACGGTCAGCCGTGAGGCTCTCGGTGAAAAAATTCCGGCTAGCACGGCTGGCTCCCGAGGCCAGGGGGACCTCGAGGTCAAGGCCGAAATCGGTGGTGTCGCCGTCGCTCGATTGATGGCGACGCCCGAGCTGGGAAGCAAGGTTCGGGCTTTCGCGCAGGAATGCGCGGGTTTGGGTGAGCTGCGCGTCGATCTCGGTCAGCTCGGCGGCGAGGCGCGCTTCAGCGAGTCCACGATGGGCATGCGCCAAGACTTGGTCGAGGGTCAAGGACGGGGTAAAGCCGGCCGTTGCAACCACGGCCAGGCCTGCAAAAAGGGTATGGAACATGGATTCCTCCGAGTAGGGTTGAACACCAGGCAACTCCGGCCAGGCCACGGGCGGGTGGCCGGACTGAGTTTCAAGCCGGAAAAGTGTTCAACGTCGGGGAGGCGGCAACTCGGGCGGGAAGGCGCGGTGGCCGGGCGCGAAAGCGTAACCGGTGACGATCCCTTTGCGGCTCGCCATGGGGCCGAGCGTTGACGGTGTTTGTGTCAACGGGGTCTGGGTGCAGCCGTCCTTGCAGAAAAAATGGCAGGCCGATGCGCAGGCTTGGTGGTCGGGTTCGCATTGCTCCCACGGCGAAACCGCAAGGAGAAAGAGGAACCCGAACAACAGCAGGGTGGCGCCAGCGCGAACCATAAATTTAACGTAACACGCTTTCCCCGGCGTCTTGAGCCCGAACCTCCGCACAAATTAGCCGAGACTCTTCACTTGCGTGCCCGTTGATCGAAGGTGGTCGGTACGCTCACAGGCAAGGAGCTGAAGCAGGGCGAGCAGCGCCAGGAGCCGTCGCCAGCCCTGCCCACCGGGTCAGCGCTGGCGTGGGATCAACGTCCAGGGCAGACACGTTCAGAGCGGGCACGTTCATGGGATGGCTCCGGCACTGGCCAGCACTTCAAAGCCGAGGCCTGGCGAAGTGCCAGCCGATCCTCAGCGTGGCCGGGCGAGGCCTAGCGGCCTGGCGAGGTGCCATCTTCAGCAGTGCCAGCCGATCTTCAGGAGGGCACCCGCCGAGGGGGATGTCAGGCAACCCTCAGCGGCTTGATGCGCTCCATACTCGTCTCGAGTGCCTTGGCCGCATCCCAGAGGTCAACAGCGCGCTGGTCGCTCAAAATTCCTCGCTCTCTTTGGCTTGTCGTATCTCTTGAACAACCAGCTCGTGCCACAAGGTGAGTTCTTCCGGGCTGGCGCCTAGAGCGTGGAGCTGGTCCACAACTGGGCCTGAATCACTTTTCAGATCGGGGAATGTGAGTAATAACATCGCCAGGTCGCGCCAATCGGTGCCGGACTTGGGTTGCCCGCGGCGGTGCTGGTAAGCGAGTACCTTACTGGCAATCAAGGCGGCGGGCGCCATCACCAGCACGCCGGCAATGCGCTCCCAGCTCGGCAAAGCCTCGACACGGCGCAAATCTACCAGGTGACGATTGCCCGTCTTGCGCACCTGAAACACGCGGAACCCTCGCCCTGAGCTGACGCGTCGGACCCGCACCGCAATGTGAAACCGTTGCTCAAGGTCATTGCGCAATGCCAAAGCCAGACCTTCGGCATTGGTTGACAGTAGATCGAGGTCTTGCGTCATGCGCGGCTCGTCAACGTAAGCATTGACGGCCTGGGCACCGAAAAGGACCACATCATCACGGCCGCGCAGGAATTCCAGCACCGCCTGGTGCAATCTCGCTAAGGGCAGCGGCTCAGCCACCATGAACTCCCGAAAAGTCAATACATCTGCACCCAACATGCCAAATCCTTGCTGCCGGTTGCCGCACGGTGCAGCCGGCTGACAGCCGTCGACTCCGTCAAGGACCGGCAACGGCTCGATCAGGTGTGGCTGCCTGGACGTCCGCGACGAGTTCCATTGCGCCAGGATACCACACTCCAGCGACAGGACGATCCGCCTGCTCTGCCGTCACAGCAACTCGCGGATGTACTTTTCTTTGACCAGACGCCAAAAAACTACGAGGAAAGCGGTGAGCGGGATGGCCAGGATCATGCCGGTGATGCCGCCCAGGGCAGAGCCCCAGAAGAAGATGGCGATCATGATCGCCATGGGGTGGAGCCCGGTACGATCGCCCATGATTTTGGGAGTCAGCAGGTAGCCTTCGATCAACTGCACCACCACGAACACGACGATGACCCCCACGGTTTTGCTGAACCCACCCCCTTCTTGCAAGAAAGACAGCGGCAGGCAAATTCCCAAGCCCACCATGCTGCCGAGGTAGGGGATGATGTTGAGGAAACCGAGGAGCAGGCCAAGGATCAGCCCGTAACTGAGCCCAACCAAGGAAAAGCCGAGCGCGAACAGGATGCCTTGGAGCAGGGCGATGAGGAGCTGCCCGCGAAAGAAGGAGACCACGATTCCGATGAACTCGCGCGCCAGGTAGACGACGTCTTGCCGCGTCTCTTCTTTGAGAAAAGGCAAAATGTCACGGCTGTTCAGTTTGGTCGACCGGGCCATCAGGAAAAAAGCGAGATAAACCGGCAGCACCGCCCAGCTGAAGAGCCAGCTGATCCCGCGCCAGAGGACCGCGGTCGATGACAGCGCCTTGCCGCCAAACACTTGGAGTCCAGCCACCACTTCTTTGGTCTTCTGGGTGGCAATCTCGAGGATTTTCTGTTGCCAAGGATAGGTTCGCCAAAACTCCATGGCGTTGGGCCAGCGCTCGGTAGCCCAGACGATGCCTTGGTCCCACCATTCCGGCACATGGCTCAGGATCCCGCTGATCTGCTTCCAAACTTCTTTACCGAAAAACCAACCCAGAGCTACGGCTGGCAGCATCAGGGAGAGGAATAAGAATGCCAACGCCAGCACTCGCGGTAGCCGCAGCCGAGTGCACAGCCACTCGTAGTAGGGGTTCAAAATGAGCGCCAACACTCCAGCAACCGCTACGGGCAAAAACACGTTGGAGAAGGCGCGGAGAAAAGAGCCCAGCAAATAAAGCAAGGTAAAGGCTGCGACCAGGATGATGCCCACGGCCACTACAGTGAGGGCTGCGGCGACGGTCTGCTGCTGGCGTTCGCTGAACTGGATCATCGCTGACTCCTGCCGAGAGATCTAAAACCGTGCGGGGTTGATTTTATCGCAGCAGCAGTTGCGGCGGACTGCCGTGTTAGTATCTGCTCCGCCTATCCGAGTCTAGCCCCAGACCAGTAGAGGAGTGATTTGAGGCATGGCAGCAACCCGGATCGCGAGCGTCGACTTTGGCACAGTGACGGTCCAAGGCTTGCGCATTCACGTCAGGGACGTGGGGGCCGGACAGCCGGTACTGTTCCTGCATGGCAACCCTGACACTGGGGACTTGTGGCAGGACGTGATCGCGCGACTCGATCCCCAACGCTTTCGTTCGCTGGCGCCGGATCTACCGGGTTTTGGTCGCTCAGAGGTTAGCCCTGACTTCGATTTCAGCCTCGCGGGGATGGCAGCTTTCGTCGATCAACTGGTGACCGCGCTCGCGATTTCGCCGCCGGTGCATCTGGTGGTCCACGATTTTGGGGGCCCTTTTGGCCTGGCCTGGGCGGTCGAAGCGCCGCAGCGCGTGCGTTCGATCACCGCGATCAACACCGTGTTTTCCTCGAGCTATCGCTGGCATTTCTGGGCCCGGGTGTGGCGGACGCCGGGTTTGGGCGAACTCAGCATGTTGCTGATGCGGCGCACCTTGTTTCGTCGGGAACTCCGGCGCGGTTCGCGACGCCTGAGCGCCGAGCACATCGACCGCGTCTACGCGGCTTTGACCCCGACCACCCGCAAGACCGTCCTGCGGCTTTATCGCCAGACCGACCCCGAAAATTTTGCGGGTTGGGAGGATCGGCTGCTGGCCTTGGCCCGCCAGATTCCGGTTGCGGTCTTGTGGGGAGCTTGGGACCCCTACCTTCCTGCTGAGTTGAGCGACCGCTTTGGCGCGCAAACCGTCGAGCTGTTCAAGGACTGTGGGCACTGGTTGCCCGCCGAGGCACCGGCCGAAGTGGCAGCACGGCTTTTGGCCTTCTGGAGCGCGCAGCGGCATCCTCTTGCTCAGCTGTCATGAGGTCGGTCGACACCATGGGCGTAACCGACCAACCCCACCGTCATCTCTCGCTGCGCGGACCGGTCACGCTGTTCATCGTGGTCTTGGTCTTGATCATCACTTTGACCGTTTTGTGGAACGTCGTGCTGGTCCATGATTATCAGAAACTGCGCCAACTAGCCGCCCAGGACGCCGCTTTTCACTGGACTTTCATCGCTTTGGGAAGTGCGCTGTTTTTGGCAATCATCGTGCTTTCGAGCATCCTCGGTTCCCAGCTCATCGCCCAGATCCGCTGGAGTCGCCGCCAGTCCGACTTCATCGCTTCGGTGTCCCACGAACTCAACTCTCCGCTATCGGCAATCAAATTGTTCGCGCAAACCCTGCGCAAGAGCGATCTCGCCAACGCAGATCGGCTGAATTTCGTGGAGAAGATCTTGTTCGACGTCGAACGATTGCAACGGCTGATCGCCAACATCCTGCGCGCTGCGGAAGTGGATAATCATGGGGCCGAGTTGCAAGTCGTCCTGCAAAAAGTCGAGCTGGTGGCTTATCTCGAAGAGTATTTCCGCGACGCGATCACCCTGCACGCAGGTTCTGGCCTGAAGGTCGACCTGCGCGGCGGACCCCCACAGTGGGTCAAGCTCGACCGCATGATGTTTCGCCAAGTGCTCGACAACGTGGTGGACAACGCGGTCCGGTACCAAAACGAAGCGCCTCCGCAGCTCGCCGTGCAGATCCAGCGACACGAGGACGCGATCGAGATCGAACTGGATGACTCTGGGATCGGCATCCCCCGGCAAGAGTTGAGCAAGCTCTTTGAGCGCTTCTACCGGGTGGGTGCTGCGAGCCAGGGACCGCGCAAGCAAAAGGGTACCGGGATTGGGCTCTACGTGGTGCGCTCGATCGTCGAAGCGCATGGGGGCAAGGTAGTGGCGCGCAGCGAGGGGCTAGGGCAAGGGACCACGATCGCCATCCGTTTGCCCGCGCTCAGCGACGAGAACCCCGGCGAAAAGGCGGTCAAATGAGCCAGATCTTGTTGGTCGACGACGAAGCGCACATCGCCGAGGGCTTGGCTTTCAACTTACGCAACAGCGGCTACGACGTCAAGGTCGTGGGCAGCGGGGAAGAGGCCCTTGAGGAGGTCGCGCGTCAGACTTACGACCTGATCTTGCTCGACGTCATGCTGCCCGGAATCGATGGCATCGAAGTCGCGCGCAGGCTGCGTCAAGCGCGTCACATCGAGCCGATCCTGATGGTCAGCGCGCGCGACCGCACGGCTGACGCAATCGCTGGCCTGGACGCGGGCGCGGACGACTACATCACCAAGCCGTTCGACCTCGACGAGGTCCTGGCGCGGGTGCGCAAGACGCTGCGACGGCAGGTCTGGGGACGTACGTTTCCTGCCTCGCCCGCACCCGAAACCCTACTGTTTGGCTCCTGGCGCATTGATTTCCAACGCTTCCTCGCGGTCGGACCCGAAGGCCAAGAGTTGGAGCTTTCGGCGAAAGAGACGGCGATCCTCAAGCTTTTCGCCACCCGTCCGGGCGAAGTGATTTCGCGCGAGACCTTCCTCGAAGAAGTGTGGGGCCTGCCCGGTTCACTCGAAACTCGTACCGTCGACAACTACGTCCGCAAGCTGCGTCAAGCCCTCGAAGCCGACCCTGCCAATCCGCGCCACATCACCTCACTCCGCGGTGCGGGTTATCGCTTCGTGCCGTGAAGAGAAGCAAAGGGGGGAGGGCAGGCACGGGGGCCTGCCCCTACGGTCGCAATCCCACCTGGGCTGTCAGGGCAATTCTGACGTTCCCGTAGGGGCAGGCCCCTGTGCCTGCCCAATCCCACCTGGACCGCCAGGGCAATTCTGACGTTCCCGTAGGGGCAGGCCCCCGTGCCTGCCCAATCCCTCTTCTCCGCGGGAAGATCAGGCACTGCGGGCGGATTTTACGCAGGCGACACAATTTTTACCTGATGATGGTAGTTCAGATGAGCGCTTTGGTGATCTCCTGTGGAAGCGCATTCTTACCTAACCGCGCGGAGGAAGACCGGATGCTCGCTACCGACTCAAGTCCGATTGCCGATGCCACCCTAGCTGAGTTCACCGATCCCCAGTTCCTGGCCGCGGCAACGCCCGAGCAGGAAAAGATCAATGTGATCCGCTCGGTGCCCTTTGTGCTGGCGCACCTCGCCGCGATTGCGGGCGTATTCTGGGTGGGGATCAGCCCGCTGTGGGTGGGGTTGGCGATCTTCTCTTACGTGATCCGCATGTGGGCGATCACTACCGGTTACCATCGCTATTTTTCCCACCGCAGCTTCAAGACCAGCCGGTTTTTTCAGTTCGTTCTCGCCTTCATGGGCACGCTTTCCGTGCAGAAGGGGGTCTTGTGGTGGGCTGCCCACCATCGCCACCATCACCGGCATTCCGATCAGGAGCCGGACGTTCATTCGCCAACCTTGCGCGGCTTCTTGTGGGCCCATCTCGGCTGGATCCTCTGCGACAAATACCACCAGACCGAGTATGGGAACATCAAAGACTTCGCACGTTTCCCCGAACTCGTATGGCTCAACCGCCACCACCTGGCACCACCGCTCGCCGCAGGCGCCCTGATTTGGTACTGCTTCGGTGCCGGGGTTTTCGTCTGGGTGGGGCTGGTCGCCACAGTGTTCTTGTGGCACGGCACTTTCACCATCAACTCGTTGTCGCACGTCTTTGGTAAACGCCGTTTCAAGACCACCGACACCAGCAAGAATAACCTGCTTTTAGCCCTGATCACTTTGGGCGAAGGCTGGCACAACAACCACCACTACTATCCAGGAGCCGCCCGTCAGGGCTTCTATTGGTGGGAGATAGACCTGTCCTACTACTCGCTCAAAGTTCTCTCCTGGTTCAAAATTGTGTGGGACATCAACCCCGTGCCTGAGCGCGTCCTCGACCTCGGCCGGCAAACCGATGCCCAGCCTAATGCGGCCTGAGCTGGCTGGAGAGAACGAGGAAAAACCGTCCTGCACGCACCCCGCCGGGTGAGTTCAGCCGGCGGGCCCTGAGTTCCGCTTGCGCTGCCGCGGCTTGCGCTTTTCCTGCGACACAGGCCGTTGCTCTGTGGCCTTCTGCTCTTGACCCGCTGCCCACGAACAAATGGGGCAACGTTCGAGATCGTGGGAGCGCGCTGGGCAATGCTCGCGACCAAAAAAAATGATCTGCAGATGGACCTTGTTCCAGCTCGACTGCGGAAAAGCTGCTTTGAGGTCCTGCTCGGTTTGACGAACGTTCTGACCGCTGCTCAAGCCCCAGCGCGCTGCCAGGCGGTGGATGTGGGTGTCAACGGGAAACGCGGGATGACCAAAGGCCTGCGCCATCACCACAGATGCGGTCTTGTGCCCAACCCCGGGCAGGGCTTCGAGTTCGGCAAACGACTGCGGTACCGTCCCGCCGCGCGCGGCTAAAATCTCGCTCAACTGTTTGAGATGCTTGGCTTTCTGCGGGGCTAGCCCGAGCTGTCGGATCTGCGCCAAGATCGCTTCGACACTCAGCTGGGCCATCCGCTCCGCGGTTGGCGCCACAGCAAACAGAGTGGGGGTCACTTCATTGACTTTTTTGTCGGTGGTCTGCGCCGAGAGCAAGACCGCGACCAGCAAGGTGAACGGATCCTGGTGGGTCAGGGGGATCGGTGGCTGGGGATAGAGCTCGTCGAGAATGCGCTGGATCTTTGCGACTTTCTGTTGACGGGTCATGCGGATTCCTTACGCTGACGGTGTGAAAACGTCGGTTTTCCCGAGGTCTCCAGCAGAGTTTCAGCGTCTTGATCAAAACCCAAGAAGACGGGTTCAGGTTTCAGGATGATTCCCCAAGCGTCCTGTACTTTGCGGCGGATCTGCGCGGCAAGGGACACCACTTCGGCGGCGGTTGCCCCTCCGGCGTTGACGATGGCCAGGGTGTGGCGGGTCGACAGCCCTACCTGTCCCTGCCGGTACCCGCGGGTGAACCCGGTTTTTTCGATCAGCCAGGCAGCCGGGACCTTGTACCGGCCTGGCGGCAGGGGGAAGGTCGGAACTGGGTCACAGATGCCGAGTTCCTGGCCGCGGGCGGCGACCGCC
>CAZCOV010000195.1:0-5039 GCA_964499975.1 uncultured Thermoanaerobaculia bacterium
GCTGCCATCAACCGCCCATTTCGGGCTCCACGATCCGAGCAGTCGGCCCTGCCGATTGCGGGCCCTGCCCCTGCAAGCCGATAACAGGCCAGATCTCGAGCTGCGGCTCGCGTCGTCCCTTTGAAGGAGGCAGACGGAGCAACGGGCGAAGCCGGTTGCGGACCACAACGCGCTGGGAGCACGGGGGCGAACATAGTATTGTGCGTCAGACCACTCGTCTGCTCCGTATGTATATCCGACAACCCGACGGCGGATATGCACCCGTTGAATCTTCTCACTTGGCCAGTAAGTTCAAATCCGAGGCCGGAACCCATCAAGGTCCCGGCCTGGGAGGTAACAACCAGAGCTAGATCAGCGGCAGGTCTGGCGCCGGCACTGCCCCGGCACTTGTTTGAACAGCACTGGCTGTTGCTGGTGCAGCTGGCGCCGATTGGCTGACACGTCGGCGGGGGCGGCGGCGGGATGGGCGAAATCGTCGGCGTGACGGTGACGCAAGTCGAGGCCGCGCCCCAAGTCAACGCGACACCCGAAGAACCCTAAGGGCGTTGGCGCACTTGTTTTCTCATCTGGTGCATCCTGGTGCGTTTCTGTGTAGACTCCGATCCGATGGATCCATACGGATCGTTATACATGTCCGATCCAGCCTCGCTCAAGCGATTCACCGTCTCGCTCGACACGCAAGACTACGAGGCGCTGTGCGCGCAGCGCGTCTTGGAGGACGATGAAGATTAGGTGGTGGCCGTGCCGCCGTCACAGACTTGAACCGAATACACGCCATCGTATGCGTTTACTGAAACTCTCAGCGCCTCGGCAGGCGGATGCTAGGATAGCGCCCAATCAATAACACCGACCGCAAGAGGGAACCTGAATGCATATAGTCCGCCTCAAAATCTCCGGCTTCCGGGGCGTTCGTTCGGCGGACATTACGCTGGGTCGCCACGCCGTGTTGGTCGGGCCGAATAACAACGGCAAGACCACCATCATCGAGGCGCTGGCGCTCCTTTTCGGGCGCGACCGTCTGGTGCGCCGCCTCACCGAGCATGATTTTCACGGCAGCACGCCGGATGAAGCCGCGCGCATCCTGTGCATCGCTACTGTGACGGGCTTCAC
Organism: uncultured Thermoanaerobaculia bacterium; assembly: GCA_964499975.1. Taxonomy (GTDB): domain Bacteria; phylum Acidobacteriota; class Thermoanaerobaculia; order Multivoradales; family J023; genus CAZCOV01. Next base: position 1,111 of record CAZCOV010000195.1, read on the forward strand.
GCCCAACGACCCGCAGCACCATCCTTCGTGGTTCAGCGCCGAGCGCGGTGTCGAGAAATGGTTCGACCCGAACGCCAAGACTCTCAGCGCCGCGCAGAACGCACAACATACGGACGTGGCCGTGCAGATCGGCTTTGCGGCGCGGTTCGATCTGGACGAGTTGGAAGCTGAGACGATCCGCTTCTTCGTGGACGACGAAGCCACGCTGAGCGATCCGTTCGCGGAAGATGCACACCTGCGGACCATTCACCCCAAGGCGCTCCAAGAGCTGGGTTTCTTTCTGGTCCCGGCCTCGCGCACATGGGACCGCTGGATTTCCTTTTCCTCGGAGTTGTTCCGTCGCGTGGTGGCGACGCGCGGGGCCATGCCCGCGCAGGCCGTGCGCGCCGAACGGGAGCGTCTCTGGACTCCACCGGCCGGGACGAGGCTAGAAGAGCAGCCGGGACTGCTCGAGATCGTCGGCGCGGCCAATGACGAGTTGCGTGCGCTGATGGCCAGTGCGCCGAGGCTCGAGTTGCGTTTGACCTCAACGGATAGCGATTCTGTTCTGGAAAGCGTCGTGCCGCATTTCGTACAAGAGACAGGGCCAACCCTTCCCTCGCAGCGGCAGGGCACGGGCCTTGTCTCCCTGCAAAGCCTCTTGCTACTCATGCAGTTCGGCAAGGCGCGCGCGGAAACGGGCCAATCCTTCGTGCTGGCCGTCGAGGAACCCGAACTGCACATCCAGCCTTCACAGCAGAAGCGGCTGGTCAACCGACTCAATGCGCTGTGCGACCAGACGATTGTCACGACCCATTCGCCCATCGTGGCCGCGATGTTTCCGGCTCCCGACACACTTTTCATCCAAACGCGCGCGGGCGTCCTGAACGCCAAACCGCTGATGGACCCGGTGCCCGCGCGGCCGACCAATCACCAGCAGCACCTTCTCTATGCTTGGCGGCAGAAGCTCGTGGCCGCGCTCATGCACGAATGCGTCCTGATCCCCGAAGGGATTTCGGACGTGGCATGGCTTGAGGCGCTGCAAACCGCCCTTGAACTGCATCAAGGCTGGCAGGACGCCGGGGCGGGCGCGCCGCTTCTCTCCACCTTCGTTGGCATCGTGCCGACCATCGACGCCAAGATTGCCGACACGCTCGCGCTGGTCAGCGCCGTTCACACGCGGCCTTGCATCCTCGTGGACGGGGACAACGAGGGGCGCGGCTACTTCAATGCGGTGAAGGTCAGCAATCCGCCGCCGCGCTGCGTCGTGTTCTGGCCGCAGGGCTGGGCGATGGAGCACGTGGTGTCGTGGATTGCAGCCGCGGATGAAGCCACGATGCTGGCCGCGCTGGGAACCGCGCTCGGCCGGACATTCGCCGACACGCAGACGCTCACCGATCATTTGCTCACCCAGAAATCCTACGCGCCGACCCATGAGAGCGTCGCCGTCATCCTCATGGACAATGCGGCCTGCCGTGAGCGCGCGGCGCTGTTGCTCAATGCCTTGTGCGACGTGCTGCGCGATTCCGCGAACGCCAACACGCCGCTCTTTACGCACATCCCGGCGGACTCAACCACCACCATGCCCGTCTTCGGTTTCGTGCCGCATGACGTTTGACTTCTTCGAAGGTGCAGCGGGCACGGGCAAGACCCACAGCCTTGTGGGCCGCGCGGGAAAGCTCGTTCAGGCCGGGGCGCTGGGCGACGGGTGTAAACTGTTGGCGCTCACCTTCATGAACGGTGCGCGCCACCGCCTGGACGCGCGTCTTGGCGAGAACCCGGCGTTCCGCTGGCGCTTTGATTGCCAAACGTTCGATGTGTTCGCCCGGACATTGGCCGCGCGGCGCAGGAGCCTGATTACGCAAGCGATGCTGGAGAGGACCTCTGACCTGAACGAATTTGACAAGCCGTGCGCGCTAGCCGCATCGCTTCTGGAACACGAATGCGTCCGCCAATGGGTGGCGAGGAGCTTCCCGCTGGTTCTGGTGGATGAAGCGCAAGACCTTGACGAACACCGCCTGCGCATCCTTCAACGGCTTTCGCTATCCTGCCGGATCGTCGCGGCGGCGGACGCATTCCAGTGCCTTCACGATGAACGCGACACCGCGCCGCTCATTGATTGGCTTGAAGGCGCGGGGCAAACTCACCGCCTCACGAAGGTCCGGCGCACAGAACGGCGGGGTTTGCTCGTCGCTGCTTTGGCCGTGCGCGAAGGCCGCGATGTGAAATCCGTTCTGAAAGCCAAACCCTACAAGGGCAGGACGACATGGGACGGCGTTGGCTTCCGGCTCCTGGACGTGCCCGCGAGGCCCGGGCTTCTGGCATGGTCGATTGCCAATGACATTGCGCAGCGCCAAGGCCCGGTCGTCATTCTCACGCCCGATGCAGGCAACGTGATTGTCCGCGCTGGGCTCGAAACCGTCCAGACCAAGCAGTATACGCGCAAGAACGGCGCGACCTTCGGGCCGTATCCACTTACATGGGACCGTCTTGACGACGAAGAGGCCGATGCGCTGCTGGCTAGGATCACATTGCCCGAAACGGCCCCTTGCCCCGAACTGCGTGCGCTTCTGACGCCGCTGGCTGGACATGCGCCCATCGCGCAGGCAATCAGCCGCATGGACCGCCTGCGCCGGGCACACGGGCAAGCAATCTTCACCGCTGCGCAAGTGACCGAGTTTGTGCGGGAGTCCGTGCGCAACCATTCGCGTTTGGGCTTCCGTCAAGAACGCGGCCATCTGGTCATGAAGATCCGGCGCGCCAAGAACCGCGAGTTTCCGAATGTGATTGTCCTTTGGCCACACACCGTCAAAGGCAGCGCGGAGCATTTGCGAAGGCTGCTCTACAACGGCATCACGCGCGCGCAGAACCATTGCACCGTGATCGTGCTGGGCCAGAACCGACTGAACGCGCCGCCGTTCGTTCCTCCGCAGGACCCGCGGTGACGTCGACCTCGGCACGGGAACAGAAGGATGCCAACGAGGCCGGAACCCATCAAGGTCCCGGCCTGGGGGGTAACAACCAGAGCTAGATCAGCGGCAGGTCTTGGCGCCGGCAGTGCCCCGGCACTTGTTGGAACAGCACTGGCTGTTGCTGGTGCAGCTGGCGCCGATTGGCTGGCAGGTCGGCGGCGGAGGCGGCGGGATGGGCGAAATCGTCGGCGTGACGGTGACGCAAGTCGAGGCCGGCGAGAAGCATGCGGACGAGGTGCCAACCGCCACCACGTTGTAGTGGTAGTCCCGTCCTGCGGCAACAAAGGGATCGGTGTAGTTGGTTGCCGTGACTTCTGCGATCAGCGCTTTGCCAAAGTTGCAGCCGGCATGACCTTCGGTGCGGAACACCCAGTACTTGCTGGCGCCAGAGACCGCGCCCCAAGTCAACGCGACACCCGAAGAACCCGTGCTCGCAGAGAGCGACGGTGCGGTGGTCGGCGCACCGCTGCAGCCACTGTTTTGCACGGTCGGCGTCGAGCAGGCGATGCCGTGCCGATCAAAAGCGGCAAAGATCGCGGACATGTGCGGAGTGCCATTGTTGACGTTGCCGTCGTCGTCGTCCGCGGCCAGCCACTGCAAATAGGCGTTGGTCGAACCGCAACCGTTCGAGGACGAGCCGCAGGTGCAGGTGTACCAGGTGCCGATGTTGCCACTGCCCTGGTAGAACAGCTTGTTGCCCAAAATGAACGCGGTCTGGCTGTCGAGGTTAAACGGCGGCGCGGTCAAGTCGCGGGTCGCCAGATCCCAAGCGGCTTGCCGGGGAGGCGCGGCGGCACAGTGGACTTGCCGACCGCATGGACCGGTCGAGGAGCTGCACGAGTTGCAGACGAAGCCGAGCGCGGTCGCCGGCGTGTTGGGTACGTGCTTGGCGTAGTCGGCGTCGCGCACGCCCGAGCAGTCGGTACAACAGACCGCGGCCCCGACTTGCGCTTCGTTGCGGTTCTTGCCCGTGCCGTC
>CAZCOV010000195.1:5049-11973 GCA_964499975.1 uncultured Thermoanaerobaculia bacterium
GGCCGCAAGTCACCGTACCGGTCGTGTCATTGAAGCCATGGCCGACGCACGAAGTCTGCAAGCGGTAAATCGCGGCGATGTCGGCATAGGCTTCGCTGGTGTTGGAGAGGCTACCGTTGGCATCGTTGTCGTCAAGACCATGACCCCACTCGTGGTCGAACACGCCCGCGAGTTCGCCGGTGTTGCGGCAGCCACCACCGGAACGGTAGAAGTTGATGTTCTGGCTGGTGGTGCTCCAGAACGCGTTGCAGGTCAAGTTGATGTTGACGTTGGTGGTCAAGCGGCTCTGCAGCCAGGTGTTGGTCGGCAGCCAGCCGCGCGCCAACTCGGCGATCTTGTTGACCTCATAAAAAGCGGTGCGCGAAGCCGGAGTATTGCCGGCGGACCCACCGCCCGTGGTGCAGTCGTGCTGGCCGTTGGTGCCGCCGAGATCGAGGGTCCCGCTGGTCGAGCTGTTGGTGATCGTGCCGCAGTTGTCGAAGATGTCGACGTATTTGCCGGTCAAAGTCGTGGTCACGGTCCCACCGGGGTAATTGAAAATGCCAGCGCTGGTCGTGACGTCGTTGGGCGACGCCAGCCCCGTATCAGCAAACGGCATGGGCCAGCCGCTCTGCATGGTGCCGCAGGTCTCCGGCGTGGGGCAAATGTCGGTGCTGGTGTTGGGATAAACCCCACCCTTGATCTGCTCAGCCGCATAGTGGTTGATGTCCTGGAAAGCGATCACTTCACCGCTGTGCGCGTCGACCATGACTTCAAAGGTTTCCTGCTCGGGCGGCCGTTGAAAAGCAAAGGTCCACACCAAGCGATGGCGATAGCCCTGGCCGACCGGACCGGCAAAGGTCTCGCCGCTTTGATGTTCCTGCGGTGCGACCGGGACGATTTCGAGGCTGGGCTTGCGCACGAACTCGTCGATCAAGGTCATGCCGCCGATGTAGTCGAAGCCCGCTTTTTGCGCTTCGGCCGCGCTGATCTTGGCAACCGGCGAGAGTCCCCGCACGGGTCCCCACTGCTCGCTGCCGAGGAGCACCAGGTTGCCATGGTTGATCGTGGCAGCGATCCGGCCATAGCGCACCGGGATCCCCTTGAAGGTCTGGGGAATGCTGACTTGCCACAAATCGGAGTTAACCTGCTCCGCCTTGGCCTTGCCCAGCTGATCGAGGTCGACGGCGAGAATGGTCTGGTGTTGACGGATGAAGCCCAGCACGGCGTCGGCCACGGCCTGGCGATCGACCTGGCTGACTTCACGGCCGAGGCGGGTGCCCAGTTCGGCCAACGAGACCTGGTTGCCGATTCCCCGTCCGGGAATCAAGGGAAAGGAGCCCAGGATGTTGGTCGCTGCTCCAGACCGCGGGTCGATGAACCCGCGCACGTCCTTGCCTTCTGCTGCCCGGGCATTGAGAAAGCTGTCCCAGGCCGCACGATTGGGCAGGTCCATCGCCTCTTCAATCGGCGTGTTGGCACTGCTCAAGTAGAGCTCGGGCAGGAAAAATTCATAGGTGCTGAGGTAGGAACCTTGTTTGGGATCCAGAGCCAAAACGGTGCTGGTCAACGCCCAGCTTAAGAGCAGCGCCAGCCCAAACGCCAGCGTGCGCTTTCCTGCGAACAACTTCTTCCCCATATTTCCTCCGTTGCGTTCGCTGAGGCAGCGAAGCGGTTGAGGTCCGAGGAGCATCCTCAGACCCTGGCGAGCCGGTTGGCGAGCCGGTTGGCGAGCCGTTGGCAAGCCGGTTGGCGAGCCGGAACCTCTACGATTCTTCGATCCGGACCTGCCCGCTAGATTAGGGTTCGCAGCGACAACGGAAAAATATAAGGTCACAAGATATATTGATTGTTGCTGATATTTCAATAGGAAAACTTTGCGACCACAGCGGAGGGTGGTAGGCTGAAGCCGAAGGAGCCTGACCCGCCATGCCCGACGTCGACGCCATCCGCGCTTTTCTCGCGCCCCACCATTTTGCGCTGAGCCAAGAGGTCGAAGATTTTGCGTGCAGTCAAATCGCGCCATTGAAACCGCCGGCCGATGACCCCGCCGGCCGCGCGCAAGCGCGTCAGATCCTCGCCCGGCTCGGCCAAGCGGGCCTTTGTGGTCACGCCATCCCCGAAACTTGCGGCGGCCGACCGGGTGCTCCCGACCTTCGCGCTTGCTGCTTGATCCGGGAGGCCTTGGCCGCGGCATCACCCTTGGCCGACGAGGTCTTTGCGCTGCAGTGCCTGGGTTCGCTGCCGATCGCGCTCGCCGGCAGCCCAGAGCTGCAAACGCGTTTCTTGGCACCCGTGGTGAGCGGACAATTCATGGCCGCTTTTGCCATGACCGAGCCGACCGCCGGTTCCGACGTTTCGGGCATTCGCACCAGTGCGCGCCGGGAAGGCGCGGACTACCTGCTCGACGGTCACAAGAGCTTCATTTCGAACGCTGGTATCGCGGACTTTTACACCGTGTTCGCGGTCACCGACCCGGCAGCTGGACACCGCGGTCTGAGTTGCTTCGTGGTCGAGGCCGACCGTCCAGGCTTTTCTTTCGTGCGCCCGCAAATCCTGTCAGCCCCCCACCCGCTGGGCGAAATCGCTTTTACCGGCTGTCGGGTGCCGGCCAGCCAGCGGCTCGGAGCCGAAGGTGAGGGGTTCAAGCTCGGCATGCGCACCCTCGACCGCTTGCGCGCGACGGTGGCAGCCGCCGCCTGTGGTCTGGCCCAGCGGGCTTTGACGGAAGCCCTGGCTCACGCCCAGACGCGCCACCAGTTCGGGCAGCCGCTCGCCGAGTTCCAGCTGATCCAAGACAAGCTGGCGCGCATGGCGACCGAACTTACAGCCGCCCGGCTTTTGACTTTTCGCGCGGCCTGGGCGGCTGACGGTGGGGCCAGCCGCGTCACCCTGGAGTCGGCCATGGCCAAGTCCTATGCGACCGAAGCGGCCCAGCGCATCATCGACGATGCCGTCCAGATCCTCGGTGGACGCGGGGTCCTGGTCGAGCACCCGGTGGATCTGCTCTACCGCGCCGTGCGCGCGTTGCGCATTTACGAAGGTTCGACCGAAATCCAGCGGCTGGTCATCGCACGCCAGCTACTGCGCCCGACACCGACTTGATGCGGACTTGAAAACTGACCATGTGGAAGCCACCCGAACGCATCCGGCATCCCTTGCCGCAAGCCCATTGGCCGACCCGTGAGGCCGCCCAGCAGGCCCTCTTGTTCCAGCCGATTCGGGTGGGGTCGTGTCCACTCCGCGAACGCACCTGGGTGCCGGCAATGGTGCCTTGGCGGGCTACCGAGGACGGGCTGGTCACCCCGCAAGTCTTGGCTTGGTACGAACGCTTCGCCCAGGGGCAGCCCGGCGCGCTGGTGGTCGAAGCCACGGGAATCCGCGACATCCCCAGCGGTCCACTGCTGCGCATCGGTCACGACCGCTTTCTTCCCGGCCTTAAGCAGTTGGTGCGCACGGTCGAGCGCGCGAGCCAAGGCCGGACCCGCTTGTTCATCCAGCTGATCGACTTCTTGCGCATCCGCAAACGTCCGGAGCCCGAGAAGTTCTTCCGCCAGTTCTTGCGCTTGACCGACCATCATCGCGCTGCCTTGCCCGGCCGCTCCGACGAGGCGCTCCGCGCCCACCTGCTCCAGCTGCCACCCGCCGAACTCGCCAGCGTGCTCAGCCCGCGCGAACTCGAAGCCCTGCACTTCGGGGAACGCGAACGCGTCACCGACCTCGAACTGCCGCATATCCGCGACTTGCCCCAAGTCTTGCCCGGACTTTTTGCCGACGCGGCCCAGCGCGCGCGAAGTGCGGGCTTTGCTGGGGTTGAGCTCCACTACGCCCATGCCTACACCCTGGCCTCGTTCTTGTCCGCCTGCAACACCCGCGACGACGGCTACGGCGGCACGCGGGAAGCGCGGGTGCGCCTGCCGCTCGAAGTCCTGGCGGCGGTGCGCGACCGCTTGGACGCGGGCGCAACCGGCCCACGTTTTACCGTCGGCTGTCGCTTCTTGAGCGAAGACTGCATTGTCGGCGGCAGCACGGTTTCCGACGCGACGTTTTTCGCGGTCGAGCTGGCGCGCGCCGGCATGGATTTTCTGTCGCTGTCGCGCGGAGGCAAATTCGAAGACGCCAAACAACCCAAAATCGGCGAAGCTGCCTACCCTTACACTGGCCCCAGCGGCTACGAATGCATGCCGACCGCAATTTCGGACGAACGTGGACCCTTCGGCCGCAACGTGCCGGCGGTGAGCGCAATTCGCCGCGGGGTGCAAGCTGCCGGCCTGACCACGCCGATCGTCCTCAGCGGCGGAATCTGCGACTTTCAGCAAGCCGAGGACATCTTAAAACGCGGGGATGCCGATATCATTGCGGCCGCGCGCCAGTCCCTCGCCGACCCGGACTGGTTTCGCAAAATGCGTCTGGGTCGCGGAGCGCTGATCCGGCGCTGTGTGTACTCGAATTACTGCGAAGGGTTGGACCAAAAACACAAGCAGGTCACTTGCCAGCTCTGGGATCGCCTCGACCTTGAAACGCCTGGGCTGGAGCTTTCGCGCGACGGCAAACGCCGTCTCACCCCACCGCCCTGGGAGCCCCAGGGTGCGGAGACCGAGTGATGAACATCGTTTGCATCGGCGGCGGACCCGCGGGCCTTTATTTCGCGATCTTGATGAAAAAAGCCAATCCGTACGCCAAGATCACTGTGCTCGAACGCAACCGCCCGGACGACACCTATGGTTGGGGCGTGGTCTTTTCCGACGAGACCCTCTCCCACTTTGAAGCAGCGGACGCGGAAACTTACGCCCAGATCACCGCCAATTTCAAATCCTGGCGCGACATCAAGACCTACTTCCGCGACACCTTGATGTGGTCGCGCGGCCACGGATTTGCGGCGATCTCGCGGCAAAAGCTGCTCCTCATTTTGCAGGAACGCGCTTTGCGTTTGGGGGTCGAACTCGAATTCGAAAACGAAGTGCAAGACCTCACAGCTTTTGCCGATGCTGACCTCATCCTCGCCAGCGACGGCGTCAACAGCATGGTGCGGCAACAGCTCGCCGCGCATTTCCAGCCTCACCTCGACTGGCGGCAGTGCAAGTTCTGCTGGCTGGGGACGGACAAGCCGCTCAGCGCCTTCACGTTCATTTTCAAAGAGCACGCGAGCGGCCTCTTTCAAGTCCACGCCTACCCCTTCGAAGACCGGCTCAGCACCTGGATCGTCGAATGCCAGGAAGACGTCTGGCGACGCGCCGGGCTCGACTCAGCGAGCGAGGACGACACCGTGGCTTTTTGCGAAGAGCTCTTCGGCGAATACCTCGAAGGCTGCCGCCTGTTCACCAACCGTTCGCTGTGGCGCACGTTTCCCACGGTCAGCTGCGCGACCTGGCATCACCAGAACGTCCTGTTGATCGGCGATGCCGCGCACACCGCGCACTTCTCGATCGGCTCGGGCACCAAGCTGGCGATGGAAGACGCAATCGTCCTCGCCAAGACATTTGCCGAGCAGGGCACGCGCGACGTACCCCAGGTGCTTGCCACTTACGACGCAGTCCGCCGTCCCGAAGTGATCCGCCTGCAAAAAGCCGCGCAGACCAGCCTGGAGTGGTTCGAAAACTCTGCCCGTTACATCCACCAGCATCCGTTCCAGTTCCAGTTCAACTTGATGACCCGCTCCAAGCGGATCACGTATGACAACTTGAAAGCCCGCGACCCTGAGCTGGTCACCCAACTCGACCAACTGCTCGCCGAGCAAGCCGGCGTACCGGCGGCCGGCGCACCGGCGGCCGGCGTACCGGCGGCCGGCGTACCGGCGGCCGACGAACCGGCGCGCAGGCCCGCACCGCCGCCGATCTTCACGCCCTTTCGGCTGCGCGGTCTCGAGCTCGCCAACCGCATCGTGGTCAGCCCGATGTGCCAGTACTCCGCCCAAGACGGCACGCCTGATGACTGGCACCTGGTCCACCTCGGCAGCCGGGCGGTGGGCGGTGCAGGTTTGGTCATCAGCGAAATGACCAATGTCTTGCCCACCGGCCGGATCACTCCGGGTTGCACCGGCATGTACCGGGAAGAGCATGTCCGCGCCTGGCAGCGGATCGTCGATTTTGTCCATCAGCACACTCCGGCCAAGATCGGCATCCAGCTGGCGCACGCTGGCCGCAAGGGCTCGGTCCACCATGCCTGGACCGGCGAGGACGTCCCCTTGCGGCCGGAGGAAGGCGCCTGGACTACCCTGGGGCCGTCCGCGCTCGGTTTTTATCCCCACTGGCCAGCGCCCAAAGCCATGGACGAAGCCGACATGGAAAGTGTGATCGCGGCCTTTGTGCGCGCCACCCGGTGGGCGGACGAGGCGGGTTTCGACCTGATCGAAGTCCACATGGCCCATGGCTACTTGCTTTCGAGCTTCATCTCGCCGCTCGCCAACCAGCGCCAGGACGCTTACGGGGGCAGTCTCGAAAACCGCTGTCGCTTCCCGCTCGCGGTGTTTTCCGCGATGCGCGCGGTGTGGCCTGAAGCCAAGCCCATCACCGTGCGCATTTCCGCCAGCGATTGGCTGCCGGACGGCCGCGGCACCACGCCGGAAGAAGCGGTTGCCGTCGCCCGCTGGCTCAAGCGCGCGGGGTGCGACGCGATCGACGTTTCGTCTGGGGGCAATTCCCCCGAGTCGCAAGTGGTCTACGGTCGGATGTACCAGGTCCCCTTTGCGGAGAAAATCCGCTTTGAAGCCGAGATTCCGGTAATGGCCGTGGGCGCGCTCCTCGACGCCGACCATGCCAACACCGTGATCGCCGCTGGCCGCGCCGACCTCGCAGTGCTGGCTCGGCCGCACCTCGAAGACCCCTACCTCACCCTCCACGCGGCCAAAAAGTACGAGTGCTGGGAGCAGCCCTGGCCAGGCCAGTACCTCGCCGTCCAACCGCGCCCGCGGTAAGGGTCGACGCATCAATAACTTCCCATTCTGGC